>JAGCWQ010000056.1 GCA_017961765.1 Paludibacteraceae bacterium | reverse complement strand
GTTCTGAAAGAAAACTATGACTTTGGCTTTGCCACGGTTGAACATGGGATTTATGACGAGGCTGAGTTGGAAGAAGCTCTTACCAAAAATGTGACTGACCTTTTATTAGAGTTAGGAACGGGTTTTGCTTTTCTTGGAAGGCAGAAGGAACTGGTTGTGGGAGGGCGTTCACTCGAGATAGACTTGTTGTTTTATCACATTCGCCTGCGTTGCTATGTCGTTTGTGAACTGAAAGCCAAGCCATTTGAGCCAGAGTTTGCTGGCAAGTTGAACTATTACGTGAATGCCGTTGATGAATTGTTGAAGACAGATGATGAAAATCCAACAATCGGCTTGCTTGTTTGCTCCGATATGGATAAGATTGACGTCCAATGGTCGTTCAAAGGCATCAGCACCCCAATGGGTGTGGCAACGTACAACAACATCAGAATTAAAGATGCCCTCCCAAGCCGAGAACTGTTGGCTGAGCGTGTACGCCTCTTGCAAAAGGAATTGCAGGAGACCAAACGGTTGATGAACAAGGCAGGTGATACTGGAAACTCTCAAAGTGGAAAGATTGTATAATACTCCCAAAAATTTAGACAACGACAAAGGTACAGATAAAGATGTAAATTTGTAAAAATCTAAAAACAACGGAAGAAAAAAGTATTAACCAGTTGTCAAAAAATGGGGAGTACTATATAAAATACAAGAAGAAAAAAGATTGATTATTTGTGCAAGTAACCGATTATAGGTATCGTGTGCGAATTTAGAGAATACTAAGACGTTCAATTTATGCTTCTAACTCATGGAAATATAAGAAAATCAGCCTATCTCAAATATATATTGGGGGATGTTGAGGAAGGCGAACAGCAATTCCCTTCGGGAGGTCAGTACAAATTATTTGAGGATCTTCATGATGCATCTGTTAAGATAATAACTGAGAGTGAGGATGTCGTTTTGGTATTGAATTTATGTACTTCTCCAAATACTAACAAGAGAATTGTGTTCAGAAAGGCAAAGATTATCTCAAAAAACAGAGTGAAAAGAAGTGGTCATATTGCCAGGTTGAACAAAATGTGGTTCCGTATGAATATGGTTATGAAGAACTTTATACGGATTCGGGAGATGATTATATTACGTTTGTGCTCTTCTATAGAAGAAGATTGAAAAAACGATCATTTTCCGATAGAATGCTTTTGACAATAAGATACGAGGCGGTTTGGAAAAGCGGGATATAGATTCTGTAGGGTTGAGAGGCACGGCCGTGCCTTTTTGAGAGATATCATGGAAGGTTGCCAATGCAAGCCCTGACAAGGACGATGCATCACAGGCAGGGGCAAACCCTATATGGAACGAGCCAGATGGTATTGGAACCCCCAAAGGGGTGAAACGAAATGAGGTTTACCTAATGGATGTGTCGCCTCTTTGAGGCTTCTAATCGTTATCAAATGCCCATTACACAGGGGTTCCCCCTGTCTATAATGTGCCGTCCTTTCGGGACTCCTCCAATAACGAAAAAAGCAAAGCCCTTGAAGACTTTGCTTATCTCTTTGAGAGTCGGAGATCTAATAACTACCTACGATAAGGACAGTGGTCTGTTCTTTGTTTGGGTCTTCCCCGTAGCCCCATAGGACTTCCTTCCCCTCCATCGGTCCGAAACAATTACATAGGTCGTTCACGTCTTTTACCGTGACTCCACGTCCTTTCACGTTTAAGATGAAGCGTTTGCACTGTGCAAAACGAGTCTTCAGCAAACGTTTGATTTCTTGTAGTTGCGTGGTCTCTCGGTTGTAGCTCATTTCAGCAGCTTCGACGGATTGCTCGCCATACAAATAGGATATGTCATCGTTGTCAATAGATGAGATTCCTTTCTTTTCTATTTTGGCAATCCATTTTTCCAGTTCTTTTCTTTCCATATGATTAATAAATTACCATACTCAAATATAAGATTTTTCTTTAACGAAATGCAACATAAATCATCTTTTTTCGGTTTTTAGGGCGGTATTGTTGACATTTGCTAATAAAATAAAAAAGATATAAACAGGCGGTGTTGATAACTTGGTGATAAGTAATCTTGATGGGGGGGGAAAGGAAACGAGGAGTATGGTATGGAAAAGTAAGGCTATTTTTTTAACTTTGCAAATTTGTGTTTTTATGATATTAGAAAAATAGAAAATGAAAAAATATGTGACTTTATTAGAACCATTGGGGTCGGTATTGCTCAACTTGTTGTTGGTTTATATTGTCTATTTTATTTCTCGCTTGACGTTTGTGTGGGAGAATTGGGCAATGTATCCTAACCTTGAAATTCATCATTTATGGGAATTGATAAGGGGAGGTCTCTTGTTTGATACCTCTGCTATTTTGTATACAAATGTTCTATGGGTCTTGATGGTGCTGTTTCCTTTGCATTGGAAGGAAACGGATGTTTGGCATCGCATTTGTCGGTGGGTCTTTGTTGTGGTCAATGTTTTAGCATTGTTTCTTAATATGTGTGATTCGGTTTATTTCCGATTCTCGATGCGTCGTACCACAACGACCATCTTTAAAGAGTTTTCTAACGAGGGCAATCTTGGTGATATATTTGGGACGGAAATTTTCAGTCATTGGTATTTATTTCTATTGCTTTTGGCTGTGGCTTATATGCTGTGGAAGTTTTATTTCATTTCTCGTTTGAGCAGGGAGAAAATTGAGTGGCGTAGTTATACTCTTTTTATGGTGCTTTCATTGTTGGCATTCACTCCTTTCTGTATTGCAGGTATGCGAGGAGGATGGACACGAGACATTCGTCCTATCACAATTTCTAATGCCAATAATTATTGTGACCGACCCACTGAGGCGGCTATTGTATTGAATACGCCATTTTCTTTAATTCGTACAATAGGGAAGAATAAGTTTGATGTTCCTTCGTATTTCCCGGAAAAAACACTTTCTTCTTTTTTTGATCCTGTGTATGTTCCAAAGCCATCTCATCCATTTCGAGAAAAAAATGTGGTTGTTCTTATAGTTGAGAGTTTTGGAAGAGAATATATAGGAGCCTATAATAAACATATTGAGGGATATCCTGGATATACTCCTTTTTTGGATTCTCTTATAGAAAACGGTGCGTTAACTTATCGTTATTCTTATTGTAATGGAAGAAAATCAATAGATGGCATGCCCTCTATTTTGAGCAGTATACCGATGTTTGTTGAGCCGTTTTTTTTGTCGCCATATAGTATTAATCATGTTTCAGGTTTGGCTGATTGTCTTAATGAAAAGGGGTATGAAACGGCCTTTTTCCATGGTGCAGAACGAGGGTCGATGGGTTTTATGGCATTTGCTCGTGCCACTAAATTTAAAGATTATTATGGGCGAGAGGATTTCGTTGCGGATAGACGTACACAAGGAGATTCTGCATATGACGGTTGGTGGGGCATTTCGGATGAACCTTTCTTGCAATATTATTGTATGAAGATGTCGGAAATGAAGCAACCTTTTATGACTGCTTTGTTTACACTGTCCAGCCATCATCCGTTCCGAGTGCCTAAAGGTTATGAATCAGTATATAAGGAGGAAAATCCAGATATGCCGATACTTAAAGTGATAAGGTATACGGATATGGCGTTACAGCATTTTTTTGATTCGGCTCGCAAACAGCCTTGGTTTTCTAATACGATATTTGCCATTACTAGTGATCATACTAATATGTCAGCCATTGATGAATATCGTACGGACTTGGGCGGTTTCTGTTCTCCGGTTATTTTTTATGATCCTTCGGGAGAATTGGGTAGTGGCATGGTAGATGCAATTGCTCAACAGACTGATATTATGCCTACAATTCTAGATTATTTAGGCTATGATAAGCCTTTTGTCTCTTTTGGTGTCGATTTGCTTAATACTCCCAAAGATAGCACTTGGGCAGTCAATTACTTAAATGGCGTTTATCAGTATGTTAAGTATGGGTATGTCCTTCAATTTGATGGACAGAAGACTACTGCTGTCTTTTCTCTCCAAGATCGTAAAATGGTTGATAATCTTAAAGGCAAAGTGCCTCAACAGGAGGAGATGGAGCAAGAATTAAAGGCTATTATCCAACAATATATGGAGCGTATGATAGGGAATCGACTAGTCCCGTAAAATAAATGTTTAAAGGTGAGCCCGTTGATTTTGTGCGTTTTTTGAGTCTTGAATGCGGCAAAGTTACTAATTTTGTGACCGAATTGTGTAGGCTCTTCTTTTTATCGAAAACATACATTGACAATATAATATGGCAAAAGAATTAGAATTAAAGTATGGATGTAATCCGAACCAGAAGCCTTCTCGTATTTTCATGGAGAACGGCGAGTTGCCCATTAAGGTGTTGAACGGGCGTGCGGGTTATATCAACCTTTTGGACGCTTTCAATGGTTGGCAATTGGTGCGCGAGTTGAAAAAGGCTACGGGGCTCCCTGCTGCTACGTCGTTTAAGCACGTTTCACCTGCTGGTGCGGCTGTGGGTCTTCCTCTCTCCGACGTCGAGAAAAAGATTTATTGGGTAGAGGACATCGAAGAGTTCTCTCCTCTTTCTAACGCCTACATCCGTGCGCGTGGTGCTGACCGTATGTCTTCATTCGGTGATTTCATCTCCCTTTCGGATGTCTGCGATAAGGCTACGGCTCTCGTCATCAAACGTGAGGTGTCTGACGGTGTGATCGCTCCTGGCTTCACTCCTGAAGCGTTGGAGATTCTTAGTGCCAAGAAAAAGGGTAACTACTGCGTCATCGAAATCGACCCTAACTACGAGCCTGCGCCTATCGAGCGTAAGCAGGTTTTCGGTGTCACTTTCGAGCAGGGCCGCAACGAGTTGAAGATCGATGAGCATTTCTTCGACAACATCGTCACCGAGGCAAAGAACTATACTGAGCAGGCTAAGATAGACCTCACCATTGCGATGATTACGTTGAAATATACTCAATCTAACTCCGTATGTTATGTGAAGGGCGGTCAAGCTATCGGTATCGGTGCTGGACAACAATCTCGTATCCATTGTACTCGTTTGGCAGGATCGAAGGCTGACAACTGGTGGTTGCGTCAATCGCCACAAGTACTCGGTTTGCAATTTGTGGACGGTATCGGCCGTGCCGACCGTGACAATGCGATAGATCTCTATATGGGTGAGGATTACATGGATGTCTTGGCTGAGGGTGCTTGGCAGAAGATTTTCAAGGTGAAGCCTGCTGTCTTTACAGCCGAAGAGAAACGTGCTTGGTTGAACAAGAACACGGGCGTGGCATTGGGTTCTGACGCCTTCTTCCCATTCGGAGACAACGTAGAACGCGCTCACAAGAGTGGTGTGGAGTTTATCGCTCAACCTGGCGGATCCGTCCGTGATGACAATGTTATTGAGACTTGTAACAAGTATGGAATCACGATGTCGTTTACTGGCATCCGTTTGTTCCACCATTAATAGTAGAGTTAACAGGAAAAAGAAGCGAGCATCTGATTCATTCGGATGCTCGCTTTTTATATGGGTGTTTAGTAAACGGCCCTTATGATTTTCGGTTGCGCCACTCTTCTATTCTCTTTTCCCAATAGGCTGCTTTCTCCAAGTCTTTGGGTACCTGCTCCCCTTTTTTGAACCAATAGGCGAGCCACTCCATCGAGGAGATATCACCATTGTTCCCTGAGATAGTAAAGAGTTCTATTGCCTTGTCGACATCTTTTTCAACATGCTCATTCCCCCAAAAAAGCAAGGCCGCATGCTCATGTAAAATATTCCGTTCGCCCATATTGGAAGCTTGGACAAACCATTCAATCGCCTTGTCCCGGTCTTTCTCTACTCCCCGTCCATCCCAATAGAATAGCCCGACTCTACCAATCGAATGCACAATAGAATGATAAATGGGATCCTTTAATCTTCTATGGGGATTTTCCACTTCAGCCACCGAGGTGGGGATCTCCTGCTCTGCCGCCTTCCTGTACCAAGCCAAGGCCATCTCATCCTGGGAGGCACTCTCATAGTATCCCCCTAAACACTCCATGGCCGGAGCATAACCCAATTCGGCCGCCTTCAAAAGGCATTCGAGTCCTTTCTCCACATCTTTTTCTCCAAGATGATATCCGCCCAAGTAGGATCGGCCCAAGTAATTTAGACTCACGACATCACCCTCGGCTGCCTTCTTTTGTCTCTGTTCCCATTCAGTTCTCTCCTTCTCCTTTTCACTCAACCATTTTTCAAGGGTGGTTTGAGCTTCCTTATTGCCACTATTTGCAGCCATGCGGTACCACACCTCCGCCTTTGCCTCGTCTTGTTTCACGCCATTTCCATGGCGGTAGGCTTCAGCTATGTTCTTCATCGCTTCGGAGTTCCCTAACTCAGCCGCTTTTTTATACCATGTGAGTGATTTGGAACCACTTGTCCGTACGCCCATGCCATAATTGTAGCAGTCGCCCAATTCCACCATGGCATCTACATCCCCACTTTCAGCTTTGGCGAGTATCCTTTCGAAATATCTGCTCAATGATAAGAGCTCCTCCATCGACTCGTTTTCATCGAATATGATGTCATCGTCCATGCTGTATAAACCCCAATTGCGTTTGTCGATTTGGTACACAAGGAACTGGTTATCATAATAATCAATCACAGGAATCATTTTCTTGGATTTGAAGTCGGAATTCAAATGCGTTTCCGCATTGATGATTTCATCCAGCGAAAAGACTCTGAAGTCGGCAGAGGAACTGTCGTTCTCCACAAAAATTTCATTCTTACATGCTGAGATGAAGTGTTGAAGTTCTTCTGGGAGATCCCACCCATATGCTTTTATTACCTTAGCCACTTTTTTTTCGTCAATAGGTGCAGTGGAATACTTGTTTACAAAAGGTTTGAATTTCATTTTCCTAAATTTATTTGGTTATCCTATGACAAATATACAAAAAAGATGATGCAATATTAGCCATGCAAGGGGTATTGGGCTTTTTAATCGTGATAAGGGGCGTCCAACATTCCCCAAATCGGCAACGGAAACTTCCGAAGTGCATTGGCCTAATTCTGCTTTCCCCTAACAAAACGGCACTGTTTTTGGGATGATTATAGATAAAGATAAGCAAATTTGTACCTTTCTTTCGCTGAAAAAGGTTGAATAGGTTCAATTTAATAGTTTACGTTATGGGATTGTTGGATATTATAGGAAAGTTGTTTTCCTCTTTTGGACAAGTGGCAGGAGCGGTGAGGAATTCTAATAATTACCTTGTCAACTTTACGGTGTCCGGTTCTTCGGATTGGGATGGCGAACACTATATGCGGGTTCCGATCGTTGGAGAATATAGCGAGGCTCAGGCGATAAAGGCCTTGCGTATGATGAACGGCTTGGGAACTGATGTTGTCATCGTTATCACAAAAGCGGTGAAAGAAGAGTAGGTGTGGGCAAAAAGGCTTATGCCTTTCATTTTTGTTTCCGTAATTCTTTCAAA
The DNA here is from genome assembly GCA_017961765.1 of Paludibacteraceae bacterium. Lineage (GTDB taxonomy): Bacteria > Bacteroidota > Bacteroidia > Bacteroidales > Paludibacteraceae > RGIG10190. The sequence continues at coordinate 51,250 of JAGCWQ010000056.1, read as the reverse complement.
AGCATTATCTTTGCTCCTTCTTAGGAAGGGCGGGCTTCTTTATGCCTTTATGGCTGGATGGAGGCCCCCGAGAATAGGATTTTATAGAGTACCCTAATAATAGAGAAATGGCAATAGAAAACACATTGGCTCAGTCCGTATGTAAAGTGGTGGAGACCCTTTACGGACAATCTGTAGATGAAAAGACGATTCAGTTGCAGGCTACAAGGAAGGAGTTTGAGGGAGACTATACGTTAGTTGTGTTCCCTTTCTTGAAAATATCGAAGAAGTCGCCCGAGGTGACGGCTCAGGAAATAGGAGCGGAGTTGCAACGTGTCGAGCCGCTTGTCTCAAAGTTTAATGTGATCAAAGGTTTCTTGAACCTCTCTATCTCCCAAAATCACTGGATAGGAACACTCAACGCTATCGTGGCTGACAAGAACTACGGAACTACTGCTCCGACAGAGAGTTCTCCATTGTATATGGTCGAGTATTCTTCCCCTAATACGAATAAACCACTCCACTTGGGACACATCCGTAACAACTTGTTGGGCTTCAGCCTTTGCCAAATATTGAAGGCAAACGGAAACCGTGTGGTAAAGACCAACATCGTGAACGACCGTGGTATCCATATCTGCAAATCCATGCTGGCTTGGCAGAAGTTTGGCAACGGAGAGACTCCTGAATCATCCGGCAAGAAGGGCGACCACTTGGTGGGCGACTATTATGTACGTTTCGACAAGGAGTATAAGGCGCAAGTCAAGGAGTTGATGGGGAAGGGCCTAAGCGAGGAGGATGCGAAGAAGCAGGCTCCTTTGATGGTGGAGGCTCAATCCATGTTGAAGAAATGGGAGGATGGCGACGCCGATGTCCGTGCCCTCTGGACGATGATGAACAACTGGGTTTACAAAGGATTTGACGAGACTTACCAAAGATTGGGTGTCGGTTTCGACAAGATCTATTATGAGTCACAGACCTACCTTGACGGAAAGGCTAAGGTGAACGAAGGTTTGGAGAAAGGTTTGTTCTACCGTCGGGAGGATGGCTCCGTTTGGGCTGACTTGACAAAAGACGGCTTGGATGAGAAGTTGTTGCTCCGTTCGGACGGCACTTCTGTTTACATGACGCAGGATATAGGTACGGCTCAACAACGTTTCCGTGAATTCAACATCGACAAGATGATCTATGTGGTGGGTAACGAGCAGAACTACCATTTCCAAGTGCTCTCCATCTTGTTGGACCGCCTCGGCTTCTCTTGGGGTAAGGATTTGGTACACTTCTCCTATGGTATGGTTGAATTGCCAGAGGGTAAGATGAAGTCACGCGAGGGAACCGTGGTTGACGCTGACGACTTGATGGACGAGATGATTGCCACTGCCCGTGAGACTTCCGACGAACTTGGCAAGTTGGATGGTTGTAGCGAAGAGGAGATTGCCAACATCGCCCGTATCTGCGGTTTGGGAGCCTTGAAATATTTCATTTTGAAGGTAGATCCTCGCAAGAACATGACCTTCAATCCGAAGGAGTCTATCGACTTCAACGGAAATACAGGTCCGTTCATTCAATATACGCATGCCCGTATTTGCTCGGTGCTTCGCAAGGCGCAAGAGTCAGGCTTCCAATTGCCAACGGCTTTGCCTGAGGATATGGAGGTCTCCGATCGTGAGTCAAGCTTGATCCAAAACTTGGCAAACTTCCCAGAGGTGGTTCGCCAGGCAGGCAAGGAGTATAGCCCAGCGCTGATTGCCAACTATGTCTATGAATTGGTGAAGGAGTACAACCAGTTCTACCACGACTTCTCTATCCTAAAGGAGTCGGACGATCAGATGAAGGCCTTCCGTCTATTGCTCTCCGAGAGCGTGGCCAAGGTGGTCAAGACGGGTATGGGCTTGCTCGGCATCGAAGTTCCTGAGAGAATGTAAGCTAGGCTTATTGGAAATTTATAGTTATGACTGACTTTGTCGGTCATAAAGGAAAATAGACTAAGATAAGGAGCATCATTGGTTTCTCAATGATCTCCTTATTTTGCTTTTGATACAGGAGGCCTTGCACCTATTTGCATTCCAATGTGTGGGTGCGGTGCCCCAAGAAGTAAATCAAAAAACATCTCTATTTTGCGAAACGTCTCTATTTTTATTATTTTTGTAAATATGTCGTTTCCAAGAGGCTGCGTATATATCGTAACTTAAAATGGAGATGAGTAAACCCCATAAAACTGATATGAAATACCCAATCGGCATACAGACATTTGAAAAGGTCATCAGCGGGAACTATGTTTACGTTGATAAGACGGCACTTGTATATAAGTTAGTTAAGTCTGGTGAGTACTATTTCATTAGTCGTCCACGCCGTTTTGGAAAAAGTTTGCTGACCACCACGTTGGAGGCCTATTTCCAGGGCAGAAAGGATCTTTTCAAAGGCCTTGCGATGGAACGATTGGAGAAGGAGTGGACGGAGCATCCCATATTTCACTTGGATTTCTCGGGCGACCCATACGTGGAAGAGAATACGCTGAATTCAGTGATAAACGATTTCCTTATGGAGCAAGAGGAACTGTATGGCAAGCGGGAGAGCGAGACAACGTTCGGACTTCGCTTCGCAGGGGTGGTGCGTAGGGCCTATGAGAAGACGGGGCAAAAGGCTGTAATCTTGATAGACGAATACGACAAGCCGCTGACGGACGTTATGGACAACCTTGAGTTGAAGGAGCGAAACAGAATTACGCTGCAAGGTCTCTACGGCATAATGAAGAAGGCGGACAAATACATACGCTTTGCATTTCTGACGGGTGTCACCCGTTACGGCAAACTGGGCATCTTCAGTGCGGCTAACAATGCTGACGACATCTCAATGTCGGATGATTATTCCTCAATCTGTGGTATCACAGAGGAGGAACTGCATTCCTATTTCGATGATGAAGTGCAAGCATTTGCGGATAAACTGAGTGTGGATAAGGAGGAGATGTATCTCCGTCTGAAACGCAAATTTAATGGTTATCGTTTCTCAATTAACGGTGAGAGCGTTTATAATCCATATAGTCTGTTGGGAGCATTGAAGGCTAAAGTATTGGAAAATAAATGGTTCGCCACCGGTACCCCGAGTTTCTTGGCTCTGATGCTGAAGAAGAACATATTCGACCTATCCAAATTGGAGGATGGGGTTGACGCCACGGCAGAGAGCATGTCATCGTTCGGCAATGATGAAGACAACCTTACGGCGGCCCTCTATCAGAGTGGTTATTTGACCATCAAGGACTATGATGGCAGGGAATATTACCATCTTGGATTCCCTAATGAAGAGGTGAAGGATGGTTTTGTCCGATATTTGATGAAGGAGTTTTCGGGTAGAGACAAAAGTGAGTTAGATGGAGATATAAAGACCTTGAGAGATATGATCGAGGCAGATGATGCCCAAGGTTTCATGGCTCAGATACAGATGATTATGAGTCAAATTCCCTTTGAGAATGCAGAGCCGAAGATGGTGGAACTTCATTTCCGCAACATGATCTATCTGATGATACGCTCTACGGGACATGAGGTGTCGTTGGAACGCCCTGTTTTGGGTGGACGGATCGACATTTTCTTCGAGACGGAGAGATACGCCTACATCATAGAGTGCAAGCGAGACCACTCTGCCGAGGAGGCGTTGGCTCAGATAGATGAAAAGCGATATGCCGAGAAAATAACAGCATCAGACAAGAAGATAGTGAAGATTGGAGTGAACCTCAGCACAGAGGAACGAAATATTGTGGAGTGGGTGATACGGGGAGTCTAGCTTTATCATGAACTGAATTTTAAGGACTCCTCCTTTGGGAAACATATCCTTGTATCCTTCTTTTCTCGATTTTTTTTTAACTTTGGGCAGTCGTCAAGATGACAAGCATTCAACAATCCGCTTATTTGTTATAACACACGATTGCTGGAAAATTTACACAGAACAGATGATTTCGACAAAACAAACAATATAAATATGGACAAGATAAGAACAATAATTATAATCATGGCAATTATACCTTTTTTTTCAAGTTGCTCCAAAATCTATAATGGGTTGAAGAATATCCTGAAAGAAGTGGCGCATGAAATGGAGGAAGAGACGAAGAAAACTCCGTTCGAGCCCTTGGAAGGATATAAAATCTTTACAATTGAGAGAACCAATCTTAAGAATTGGCATGATTATAAGTTTCCATATATACAGATGGAGGACAAGGAGGTGGAGCGAAAGGTGAACGGACTACTTCAAATGAGAAATTTTGGTGTGGTTTTCAATGGACCCGATGGATCTTGTGTGGATGGTATCGATCATATTGTGAGACTTTCATACGCGGGCAAGCCGACGACAAAATTTTATGATGACAGTTTTTCTCGCAATCTTAGTATTAAAATCGCAATTACCCATAGTGATGGAATAGAGACCTTAAAATACTACAATTTTAATCCAAAGACGGGCGATTTGTACCATTTGGAAGATTTTTTCAGTGAAGAGAACTATTATCTGTTTCAATGCAAACTATTGGGATACGAATTGATTGATGAAGATGACCTTGTTGATTTGTCTAATTTTGAGTTTAACCAGGATAAAATTGAGGTTCGGATAAGCCTTAGCTCGCGTTTTGACCTGACTAAGTATTTGAAAATAAACATCTCTGATATTGAACCGTTACTGAACGACTACGGACGTGCGGCGCTTATCACAGGTGAAGGGTTGGAAAAATACCACACCGACCTTCCCCCGCTTCTTTATGAGGGAACGATTGGAGATGAACCGGTCTATTATCTGCGGGAGCATCCGTTTAGAGGAGGGCGAGAGCAGCTGTTTTTTAAGAACACGGGGAAATATGGAGAATTAGATGGAGAATGGTTCTTACTTGAGTATCCAGAACAGAGTGAAATAATCATTGACGAAAGAGATAAAAAGAACATCCGTTATTGCGATTCATATTGGTATGATGGTTCATTTTGGATTGAACATATAGAGAGAGATACCGCTGCTTTGAAGCCAGGAGACCAGGATTATCACCCGAGATATGTCTATAAGGATATGGGTAAGGACTTGTTTTGCTATCGGGTTACGGAAGAAGGATTAGAAGGCTATTATCAAACACCCTATCCATTGGATCATTATTCGAAAGTGACAGCATTTGGTCTTGATGAAGATGAAGAAGAGAGAGAAGAAGAGAGATATAGATATAGAATAAAGAAATATGGAGTCAAGCCTCAGAAATATCAGGTGAAATTAAAAAAAATGTAATCTGCTATGCCCTAGTTCCGAAGGAACGGCATAACACAGACATGGGAGCAAATCCATGTCTGGCATAACACGGCATGGTTGCAAACCCGTGCTTGGATTGATTTTCCCGAAAAAAACATTTACCTTTGGCGGTCGTGGAAAATGATTAGATGAGAGTAGATAATATGGAAAATATAGATGCACTTTATCAGTATGTTGCTGATTTGATTCTCAAGCATGACAAATCGGCTAGGGAAGTGAGGAAGGCTCTTGTGGAGCAAGGTTTGAGCGAAGATGCTGCCAAGACAATCGTGAAGCAAGTCACAGATGAGATTGCAAAAGCACGCAGGAAAGAAGCCTCCAAGGATTTGGCTCTTGGCGGAGTTATCTGTGGCATAGGCCTATTTGTTACTATCGTCTCGCTCTTCAACGCTTCTGGGGGCGGAACGTATGTGGTGGCCTACGGTGCGATTATCGTTGGTGCGGTAAAGCTCATTAAGGGCTTTTCTACGATGTCTAAATTGTGAGGTTTAATACCCGTACCGGTTCCGATGTTTCCTGATCAGATAGAAAGAGACGCCCACAGATAGGACCTCCGCCACGATGACGGCGCACCAGATGCCATCAGAACCTAGGAAGAACGGCAGAATGAATACGGCTCCCGTTTCGAAAACCAATGAACGGATGATGGCAATGAATGCAGATACGCCCCCATTGTTGAGTCCTGTGAAAAGAGCCGATATGAATAGATTCACTCCACAAATGACAAAACTGAGCATATAGATGCGGAAAGCATGGGTGGCCAACTCTGTCAAGGAGGCATCGTATCCGACAAAAAGCACCGCCAACGGATGGCTGGAGAGTTCGGACAAAAGCATAAGCCCAAAGCCTCCTACTGTCATGATCACAATACTCTTCTTGAAAAGATTGTGCAGCTCCCTTTTGTTCCCCGCTCCATATTGGTAACCGACGATTGGTGTTATGGCTATGTTATACCCCTCAATGATGGCATAGAAGATATACCCCACATATAGAATAATGCCATAGGCAGCGATTCCTGCTTCCCCAAGAAATCGTATCAACTGAATGTTGTAGCAGATGCTGACGATGGAAAAGGCGATGTTGCCCACATATTCGGAAGACCCATTTAGGCAGGTCTTGACAATGTAGCGCCACATCCACTTCGTATGGATGAGTTTTAGGCGTAAGTCCTTCCGTGAAGTTGAGAAATAGTAAATAGGGAAGAATCCTCCGATGAACTCGGCCACATTGGTCGCTATTCCAGCCCCCTCGATTCCCATTTGCAGGTGGACGACAAAAAGCAGGTCTAGCAAAACGTTCGCCACGCCGCAGACTACGGACATGATGGTTCCCAACAGAGGCCTGCCCGCTACCATATAGAAGGATTGGAAAACAATCTGCAACATGAATGCCGGTAACGAGATAGAGAGGAACCGAGTATAGACAATACTATCGACTAACAGATCGCCCTCTGCTCCCAGCAGTTGGCAGATCTCCTTCGCAAAGAAGAAAAGGAGGATGCTTAACGGAATGCCGATGGATAGGAGAAACTGCAGCAACATCGAAAAAATTCGATTGGCATTCTCTTCTTTCTTTCTACCTAACGTTTTGGCAATAAGTGCGCTACCTCCTGTTCCGACCATGAATCCGATGGCGGCTATGATCATAGCTATCGGCGACACCAAGTTGATGGCGGCGAAGGCGGTTGTTCCTACGTAGTTGGATACGAAATAGCCGTCGATGATGCTATAGACGGAAGTCACAATCATCATCAAGATGGCGGGTGTCACCGTGCGCAGGATGTCTTTATATCTGAAATGTCTGTCGAAGCTTATTTCCATTCAGAATAGGGGTGGCGGGCTAAATGTGAATTGTAATATCGCTTGTCTCCTGTCACCTCGTCACCAATCCAAGAGGGTTTTTCAAAAGATTGATTTTCAGAGCTTAGTTCAATCTCCGCCACAACTAAACCTTCGTTTTGTCCGACAAACTCGTCCACCTCCCATACGTTGCCTGCATAGGGAATCTTATAGCGGTACTTCTCTACGATGGGCGTACGTGCTAAAAGGAACAAGGCCTCTGCATCGGCCAAAGGAATGGTGTATTCAAACTCTTGGCGGGATATGCCTATGGCTTTGCTCTTGATGGTCAATTTTGCCTCGTCACCTTCAATCCTTACGCGGACGGTGTTTCCTCCCGGTTCGTTCAAATAGGCTTGTTTATAATGGATGCCAGTGTTGCCTGCTTTCCATGAGTCATCCTTCAAGAGGAATTTACGTTCTATTTCTAAATTCATTTTGTTGTCAACTTGTCTTAGACAGCTCTCCCAAACTAAAAAAAATTTGAATTTAGGAGAATGTCTCACTTTTATACAAAAGTAAAAACTTATTTTTGTAAAAAATTAATTAAAACGAGAAAAAGATGAAATCGAAAGGCCGTAGTTCGTTCTTCGCAATATTGCTATTGTTTGGATTATTACACGTTTCCTTTGTTTCTGCACAGGTCAGCCATGGTGGAATGCCTTGTCCGGAGCGTTTGTTGGACGGTTCTGGTTTGCGATCCTCAACAGGATTAACATCCCCCGATAAATCCATATATGTAACGATGCCTTCGTTGGATGTCGATTCTTTGCTTCGAGAGGATTCGTTGGCTGGTTATGGAACGCTTCGTTTTGCATATAAGTTCAAAGTCTCCTTGGATATGGAGAATTCAGGTGCTACCACTTATCTGGAGGATGGCACAAAAGTGTGGCGTGTCGGCATCACTTCGTCTGGAGCGCTTTCTTTGAATTTGCTCTTTACGGAGTTTGAGATACCTTCTCAAGCGAGGGTTTTCCTCTATTCTCCTGATCGCTCCACCATATTAGGTTCCTTCACGTCGGCCAATCGTCAGGAAAGTGGCATTTTGCCGATTGCTCCGATAGCAGGCGATTCGTTGATTGTGGAATACGAAGAGCCGGCTGGAGCCGATTTTGAGGGTCATTTGAGAATAGGGGAGGTGAACCACGACTATTTGGGTCTCCGCCTTTTGCCTTCCAAACTCCAGTCCAAAGAGTGTGAGATTGATATGAATTGTAATGAATTGGGCGATCTTCCCCAAAAACGTAGTGTTTGTCTTATCATTGTGAACGGTATGTATTATTGTACGGGTTCTTTGGTTAACAATACGGCGAAAGATGACGCTCCCTATGTCTTGTCAGCCTCCCATTGCCTTTTCCCTGATGGGGCAAATCCTCCTATCGACGCAAAATTGGCGGAGACCTGCGTCTTTTTCTTTAATTACGAGGTGCCTTACTGCTATTCAGACATAAAGGGTACGATGGAGCAGACCATTGCAGGAGCTTCTGTGGTAGCCAGCAATAGCGACTATGATATGTTGCTGTTTAAGTTGAGCGAGCCGGTACCTGTCGATTACCGTCCTTACTATTCGGGCTGGAATGCCTCCGGGGTGTCGATGCCTCCTTTCTATATGATTCACCATCCTATGGGCGACTTGAAGAAGGTGGCTATAGAGAGTGATGATATCACTACGCATAGCTTTATGACTACACTCTTTAAGGAAAGAAGTCATTGGCGTGTCTATCGTTGGGATTTGGGTATTTCGGAGGGAGGTTCCTCTGGTTCTCCCTTGTTCGATTCGGACAACCGTATCGTAGGAGCCTTGTCGGGAGGCCAGTCGGATTGTAGCACTACGGGACCCGATTCATTTTATGAGTTGCTGAAGCCTTGGAGTCAGCCCAAGGAGGATGGTCTCTATTTGGCTCAATGGCTGGATCCGCTCAATTCGGATGCGGTGGTGTTGGATGGAAAAGAGGCCAATGGGACTCCTTGTGTCCGTTTGTCCAATATCCGTCCGACAGATGATTTCTTGCCCAAAACAGAGAGTTCGAGAGGCTATGCTTCCGGCCATAACGACAAAGGCTATTTGCGTTACGCGGAGAAGTTCTCGGTAGAGGGTACAAGCGTGATCTACGGCATCTATTTCGTTCCTTTCTTGGGTTCCTATTCGGAGACAAACCCAGTAAGGGTTTCCATCTATTCGGGCGATTCGGAGCCGACCCATTTGTTGCATGAGCAGGTCTTGAAGATTGCCAATACGCAATACTACTCTTCGCAGGAGAGTTTTAAGGATGTTGTGGTTGATTCTTGGACGGGCAAGGAGAATTATTTGCGTTTGGATTCGGCCGTTTCGGTCAATGGCAATTTCTTCGTTGTCTTCGATTTGCCGGGGACTACGAGGAGAAAGTTTGCACTCAAATATTCGGATGTCCGTTCGGACGGCAGCAATACGGCCTATTTTTATCATGATGGCGAGTGGCATACATTTTTGGAGAACCCGTTGGCAAACGGAGGGGCCTCTTTGATGGTGGATGTGGTCTGCCAATGCATGTCGCAAGTGTCGCAACCAGAGTACACCCAGAAGAGGAAGACCTCTGCTGTGGTGCGGGAGGATGGTAAATTGTACGTTTTCTTTGATTCGAATAAGGACCATGCGCAAGTGTCGCTTTATGACATGTTGGGACGTTTCTTGGGAAGCGTGACGTGCCGAGGTGACAAGGCTCAGATGGATGTGCCTGAGGGTGTGACTTTGTTGCGTGTGGTTTACGATGACTATTCTGAGACCTTGCGTGTGGTTAGATAGGAGGTCGTGATGGGAAAAAAGGAGTTGCGGAGAGTGATGAAGGCGCGTGTTGCGGCGATGGGCGAGGAGGCAAAAAAGTCCGAGGCAAAACGCTTGTTTGACAAGTTGGAACTTCTGTCCGAATTTCAGGAATCGCAGAGCATTTTGCTCTATTGGTCATTGCCGGATGAACCCTGTTCGCATGAGTTCCTTTCCAAATGGAGGGAGAAGAAGAACCTCCTTTTACCTGCCGTTATTGGGGATGAGTTGGAACTACGTAGATATAAAGGAGACTCCGACCTTGCCGTAGGTGCATTCGGTATCAAGGAACCCATTGGAGAACCCTTCTTCGACTATGACAAGGTGGAACTGGCTCTTGTGCCGGGTCTCTCCTTCGATGCCGCCGGCTATCGTCTCGGGAGGGGAAAGGGCTATTACGATCGATTGCTTCCCCACCTAACGAGGGCCACCACCATAGGCATCTGTTTCGAGTGCCAATTCGAGAACTCCCTTCCCCACGATGAATGGGACGTGCCGTTGAAGAGAATCCTTTATCAGGGTGAGTAGTAGGCTGTCACATAGAGAGGCGGCAGGTTGCTTTGCACTATTTTCAATCCTATATCATAGAGATCATATTTGGTTACAAAATACAATAGAGTCAATATAGACATGAGTCTGAGTCGAAATTTAATTTTCACGATAGTCTTATTGCTAAGAGTGATAACCCTCACTGCACAGATTAGCCATGGTGGAATGCCTTGTCCAACCCATTTGCTGACATCAAATGGGTTACGATCATCCCATGCGCTTCCCTACGAGGTAATGCCCGCTTTCGATGTTGATTCCTTGATTCGGGAGGATTCTTTACAAGGCTTCGGTGTGGAACGGTTTGCCCACAAGTTCAAAGTGGGTTTCGATATGGAGAACTCTGGTGCCACTACCTATCTGGAAGATGGCACAAAAGTGTGGCGCATCGGCATCACCTCCCCCAAGGCTTTCTCTCTGAATCTGTTGTTTACGGAGTATGAGATTCCTCCTCAGGCGAAAGTGTTTCTCTATTCACCCGACCGCTCCACCATATTGGGTTCATTCACTTCCGACAATCGACAGAAGAGCGGTATTTTACCGATTGCCCCTATTGAGGGCGATTCTGTGATTGTGGAGTATATAGAGCCTGCGGGGGCTGATTTCAAGGGACACTTGAGGATAGGAGAGGTGAACCACGACTATTTGGGGCTACGCGCTTTGCCTGCCAAAAATAGGTCCCTTTCGTGTGAGGTGGATGTGAATTGCGATGAACGGGGAAACCTTCCTCAAAAGCGAAGTGTATGCCTCATCATTGTCAACGGCATTTATTATTGTACAGGTTCATTGGTAAACAATACAGCCCAAGACGATACTCCTTATGTATTAACTGCATCTCATTGTCTTTTCTCCGACTATATTCCGCCTGTACATGAGGAGTGGGCGGAGACCTGCGTCTTTTTTTTCAATTATGAAACTCCATATTGCTATTCGGATATACAAGGGAGCATGGAACAGTCGGTGGCTGGTGCTTCACTGGCTGCTTGCAATGCAGACTATGATATGTTATTGCTCAAAATGAGTGAGACGGTGCCTATCGATTATCGCCCTTATTATGCGGGGTGGAATGTTTCAGAAGAGAAAAAAGCACCTTTCTATCTTATTCACCATCCGGAAGGAGACCGAAAGAAGGTGTCTATTGAAAATGATGACATCTCTAGTATTAGTTTTCGAACCGACCTCTTTGAGGAAGAGGCTCATTGGTGCGTCTATTGGGATTCTGGTATTACGGAGGGCGGTTCATCCGGTTCTCCCTTGTTTGATGCAGACAACCGTATCGTGGGAGCACTGTCGGGAGGACGGTCTTATTGTGAAAAGAATGGCCCAGATAGTTTCTATAAATTATCGAAGGCGTGGAGTTCGTCCTCAACTGATGGGAAAAATCTGCCTCCATGCTTAGACCCTACTGGTTCCAGAGTATTGGCACTGGAAGGAAAAGAGCCAAACGATACTCCGTGCATTCGTCTCTCCAATATGCGATCCAACGATGAGTTGCTACCTGCCACCGAGAGTTCCCAAGGGTATGCCTCTGGCCATAACAGCTACGGTTATTTGCGCTATGCGGAGAAATTTGAGGTGGAGGGTGTCAGCAAAATCTATGGCATCTACTGCGTTCCTTTTTCAGGTTCTTTCTCGGAGCAGAGTCCTGTGCTGGTCTCCATCTATTCGGGGAAGGATGAACCCACCCACCTTCTCCATGAACAAATATTGAAGATTTCGAATACGGAATATAATCAGTACTCCAATAAATTCAAGGAAATTTTGACCCCGTCGTGGACTCGGAAGGAGAACTATCTGAGGTTGGACACTGCAGTCTCTGCCTCAGGCAATTTTTTTGTCGTTTTTGATCTACCGGAGAATCCAAAACAGGATTTTGCATTGTTTTATTCAGGGTCTCGATGGGACGACAGGAATACAGCCTATTTCTATCATAATGGGGAATGGCGTTCGTTCAGGGAAAACCCGATGGCCAAGATGGGTGTCTCGTTGATGGTGGATGTGGTGTGTCAAAGGTTCTCTAGCCAATCGCAACCAGACAACTACCAAAAGCCCGAGACGACAGCCTTTGTGAACGAGGAGGGAAATTTATATATCCTTTTTGAGCCTTCCTTGGGAAAGACTAAGCAGGTTCTGCTCTATGACATTTCCGGTCGGTTGTTGGCTGATGAGTATAGCCAAATCAATTGGTACGAAAAGCGGGTTCCTTTGGGCGTAACGATTGTCCATGTGCTCTACGACGATCATTCGGAGATATTGAAAGTAGTTCGACAAAAATAAGAAGATGGCATCCCTCTACATACATATCCCTTTTTGCGAAAGCCGATGTGCCTACTGCGCATTCTACTCCTCCACCTATCGGGGGAACAAGGCAGACTATCTATCGGCTCTAGGTCGTGAATTGGAGTTAAGACGCGATTATCTCTCGGGTGCTCCTATACGGACGCTCTATTTCGGGGGTGGTACGCCCTCGTTGCTCTCTGTCGATGATTTCGCCTTGTTGATGGCAACCCTTCGTCGTTTCTACGATCTCTCTTCTTTGGAGGAGTTTACCGTTGAGGTGAATCCTGACGATGTGACGTATGGTTTTGTGGCTGGAATTGCTGCCTTGGGGGTGAACCGCATCAGTATGGGTGTGCAGAGTTTCCGTGATGAAGATCTTCGTTTGATGGGGCGTAGGCACTCTGTGGCGCAGGTCTATTCGGCGGTTGAGGCTATTCGTAGGGCGGGCATTGAGAATGTGAGTATCGATTTGATTTATGGTTTGCCAGGACAGACGATGGAGGCGTGGCGGGAGAATCTCTCCAAGGCTGTGGCGTTGGATGTCCAACATCTGTCGGCTTATAGCCTGACCTATGAGGAGGGTTCTAAACTCTCCCGATTGGCGAAGAGGGGAGAGATTCGTCCTGTTGGAGAAGAGGATTGTGCCGACATGTTTGCCTTGTTGCGTGCGGAATTGGCGCAGGCTGGGTTCTATCAATACGAGATTTCCAATTTTTCCAAGCTGGGAATGGAGTCCAAGCACAACTCCTCCTATTGGGATGGGACACCTTACTTGGGTGTGGGGGCTTCGGCTCATTCTTATAACGGGATCTCCCGCCAGTGGAACATCTCCAATACGCGTCACTACATCGCTAAGCTGCAGCAAGGGGCGGGCGACTATTACGAGGTGGAACAATTGGATTTGGAGACCCGTTACAATGATTTCGTATTGACCACCTTGCGTACCATGCGGGGAATGGATCTGGCTCTCTTGGAAAAGAATTTCACCCCTCGCTTGTATGATTATTGTCTGAAAAATGCCGCCAAATACCTTTCAGAGGGTCTCTTGATTCGAGAAAACGGTTTTCTTCGCCTCTCTGAATCAGGTCTTTTCGTCTCCGACGGAGTCATGTCCGATTTGATGTGGGTGGAGTGACAGCAGAGGTTTTTGTCCTTTGCGATTTCAAAGAGGCGGTGGGCTTTCCTTTGTCTTGCCTAGATGAGAATGCCTAATCAGAGTAAAATGTCCTTGTTTTTACAAAGTACTGTTTTATAGTTATTTATGGTTGTAGAATGCCTTATTTTACATAAAATGAAGTTTTAGAATGCCTTATTTTGCAGATTTTGGATGATTTGAATGCCTTATTTTGCATGTTTTTGATGTTGAATCATGGGGAGTCGTTTGTTTTTTCTTGATGTTGGAGTGTAAAAGCCTTGTTCGTAGGTTGTTTTGGGGTTGCAGGCTAACTGTATAGCAGATGTAGGTGGGAAGATTATGGGGGTATGTGAATATAGAATTCTATGTTTCTCGCATTTTCTCATGGATTTCTTCCGAAAAAATCAGGTAAAGACACGATTTCTCTTGCATAATAAAAAAAAAGTGCTTACCTTTGCACCGCTTTTGAAAAATAAAGCAAATGAGGATTGTCTCATGGTGTAATGGTAGCACTACAGTTTTTGGTACTGTCTGTCGAGGTTCGAATCCTCGTGAGACAACTTTCAAAAGGCTAACGGGTCGAAAGATTGGTTAGCCTTTCTTATTATTTCTTTACCCGTTTGTTCAATTGGTTGTTGGCTTTTTCGGGCTTTGACTTTCCAATTCTCTTTCCGGATACTTTGGGTTTCCCCGCCGGCTTGAAACGGAACGGGTTCTTCGGATTTCCTCCCACACTCTTCCTTGTACTTCTCATATTTTTCTCGTTTTTTGCAAAATTAAAAATTAACTGACACTATTCAATCGGATTGTGCCGAAAATCATTGGCTCCATTGGGAGTTACAAAGGATGTTTTTTAATACCTTTGTACCCTAAACGAGAGATTCAACAAGTATGATATACGACTTAAAATCAGAATTGTCACACAGAACCTTGATTCTGGATGGTGGTATGGGTACTATGGTACAGAAATATCATCTGACGGAGCAGGATTATCGAGGTACGGAGTTTGCAGACTCGCCTCTTATCCAAAAAGGCAACAACGACCTCTTGTGCTTGACACAACCCCACGTCATTCGGGAAATCCACGAGAAGTATCTCCAAGCGGGTGCCGATATCATCGAGACTTGCTCCTTCAACTCGCAACGCATCTCCATGTCCGACTATGGTATGGAGGATCAAATCCGGCGTTTCAACTTGGAAGCGGCAAGGATTGCCCGTGCCGTGGCTGACGAATACACGGCAAAGGATCCTTCCAAGCCTCGATTCGTGGCTGGTTCGGTCGGTCCGACCAACAAGACGGCTTCCATCTCCCCTGACGTGAACAACCCCGCCTTGCGAGGCATCACCTACGCAGAATTGGTCGAGGCCTACAAGGAGCAGATGACTGCCCTCATCGAGGGAGGAGTGGATGCCCTGCTTATCGAGACAATCTTCGACACGTTGAATGCCAAAGCGGCTATCTTCGCTGCCGAAGAGTCCATGATCGCCACCAATAAGAAGGTCTATATCATGCTTTCTGCCACCGTTGCCGATATCAGCGGTCGTACGCTCTCGGGTCAAACCATCAAGGCGTTCTTGAATTCGGTTGCCCATGCCGACATCTTGTCCGTAGGCCTAAACTGTTCCTTTGGTGCGAGAGACTTGAAGCCGTATCTGCAGGAGATTAGCGACTGCGCTCCTTGGTTTGTCAGTGCCTACCCTAATGCGGGCCTTCCGAACCAGTTTGGTGAGTACGACGAGACACCTGAGATGATGGCGGAGCAGGTCAAAGAATACATCGACGAGAACCTCGTCAATATCATAGGCGGTTGTTGCGGTACGACGCCTGACCATATTGCCCAATACGCCCAACTGATAAAGGGTGCGCCGGTCCGTCATCCTAAAAAACGGGACCGAAACATGAAACTTTCGGGCTTGGAAGACCTTACCATCGTCTCTCGCGACAACGAGAACCCTGGGCAGAAACGTTCCCTCTTCGTCAACATCGGTGAACGATGCAACGTGGCGGGATCTAAGAAGTTCCTCCGCCTCATCAGCGAGAAGAAATACGAGGAGGCTCTCTCCATTGCCAGACAGCAGGTCGAGGACGGAGCGCAAGTCATCGATGTCAATATGGATGATGCCATGTTGGACGCCAAGCAAGAGATGGTCAACTTCCTCAACCTCATCGCCTCTGAGCCGGAGATTGCCAAACTGCCCATCATGATCGACTCCTCCAAATGGGATGTCATTCAAGCAGGTTTGCAGTGCGTGCAAGGAAAATGCATCGTCAACTCTATTTCATTGAAGGAGGGCGAGGAGAAGTTCTTGGAGAAGGCGCGCTTGATTAAACGCTATGGTGCCGCCACTGTCGTCATGGCATTCGACGAAAAAGGTCAAGCCGACTCATACGAACGAAAGATAGAGATATGCGGGCGGGCCTACCATCTATTGGTGGACAAGGTAGGATTCCCTCCGGAAGATATAGTCTTCGACCCTAACGTGTTGGCCGTAGCCACGGGTATCGAGGAGCATAACAACTACGGTGTTGATTTTATCAATGCCACCAAATGGATTAGCGAGAATTTGCCATGTGCCAAGATTAGCGGTGGTGTCAGCAACCTCTCCTTCTCCTTCCGAGGCAACAATCCTATCCGTGAAGCGATGCACTCCGTTTTCCTCTACCACGCCTATAAGGTGGGTATGGACATGGGTATCGTGAATGCCGGTATGTTGCAGATATACGAAGATATTCCGGCAGACCTACTTGTGAAGGTGGAGGATGTTGTCTTGAACAGACGTCCCGACGCAACGGAAATACTTATCGAGGCTGCCGAGGAACTAAAGAAACAGCAGGCGGGCAACGACAAGCAGAGCCATACCGAGGAGTGGCGTACAAAACCTTTGGCAGAACGGTTGGAATATTGCCTCATAAAGGGCATCGGCGACCATCTTGAAGAGGATTTGGCAGAGGCTCGCGAGATCTATCCGAATCCGGTGGAGATCATCGAGAAGCCTTTGATGGACGGCATGAACAAGGTCGGTGAACTTTTCGGTGCCGGCAAGATGTTCCTTCCACAAGTGGTCAAGACCGCCCGAACCATGAAGAAGGCGGTGGCCATCCTACAACCTTTCATCGAGGCGCAGCGGAACGGCGAAAGTCAGAAAGCTGGAAAGATACTCATAGCTACTGTAAAGGGCGACGTGCATGACATCGGAAAAAATATTGTGGCTGTCATCTTGGCTTGCAACAATTTTGATGTGATAGACCTCGGCGTGATGGTTCCTTCCGAACAAATCATCCAAACCGCCATCAAGGAGAAGGTTGATATCGTCTGCTTGAGCGGACTGATCACTCCATCCTTGGAGGAGATGTGCCATGTGGCAAGTGAGATGCAGCAGAACGGTCTCCATATTCCGCTGATGATAGGTGGCGCTACGACATCTCCGATTCATACGGCGGTGAAGATTGCCCCTCTCTACGACGCTCCCGTCATGCACATGAAGGACGCTTCGCAAAACACTTATGCCGCCAGCCAAATTTTGAACCCGAAGACAAGGGATGCTTACGCCCGTAAGGTATGGGAGGAGCAAGAGGCCTTGCGAAAGGCGCAAAAGTCCAAGGAGGCTGAGATACTCTCCATGGAGGAGGCTCGTAAGAAGAAACCAGACTTCTTCAATTGATTTTTGGGCAATAAAGGGAACCATAAAATGGTAGAACATTCATAAATAGAATATTATGATAGAAGTTAAAGCCATCGAATCCAAAAAGGATTTGAAAAAGTTCATACAATTTCCCCATGATTTATACCGAGGAAATGCTTTCTGGGTGCCACCGTTGAATGTGGACGAGATGAAGTTGTTGTCGAAAGACAAAAACCCGGCATTCGAACATTGCACCTCGAAGTATTGGTTGGCCTACAAAGACGGAAAGATCGTGGGACGTATAGCTGGTATCATCAACCACACCGCCAATGCGAAGTGGGGTAACAAGGTGCGGTTCGGATGGATTGACTTTATTGAGGATATTGAGGTGGCCAAGGCCCTTCTCCAAGCCGTTGAGGAGTGGGGTAAGGAGCAAGGCATGGTCAATATTCAGGGACCGTTGGGCTTCACCGACATGGACAACGAGGGTATGTTGGTCGAGGGATTCGACAAATTGCCGACCATCTCAAACATATACAATTATCCCTACTATCCTCAGTTTATGGAGGAGTTGGGTTACAAGCGTGATGAGGATTGGGTTCAATTCAAATTCAATGCCTCCCAGCCTATCCCTGAAAAGATGGAGCGCATCAATAAACTCATTGCCGAGAAATACAAATTGAAGGTTCTGACGTTTACCAAAAAGAAAGAAATTTTGAAATATGGGCATTCGCTCTTCCATACGTTGAATTTGGCCTTCTCCAACCTCTATGGCTATTCTTCATTGACAGATAGGGAGATCGACGACTTGATAAAGAGTTACTTCTCCTTCATCAATCCTAAATTGGTCTGCTTTGTCGTGGACGAGAACGACGAGGTGGTCGCTTTCGGAATCTCCATTCCTTCCTTGTCGAGGGCTTACCAGAAGGCGAAGGGTAAACTCTTCCCATTCGGATTCATCCATATCCTTCGTGCGTTGAAGAAAACCGATTCCATTGACTTGATGCTTAATGGTGTACACCCCGATTGGCAAAAGAAAGGCATTCACTCCCTCTACTATGTGGAGATGAACAAAGCCTACATCGCCAACCATGTGCAGGTGGCCATCTCCAACCAGCAGTTGGAAAGCAACATCAACGCTGTGAATGTTTGGAACAATTACGAGAAGGAGCCGTATATCCGTAGGCGTTGCTACTCCAAGGACCTTGTTCCTGTCAAGAGTGACGATTCTGTTTCCAACCAAGAAAACGCCCAATAGAGGAGGAAAATGCATGGGTGAAATTCGTGTGATGGCCGCAAGGCTGATGTGCTGTTGGTTACTTGGGGGAATTCTTTTCTTGGTCGGTTGTGAGTCGAAAAACCAAATGATAGAAAGAGATCTTGTGGAGAAGATCCGTGTCTTACAGTCCGACACCATTCCACTCTACGAAGAGGGTCAGACGAAGGAGATTGCCTCCGCAACCTGCGAATATTTCGAGAGCATCGAGTCCACCTCGAAACTGCGGGATAAAAACACGACGCACCTGCTTTTTGCCCAACACATTGGGTTGGCTTACGGTTACAAAAAGGACAAGGCTTTTTTACAAGCCAAAGATTCTTTGGTGAAGAATGGGTTGCTTGTGCCCCTCCGTGACTGTAAATACTATAAGTTGAAGGAGATGGAGCACTCTTTCCCTTACCTGACTCCAGAGGCCATTAGCCTTTTGGAGGAGATAGGAATGCGTTTTAACGACAACTTGAAGGCAAAAAGGCAAAAGGAGTATGCCATCTATGTTACTTCCGCCCTTCGTACGGACGAAAGCCAGTGCAGGCTCTTCCGAAGGAACAAGAACGCCACCCGTTCCACCACCTCGCATTTGTACGGCACCACGTTCGACATCTCCTACATGGACTTTTTCAGGAACGAGGACGAGCAGGTCATCCAATACAAAAACATTCAAGACATCTTGACCCAAACCATGCGGGAGATGCGTTCGGAGAAGTGTTGCTTGGTCATGCGGGAGCATAAGCAGCAATGTTTTCATATCACCGTCATCCAATAATCCGTCATGTTAAGCAAGACCCGAGCCATCGTTTTAGGAAGCGTCAAGGTTAAGGACAACACCCTTGTGCTCCATCTCTATACCGAAGAGTTCGGCCGGTGTAGTTATCTGCTCTTCGGGGCGCAAAGCAAGCGTGGCGGGAAAAAGACGGCTTTTATCCAACCGTTATCCCTTGTGGAGATTGAGGCGGAGCACCGAGTCAATCGTGACTTGCAGAAAATCAAGGAGATGAAGGTGGAGACACCCATTAACGACATTCTTTTTAACCCCTATAAAAATGCTATAGCCTTTTTCCTTTCAGAAGTTTTATATAATGTCTTGAAGACAAGTGAGAAGGACGAATCGTTATTCCTTTTTGTACACAACTCCATTCGTTACTTGGATGCAGTCAAAAACGGAATCAGCAATTTCCACATAGCGTTCCTCGTTAAATTGTCCTTTTTCTTGGGCTTGTGGCCGGATATTGACCGTTTGACCCACTATCCCTATTTTGATCTGAAACAAGCTTCGTTTGTGCAATCAAAGCCTTTCCATTCCTCCTATATCGAGACGGGCTCTTCTCCCATCCTGCAATACATCACCCGCATTAATTATCGGAACATGCACCTCTTCCGTTTCAGTCGGAACGAACGGAACGAACTCATAGAGAAGATGATTGAGTACTACCGGCTTCATACGCAGAGCATCGGCGATTTGAAATCGCTTGCCGTCCTCAAGGAGGTCTTTGATTGAAAATGCCGCAATCTTTTCGAATAGGGGAGTGTGCGGATGTCGAAAAAATTAGAAATTTGTAAATAAACCGCCTATCGACTACAAAATTGCAATCTAAAGATAACAAAATGAAGTTTTTTCTTAATTTTGCATTATTGATTAGAATATAGACATACAAAATACAAAGAAAATATATCGATATGGATCTAATTGAAAGCATCATTGCACGTGCGCAGGCTAATCCTCAACGCATCGTTCTCCCAGAAGGAACTGAGGAGAGAACTTTGAAGGCTGCAGACGCTGTCCTCGAACAAAAAATTTCCAAAATCATTCTTTTGGGCAACAAGGAAAAAATCAATGCGATGGCAAAAGAGTATGGCTTGAAGAACATCGACAAAGCCACTATCATCGATCCTGAGAACAATCCTGACGCTCAAAAATATGCGGATCTCCTTTTCCAATTGAGACAGAAGAAGGGTATGACTCCAGAGAAAGCTGCTGAGACAGTGAAGGATCCTCTATACCTCTCTTGCCTTATGATCAAGGCTGGCGACGCAGACGGTGAGGTGAGTGGTGCTGGTAGCCCAACAGGCGATACGCTTCGTCCTGCATTCCAAATCATCAAAACAGAGCCAGGCATCTCTTGTGTTTCGGGTGTTTTCTTGATGATCTTGAAGGATAAGACGTATGGTTACGACGGTAAGATGTTGTTTGCTGACTGTGCTGCAACGCCATGTCCAGATGCTGACCAATTGGCTCAAATCGCCGTTTGTAGTGCTAAGACTGCTACTAACGTGTTCGGATTCCCTGAGGCTCGCGTTGCGATGTTGAGCTTCTCTACAAAAGGAAGTGCAAAGCACGAGATGGTTGACAAAGTAGTTGAGGCAACCGCTAAGGCTCATGAGATGGCTCCAGAGTTGAAGCTTGACGGTGAGTTGCAGGCAGATGCCGCTTTGGTTCCAAAGGTCGCTCAATTGAAGGCTCCAGGCAGCGAGGTTGCCGGAACTGCCAACATCTTGGTGTTCCCTGACTTGAATACGGGTAACATCTCTTACAAATTGGTTCAACGTTTGGCAGGTGCAACAGCTCTTGGTCCATTCCTTCAAGGTTTGGCTGCTCCAGTTAACGATTTGTCTCGTGGTTGTTCAGTTGACGACATTGTCAAGACGGTAGCCATCACAGCCAACCAAGCTATCTCAGCTAAGAAATAATTTTGAAAGACATGAAGATATTAGTATTAAATTGTGGTAGCTCTTCTATCAAATACAAATTGATAGAGATGCCTGCCAACAACGTTTTGGCACAAGGTGGTGTCGAGAAAGTGGGATTGAAAGATTCCTTCTTGAAGCTTACCTTGCCTAACGGAGAGAAAGAGGTCTTGGAGAAGGAGATTCCTGAGCATACGGTCGGAATCGAATTCATCTTGGAGACGTTGACTTCTAAAGAGCGTGGCGCCATCAAGTCTTTGGACGAGATAGATGCCGTTGGACACCGTGTCGTGCATGGTGGAGAGAAGTTCAACAAGAGTGTACTCATCACGGATGAAGTCATCAAGAACATCGAAGAGTGCATCAAAGTTGCCCCTCTTCACAATCCACCTAACTTGAAGGGTATTGCTGCTGTCACGAAGTTGATGCCTGGCAAGCCTCAAGTGGCTGTGTTTGATACGGCATTCCACCAGACCATGCCTCAGAAGGCGTTCATGTATGCTTTGCCATACGAGCTATATCAAAAGGATGGTGTGCGTAAGTATGGATTCCACGGAACGAGTCATAGGTACGTGTCACAACGTGCTTTGGAGATCTTGGGTAAGAAGGCTGAAGGCACTAAGATGATTACTTGCCATATTGGTAACGGAGGTTCCATCACAGCCATCAAAGACGGCAAGTCCATCGATACTACGATGGGTATGACTCCATTGGAGGGATTGGTTATGGGTACACGTGCAGGCGATATCGATGCTGGAGCTGTTACCTACTTAATGGAGAGCAAGCAATACGATGCAAAGACCATCTCCAACATCTTGAACAAGAAGAGTGGATTGTTGGGTGTCTCTGGCGTGTCGTCAGATATGCGTGATGTCCGTGCTGCCATTGCATCAGGAAACGAACAAGCTAAGCTTGCATTGGATATGTTCATCTATCGTGCAAAGAAGTACATCGGTTCATTCGTGGCTGCTTTGGGTGGTGTCGATATCATCGTCTTCACTGGTGGTATCGGAGAGAACGTGGATGTGGTCAGAGAGTCCATCTGCGACAACATGGAGTGCTTTGGTGTGAAAATCGACAAGGCTGTTAATGCAACAGTCCATGGCGAGGAGAAAGTCATCAGTGCGAAAGACTCTAAGGTGACTGTCATCGTCGTTCCAACAGACGAGGAGTACATGATTGCTTCCGATACGTTGGCTATCGTTAGCAAATAAGCGTTTTCGCTAAGTAAATACAGGGAACCCCGGCTGAAAAGGTCGGGGTTTTTTGTTGGATAAAAGATGTGAGGGCTAGGTCGGGCTGAAAACCGAAGTCGTGCGAAGAGAAATTATATTCGATGTGATATAAAATGGTCGATTGAGCGTGTTTTTATATTCGATGTGGTATGAAATTAGATTGTTTATGTAGATTAAGACTCAGAAACAGCCAATTTATAGGGCAACAATGTGTTTTGAAAGTAGGATAGATGCTTTTACACAAAAAAGGCTAATCGACTTTCGCCAATCAGCCCTTTTGTGAGTTGTCTCACGAGGATTCGAACCTCGACAGACAGTACCAAAAACTGTAGTGCTACCATTACACCATGAGACAATCCTTGAATTGCTTTGTGTTTCAAAAGCGTTGCAAAAGTAGCAACTTCTTGGAATATCTGCAAGGCTTTGGGCGAAATTTTTATTTCGCGTTAAGCAAAAAGTAGTTCTTTTTACCTTTCTGGATGAGAATGTACCTTCCGTTCAGTAGGAATGAACTGTCGATAGTAGCTTCCGCCTCCGTGAGTTTTGCTTTGTTGATTGAGAGTCCGCCTCCTTGAACCAACTTTCTCATTTCACTTTTGGAGGAGAAGACGTTGGCTTTTTCTGTCAACAATTCGATGGCTTTGATGCCAGACTCCAAATCGGCCTTGGCGATCTCGAATTGAGGAACGCCTTCGAACACGGAGAGAAGAGTCTCTTCGTCGAGTTTGCGCAAGGATTCGGAAGTTGCGTTGCCGAAAAGAATGTTGGATGCCTCTACTGCAGCCTCGTAGTCCTCCTTTGAGTGAACCATGATGGTCAATTCTTGAGCCAATCTCTTTTGAAGAGGGCGGAGGTGTGGTGCCTCAGCTTGCTCCTTGATGAGTCCTTCGATCTCATCCTTAGGAAGGCTGGTGAATATCTTGATATATTTTGCTGCGTCATCGTCTGATACGTTCAACCAGAATTGGTAGAACTTGTAAGGAGATGTATATCTTCTGTCCAACCATACATTGCCAGACTCCGTCTTTCCGAATTTCTTTCCGTCAGCCTTTGTGATGAGAGGGCAGGTGAGGGCGAACGCTTCTCCACCGGATATTTTTCGGATCATTTCCGTACCCGTGGTGATGTTTCCCCATTGGTCAGCTCCACCCAACTGGATCTTACAGTTCTTATGGCTGTTTAAGTAAACGAAGTCGTAGCCCTGGAGGAGTTGGTAGGAGAATTCGGTGAATGACATTCCGTCTGCACCGTTCTCGCCTGTGAAACGACGTTTTACGGAGTCTTTGGACATCATGTAGTTGACCGTGATGAGTTTGCCCACGTTGCGGATGAAATCGAGGAATGTGAAGTCCTTCATCCAGTCGGAGTTGTTGACGAGTTCCGCTGCGGTGGGCTCGTTACTGTTGAAGTCGAGGAACTTCTCCAATTGCTTCTTGATGCACTCTTGGTTGTGACGGAGTTTAGGCTCGTCGATGAGGACACGCTCTTGGGATTTTCCGGAGGGGTCTCCAATCATGCCCGTTGCGCCGCCGATGAGGGCGATGGGCTTGTGTCCGCTGCGTTGGAAATGACGTAACATCATGACACCCACCAAGTGGCCTATATGTAGGGAGTCCGCAGTGGGGTCAATGCCCAAATATGCGGTTGTCATCTCTTTTTGGAGTTGTTCTTCTGTTCCAGGCGTCATGTCTTGAATCATGCCACGCCATTTGAGTTCTTCAACAAAGTTCATCGTAAAAATATAATCGTTTTTAATTACGGCATTTTGGAGCTATGCCATTACATTAGTAATAGTAATATTGGCTGCAAAGATAATGAACTTTTCCGTTATTCTCTTTAGAAGGTCACATTTTGTAAACATACTATTTTGAAATTTACGGAATTGCAGTAAATTTGCAAATCGAAACACTTAGGTGGATTTTTAATTTAAGACAATATTTATATGATTAATGCACAAGACATTAAGAATGGAACTTGCATCAAGATGGATGGCAAGCTTTATTTTTGTGTAGAGTTCCTTCATGTGAAGCCTGGTAAGGGTAACACGTTTATGCGTACAAAGTTGAAGAATGTTGTAAACGGACTTGTAGTTGAGAAGCGTTTCAATATCGGTGAGAAATTGGAAGATGTTCGTGTGGAGCGTCGTGAGCACCAATATCTCTACAAGGAAGGCGAAGACTACATCTTTATGAACAACGAGACTTTCGAGCAAGTTCCTATTGCGCATGATTTGATTACGGGTGTTGAGTTTATGAAAGAGGGTGATGTTGTTGAAGTTGTGTTCGACGCATCGTCTGAGACGGTTCTTTTTGCAGAGATGCCTGTTAAGACAGTCCTCGCAATCACATACACAGAGCCAGGATTGAAGGGTGATACGGCTACTAACACGTTGAAGCCAGCAACGGTGGAGACAGGTGCTACGGTTCGTGTGCCATTGTTCATTAACGAGGGTGAGAAGATTTTGGTCGATACTCGCGACGGTTCTTATTTGGAGCGCGTTAAGGAGTAATTATACCTTATCTTAAAGTATAAATAGATGGGGAGAGTTTTGCTCTCTCCATTGTTTTTTTGTTTTTTTGTCAAAAAAATCAGGTTAGGTGAATCCTTTTTCGGAATGGTTGGGTTACTTTTTTCGTTCGAAACATAGAAAAGGTTTCGGCGTACACTCCCCTTTTGTCTTTTATTTGGTGACAAAGGTGATTGAGGAGCGGTTGCCTTACTATAAATATGAATTGGTGGAAAAAGTTAGGGAAGCACTATTGCGGACAAAGAAACAACTTCAAGTGAAGACGGAGTCTGGGGAGTCGGAGATGCGACGCATTTCGGATGAAGTCAAGAAAGATTCCCTGTTGCCCTCTTATGGCCAGTTGCTGTTTCGTTTGGTAAATCACGCTAAATCCAAGTACCTCTTAGAACTGAAGGCTTCGTTTGGCTTGTCTTCCATGTATATGGCTGCTCCCGATTCCAAGTCGCAACTGTGGACGATAGAGGAGGGCGATACGGCTAAGTTTGCTGGGTTGAGCTACAAGCATGCCGATTTCCATAATATCCACTTGGAGGAGGGGGTGGCGCAAGAAGCCTTGGAGCGAGTGCTTCGGAAAATGGAGCGGGTCGATTTCCTCTTTTTCAATCCAGACCTGCGTTCCGTCGATTTCGCTACATTGAGATCCATGTATGAGCAATGTGTTGCCAAGATGCATGAGGGAAGCGTGGCTGTAATCGATGGCATTCATCGTTGTCAGGAAGCGAAAACCCTATGGGAGGGGTTGAAGAAGGAAGACCGGGTGCGGGTGACGATTGATTTGTACGTTTTCGGTATTGTATACTATAATAAAGAACTTCAGAAGGAAGACTATGTTCTTCGGTTTTCCCCCTCCATAAAAGAGTGTCTGAAACGACTATTTCGTGAAATCTGATGTAGTCACAATTATGTTGTAGAAGTATAAATGACGCCGATTGCAATCTCCATATTGCAAAAAATGCGTTTTGGGCTCATATTTTTATCTGTTAAAGATTGTTTTTAATGAAAAAAAGCATACTTTTGCAATCCTTTGAGTAGGGAATTGTGTATGATGTATTAACTTTTATAATTTTTATAGAGTTATGTATTGGACATTAGAATTGGCTTCAAAGTTAGAGGATGCTCCTTGGCCAGCAACAAAGGACGAGCTCATAGATTTTGCGATGCGGTCTGGAGCACCGATGGAGGTTATCGAAAACCTTCAGGAAATGGAGGATGAAGGCGATATTTACGAGAGTATCGAAGACATTTGGCCAGATTATCCTAGCAAGGAGGATTTCTTCTTTAACGAAGAGGAGTATTAATCCTTTGGTGCTTTTTAAGAAGGCTTTGTTTTTCAAGTAAGTAGTAACTTTGAGGCAAAGTTGAAATGTTAAAAAGTGCCGATTTGATTGTGAATTATTGTAAAATCACTAATATTGTTGTCGGTTTTCCGATGGCTGCGTGTCAAATTATATGAAAAAAAGACGTCTTATACTCTTTTTTTGTGTGTGGATGCTCTCAATGGTGAGGGTTTCTGCTCAATTTGATGCCATATATAGTAATTATATGGAGTTGCCGGAGACGAACAACGCAGGTGCGGTCGCCCAAAATGAGATGATGAACCTGATTGGTGCGTATCGGTTGCAATGGGCGGGGTTTAGTGATGCTCCAGTAGACATGTTCTTTTCCGTAAATATGCCGTTTAGCGTATCGGATACGAAGCATGGTGTTGGTTTGGTTTTTTCTAGTGAAAATATAGGTTTGTTTAAAGACCAAAGCGTTCTTTTGCAGTATTCTTATAAGATGCGGTTCTGGAAGGGAG
The DNA here is from genome assembly GCA_017961765.1 of Paludibacteraceae bacterium. Lineage (GTDB taxonomy): Bacteria > Bacteroidota > Bacteroidia > Bacteroidales > Paludibacteraceae > RGIG10190. Next base: position 24,259 of record JAGCWQ010000056.1, on the reverse strand, counting down.
TCGTAGGCTTAGGTTTGAATGTAGGTTTTTTGAGTCAGACTTTTGATTTTTCAGGAGCCGACTTTACGGGAAACGGTAGTTCTCCGATAGAAGGCGATGAGTATCACAAGCAAGATCCATATTCCTCTTCAAGTTCGAGTGATGATGATAATGCGTTGACATTTGATGCTGGTGTGGGAGCTTATTATAGTGATGATGAAATGTTTGTTGGTTTGTCGGTAGCGCATTTGAATTCTGGTACGACTGATTTTGGCACGGATTCTGCAGAAATGTATGTACCACGTATATTTTATTTATCGGGTGGATACAATATTCCGCAGAGGAATGCGTTTTATGTTTTAAAGCCATCAACTCAAATCCGGACGGATTTCTCGGATTTCCAAATGGATTTGACTTGTGTCTTGGAATACGATAAGAGAATACGAGGAGGCTTGACCTATCGGTTGGGTGATGCGTTCGTCTTTTTGGTCGGTATGGACTTGTTTTCGGGTCTTCGCTTGGGTTACTCTTATGATCTTCCGATTTCTCGGATGATATCGTCGGGAGGTTCTCATGAGATTTGCTTGAGATATAGTTTTAAACCCGAGTTTTCGAAGAAGAACAAATACAAGAGTGATCGAATATTATGAACAAAGAAAAAAATTTAAGTAATTTAGATATCATGAAGAAGCTGTTATTTATTTCATTAATTGCAGTACTGCTCGCTAGTTGCGGTGGAGGTGACAATGGTGAGCTGGTAGGTGTTTATTCGAAGTCGTGGAAGGAGCCGAAACCGTATGGTATGCTCTACATCAAGAGAGGTTCTTTCACTATGGGTCAGAATGATCAGGATGCCAACTGGGCGATGACTTCTCAGTCAAGGACTGTATCATTGGATGCTTTTTGGATGGACGAGACGGAGATTACGAATGGAGAGTACAAGCAGTTTGTACATTGGGTTCGTGACTCAATCGCACGTGAGAAATTGTCGGCTGTTGACGAGTCTTACAAGATTTCTCAAGATAAGAAGGGCAATGAATTGAAAACTCCAGTGTTGAACTGGAAGAAGAAAATTCCTTGGACAAAGGCTAATGAGGATTTGCAATCAGCTTTGGATAGCATGTTCTATATGGACGAGGATGCTATCGACTTCGAGCGTCAATTGAACGGAAATATCTTGATGTACAAGTACGGATGGGTTGACTATGTTCAAGCAGCTAAGAAGGAAAACAAGTTTGATGTGTTGAGAGGTAGCTACAACCGTAGCATCGCAGGCTTGGGTAAGACAAAGGATAGTGCTGACGTGATGATTAGAAAGGATACTTCTTACACGAATGAGGAAGGTCACATCATCAACCAAACTGTCTATAGAGAGTTGAAGAAACGTTCTGACTTTATCTCAGTAAAGCGTGTGAACATTTATCCTGATACATTGTGTTGGATTCGTGACTTTACTTACGCTTACAACGAGCCATACATGAAGTTGTATTTCGCTCACCCTGGTTATGGTGAATATCCTGTAGTTGGTGTTTCTTGGGAGCAAGCTCAAGCATTCTGCCATTGGAGATCGTACTTGTTCAACTCTTACCAAGTTACTCACAAGGGTGTGAGAGTTCAAGATTATCGTCTCCCAACCGAGGCTGAGTGGGAATATGCTGCTCGTGGTGACAAGGATCTTTCCATGTACCCTTGGGGTGGTAACTACATCCGTACTGCTAAGGGTTGTTTCTTGGCTAACTTTAAGCCACAAAGAGGTAACTACACCGATGATGGTTATTTGATTACGGCAAGAGTTGCTTCTTATCCGCCAAATGAATTCGGTTTGTATGATATGGCTGGTAACGTAGCAGAGTGGACTTCTTCTGCATATCATGAATCAAATTATAGCTTTGTACACGATATGAATCCAAACTATGAGTACAATGCTAAGTCTTCTGATCCAGACGTTTTGAGACGTAAGGTAATCAGAGGTGGTTCTTGGAAGGATGTCGGTATCTTCTTGCAGTGCGGTGTGCGTACTTACGAGTACCAAAACGAAAACCGCTCATTCTTGGGCTTCCGTTGCGTACGTAGCTACATCGGTATGGATTAAAAAATTGCAAATTATTAACCTTAAAAATAAAATTAAAAAATGGGACTTTCAGATTTTTTGGCTTCCCCAAAAGGGAAGAAAATAAGCGGTGTTGCTTATGGTTTTGGTGCCAGTATCGTAATTATTGGTGCGTTGTTTAAGATTCAGCACTATCCAGGTGCAGGTGTCATGTTGATGGTCGGTATGGGTATCGAAGCAATCCTGTTTGCATTGTCAGCTGTTGAAAAGCCTCACAAGGAGTGGGAGTGGAACTTGGTTTACCCTGAATTGGGTGGCGATGAGCCAACAGAAAAGAAGGACAAGAAGGATAAGAAGCAACAAGGTATCGCTAAGATCGATGATGTTCCTTCTTTGATTAACGAGGAGATGGCTAAGTTGACTGATGGTATCAAGAGATTGGGCGAGACTGCAGGTCAATTGGGTTCATTGAGCAATGCTGCTGCTATTTCTGATGCTTATACATCAAACTTGAGCAAGGCATCTGAGGCTGCTGGCGCATTCGCTTCATCTCAAAAGAACTTGAAGGATTCTTCTGATTCTTTGGTTTCTTCTTACCAAAGCATCGCTGCTAGCATCGGTAGCGCATCTCAAGGTTCTAAGAACTTCGCAGACCAAATCGATGGTATCAACAAGAATATCTCTACTATTAACTCAGTATTCGAACTTCAAGTTAAGTCTGTAAACGAGCAGAACGAGGCTATGAAGACTTTGGCAGCTGCTGTTTCAAAGATCGAGTCTTCTTTGAACAACTCAGCTATCGAGGCAGAGGGCTACAAGGATCAAATCGCTTTGTTGTCAAAGCAAATGAAGAGCTTGAATGCTGTATATGGCAATATGCTTAATGCAATGACTATCAGAGGTTAATCTTTGATTGAGTTAGAATTATAGTAGTTAATAAAATTAAAAGTAGATTATGAGTGCAACGAACTGTCCGGAAACCCCGAGACAAAAGATGATATCCATGATGTACTTGGTTTATACTGCCCTTCTTGCTTTGAATGTGTCAGTAGAAATCTTGAATGGATATTCGTTGGTGGATGGGTCATTGCGTAAGAGTATTCAGATTGCTGATGCTCGAAACGTCAATATGAAGGCAAAGTTTGAGGACCTTGCCGCTCAGAACCCAGCAAAGACGAAAGAGTGGAAGGCGAAAGCCGAGATGTTGGCTGCTAAGTCAGACTCTTTGTATGAGTATATCAACACCATTAAGAGATATATTGTTGTCTTGATTGATGGTGAAGAGGCTAACGTAGACAAGACGAAGGACAATTACCTTCAAGTATCTGATGAGAAGAGAGGTGATTTGGATGTTACTGGTACTGTCGGTGTTGGTGAGGTCGATTTCCCATTTGAGGGTCAGAAGATTAAGCCTGTCGGTAAGACTTTGAAGGCTAACATCAGAAGCTATGCTGATTTTGTGAAATCAATCACAGATACAACTAAGCATAAGTCAATTGATGAGACTTTCGCTACTCCTGATGGCCGTGGTCATGACGGTGAGAGAGTATTGTGGGAGAACTCTGTATTCGAGGGTATGCCTGCTGTAGCAACATTGACTATGTTGTCTAAGGTGCAGAACGATATTCGTAATACTGAGGCTGAGATCATGCAATACTTGATTAATCAAATTGACGCAGGTGACTTCCGTGTTAACAAGATTGAGGCTTTGGTTATTCCTGATTCAAAGTATTTGATCAAGGGTAGCAAGTATCACGCTCAAATCGTCTTGGCTGCAACGGACTCTACTCGTCCATTGGAGATTGAAGTTAACGGTAAGCCAATTGTAAACGGTATCTACGAGTTTGGTGCTGGAGCAACTGGTAAGTTTGACTACAAGGGTAAGATCAAGATGAAGAAGCCAAGTGGCGAGGAAGTTATTTATGACTTCACTAGCGACTATACGGTTGGTGAGCCATCAGCTACTATTTCTGCCGACATGATGAACGTCTTCTATGCTGGTATCAAGAACCCATTGAGTGTGTCTGTTCCTGGTGTTGCAGCTCGTGACGTGAAGATTGATATTACTAATGCTAAGCAAGTTCAAACTGCTAAGGGTTGGGATATCACTCCTATCCAAGTTGGTAGAGAGGCTGTAGTAACGGTTTACGCTAACATGCAAGGCAAGTCTCAAGTTGTTGCTAAGAAGGCGTTCCGTGTTAAGCCATTGCCACCACCATTGGCAAAGATTGAGTACACGAATGCACAAGGTGTTAAGGAGAAGTACAAGGGTGGTACTGCAATTGCTAAGAACCTCTTGATTACAGCAAACCGTATCATCGCTGAGTTGGACGATGCTGACTTGGATGTTAAGTACAGGGTGTTGTCATTCTCTTTGAACTCATTCGACTCAATGGGTAACACGATGGTGGATATGGCTCAGGGATCTGAGTTGACAGCTAAGCAAAAACAAGTGTTTAGTAGATTGACAAAGGGTAAGACTGTGTACGTATCTAACGTTAAGGCTAAAGGTCCGGATAATGTAGAAAGAACTTTGCCTCCTGTTGAGGTTAAGATTAAGTAATTTGAAGTAATTGGTCACTATTCTGATTTTAAAGTTTAGAATTATGAGTAAGTTTTTTAAATTGTTGTTTGTTGGTGGCGTATTGTCTTGTATGACCTCTGCGTTTGCCCAAGACGGGGATAACTCCTTCTTTGACGAGACAGGAGACATCGCTGAAGAGGTCGCAACAAACTTGCCAACTAGTGGTCCGAAGGAAGGTTTGGAGCCAATTGAGTTGTTAAATCCACGTGCGGATGATATCTATTGGCAAAAGGTGGTTTATAGAACTGTCGATTTGCGTGAAAAGATGAATTATCCGTTCTATTATCCTGAAGAATCATCTGACAACAGACAAAGTTTGTTTTCTTTGATGTTCAGACTTATTCAGGATGGTAAAATCAAGGTTTACGAGTATCTTGATTCTCGTGAAATCTTTAACGACGAACATTTGGTTGAGTTTAAGGATCTCCTTGAAAAGTATGAGTTGATTTTTAAGGTTCAAGCTGATTCTATCACAAATGATTCTGTTTACGTGGTTGATGAGAGTGATATACCTAACCGTGACGTAATCAAGTATTACGTGAAGGAAGTATGGTATTTCGACAAGATCACTTCTACGTTCAACGTAAGAATTATTGGTTTCTGTCCTATCATGGTTAGGGAAACTGACCTTGGTATTCAGAAGTATCCAATGTTCTGGATTCCTTTTGAAAAGTTGAGACCGTTCTTGTCTCAAACAGAAGTCTTGATTACCGATAAGAACAACGGTGCTAGACCTTCTTTTGATGACTTGTTTATCAAGAGACGTTTCTCAAGCTATATCTATAGGGAGTCTAACGTTCAAAACCGTAACTTGCTTGAGTACAACACGACCGCTGAGGACGTGAGAAGAGAGCAAGCTCGTGTTAAGACGTTGTTGATCAACTACGAAAACGATTTGTGGGAGTATTAATCCTATGCTCGTATGAATACAAGGGTGTGTCGGTTTCGGCACACCCTTTTTTATGCCTATCCCCCAATGTAATCTCTGATGATTTTCTTCCTCTGTTCTCTTTCCCTTTTCGTTTTTGCTTCTTCCTCTTCTAAAATGTTGATTTTTTAGAACCCTTTTTTATTCTGTTTTGTCGCTTCCTTATTATTTCCTAACTTTGTCGCATTAATTCGGATTCTTATGGAATATAATTTTAAGGAAATTGAGCGGAAATGGCAGAGTTATTGGAAAGAGAACTCTACCTACAAAGTCGAGATTGATAAAAGCAGACCTAAATATTATGTCTTGGATATGTTCCCTTATCCATCAGGCGCAGGTTTGCATGTCGGTCATCCTCTTGGTTACATCGCTTCTGATATATTTAGTCGCTATAAGCGTTTGCAGGGATTCAATGTTCTTCATCCGATGGGGTATGATTCCTACGGATTGCCTGCAGAACAATATGCTATTCAAACGGGACAGCATCCTGCTGTGACTACGGCGAAGAACATCGCTCGTTATCGTGAACAGTTGGATAAGATCGGCTTTTGTTATGATTGGTCGCGTGAGGTGAGGACTTGTGAACCTGATTACTACAAGTGGACGCAGTGGGCATTTATCCAAATGTTCAATTCCTACTACGATAATGACTTGGACAAGGCGATGCCGATTGATGGTTTAATCGCTAAGTTTGAGAAGGAAGGTACCTCCTCTTTGAATGCGGCTTCGTCTGAAGACCTCTCTTTCTCTGCGCAGGAGTGGAACTCCTATTCGGAGAAGAAACGTCAAGAGGTTTTGATGAATTACCGAATTGCTTATTTGGCTGATACGAAAGTGAATTTCTGCCCGGCGTTGGGTTGTGTCTTGGCTAATGATGAGATTAGCGAGGGACTCTCTATCCGTGGTGGTTATCCTGTAGAGCAGCGTGTCATGCGTCAATGGAGTTTGCGTGTCTCCGCTTATGCGCAACGCCTTCTTGATGGTTTGGAGAGAATCGATTGGACCGAATCGTTGAAGGAGACCCAGAAAAACTGGATTGGCCGAAGCGAAGGTACGGAAATGAAATTTAAGATCAAGGATAAGCCTTTTGATTTTGAGATATTTACGACGAGAGCAGATACAATCCATGGTGTGACTTTCATGGTTTTGGCTCCTGAGTCTGACTATGTGAAGATGGTTACGACGGATGCTCAGAAGGCTGAAGTGGACGCCTACTTGGATCAAGTTAAGCGTCGTACGGAGCGCGAGCGTATTTCCGATAGACGTGTTACAGGTGTCTTTTCGGGTGCTTATGCGATAAATCCAGTCACTAATAAGGAAATTCCTATTTGGATTAGTGATTATGTTTTGGCTGGTTACGGTACGGGTGCCATCATGGCTGTTCCGGCTCACGACTCTCGTGACTATGCTTTTGCTAAGCATTTCAATCTTCCAATCGTCCCTGTCATCGCAGGCTGTGATGTTAGTGAGGAGAGTTTCGATGCAAAGGATGGTATCATGACGAATTCTGGATTCTTGGATGGCTTGACTGTGAAGGAGGCAATTGCTGCCACTAAGAAGTATGTCAAGGAACATGGCATCGGAAAAGTTAAGGTTAATTACCGTTTGAGGGATGCTATTTTCAGCCGCCAGCGTTATTGGGGTGAGCCGTTCCCTGTTTATTATAAGGATGGACTACCATACGTTTTGGACGAGAGCAAGCTTCCGTTGATGTTGCCTGATATCGAGAACTTCTTGCCGACGGCATCGGGTGAACCTCCATTGGGTCATGCGAAGAATTGGAATACGGAAGAGGGTTATCCATACGAATTGAATACGATGCCAGGTTTCGCTGGTTCTTCCGCATACTACTTGAGATATATGGATCCTCATAACGACAAGGCTCTTGTCGGGAAAGAGGCTGATGAGTATTGGCAGAATGTCGATCTGTATTTGGGAGGTACGGAGCACGCTACGGGTCACTTGATCTACAGCCGTTTCTGGAATAAGTTCTTGTTCGACCTCGGCGTTGTCTGCAAGGATGAGCCATTCCAGAAGTTGATCAACCAAGGTATGATTCAGGGACGTTCCAACTTCGTTTACAGGATCAAGGATACGAATACCTTTGTTTCTTATAACTTGAAGGATCAGTACGACGTTACCCCTATCCACGTGGATGTGAATATAGTAAGTAACGATGTTTTGGATATTGAGCGTTTCAAGAATTGGATGCCAGACTACAAGACGGCGGAATTCATCTTGGAAGATGGCAAGTATATTTGTGGCTGGGCTGTCGAGAAGATGTCCAAGTCCATGTTTAATGTGGTGAATCCGGACGACATCGTGGATAAGTACGGTGCGGATACATTGAGATTCTATGAGATGTTCCTCGGTCCTTTGGAGCAATCCAAGCCTTGGGATACGAACGGAATCGATGGTGTACACCGCTTTTTGAAGAAGTTGTGGGGCTTGTTCTATTCTCGTGAGGAGTTGGTTTTGACGGATGCCGAACCTACGAATGAGGAGCTGAAGTCTTTGCATAAGTTGATAAAGAAGGTGACTTACGATATTGATAATTTCTCTTTCAATACTTCCGTGGCAGCCTTCATGATTTGTGTGAACGAGCTCTCTTCTCAGAAGTGTAGCAAGAAGGCGATTTTGGAGCCTTTGACAATTCTTTTGGCACCGTTCGCTCCGCATTTGGCAGAGGAGTTGTACCATATTCTTGGAAACACGACATCCGTTTGTGATGCGAAGTGGCCAGTATGCAACGAGTCTTATTTGCAGGAGAGCGCAGCGAAGTATGCTGTTTCATTCAATGGAAAGGTTCGTTTCTCCATGGAGTTGCCAATCTCCATGTCCAAGGAGGAGGTCGAGAAGACGGTTCTTGCTAATGAGCAGACGATGAAGTTTATGGACGGAAAACCATTCAAGAAGGTCATCGTTGTTCCTAACAAGATTGTCAACATCGTGCTTTGATAAAAAGGGCATTTCGTTTGGAGAAATCCAAGGAATGTATTATTTTTGCGGTCGATTTTGCGTAATCTCTTATGAAACATAGTGGAGTTCATAATATTGCGTGATTGTTTAATGAAAATATAGATTTAAAAATGGACTTGATTAAAGTTGCAGAGCAAGCGTTCGCTACAGAGAAGAAGCACCCAAGCTTCAAGAGTGGTGATTCGGTTACCGTTGCTTACAAGATCGTTGAGGGTAACAAGGAGCGTATCCAGTTGTTTAAGGGTGATGTTATCCGTATCAGTGGTCAAGGTGAAAAGAAGCGTTTCACTGTCCGTAAGATTACGAGTGGTGTAGGTGTAGAAAGAATATTCCCTATGGAGTCTCCTTTCATCGACAGCATCACAGTTAACAAGATTGGTAAGGTTCGTAGAGCAAAACTTTACTACTTGCGTGGCCTTACTGGTAAGAAAGCTAAGATTAAGGAGAAGAGACGTTAATCTCTTTCTTGAGATAAAGGGGGGTGTGTCAACTATGATGCACCCTTTTTGTTTTATTCCGAATTTCGTTTCGGGGGAACGTCGCGAGTTGGAGAAACCAATATTTTTTTTTCTCAAAAATATATATACCTTTGTGTTGAGTCCGTACTTGGTATTTGCTTAAACTCGGATGTTGGGCAGAAATGCTTTTGAACGCAAATATTTTGTTGTTATAGGTACATCTGATGGAGTGAGAGTAGGATGAAAAAATGGTCTATTGGCATCCGTTGGTGTTGAAAATAAAAAAAGAAAGTATGTCTTCTAAAAAGATAGGAACTAAAACTGCTTCTACGTTTGTCATCGCAAATATGATAGGGACGGGAGTTTTTACTTCGTTAGGCTTCCAGTTGGTATCCTTGACTAATCCGATTGCAATAGCGTTAATATGGTTGATGGGTGGCTTGGTGGCTTTGTGCGGTGCTATCGTCTATAGTGAATTGGGTGCGGCTATGCCTCGTTCTGGTGGTGAGTATCATTATCTTTCCGTCATCTATCATCCTATGGTAGGTTTTATGTCTGGATGGACCTCTTTGTTGGTGGGATTTGCGGCTCCGGTTGCCTTGTCGAGTATGGCGATGAGTTCGTATTTGTGCAATATATATCCTGCTTTGGATCAGAAGGTTCTTGCGATGGCGGTCTTGACGGTGATAACGTTGTTCCATGCTATCGACGCACATGTCGGCACGAAGATGCAAAATGTGCTGACGACGGTGAAGATTGCCATCATCGTTGTCTTTATCGTGGCGGGACTTATTGTTGCTCCTGAAGGCGCAGCCAATTTTGATTCGGTGGGTGATTTCAAGTTGGGGGATGTCTTTTCTCCTGCTTTTGCCGTCTCATTGGTTTGGGTTTACTATGCCTATTCGGGGTGGAATGCGGCGGCTTATATTTCCGGCGATATTGAGAATCCTCAACGCAATGTGCCGTTGGCATTGTTGTCGAGTACGTTGTTTGTCATCGTCTTGTACTTATGCTTGAATATGGTCTTTATGCGTACTACGCCGGTTGACGAGATGGTCGCCCAGATTGAAATAGGTTTGATTAGTGCGCGTCACATATTCGGTATTCAGGGGGGTGAGATAATGGGTATCCTAATTACGATAATGTTGGTTTCCAGCATCAGTTCGATGGTCTATGTCGGTCCTCGTGTGGTCGTTTCGATGGGAGAGGACCATCGCATGTTCCGATTCCTGACGAAAAAGAACAAAAAGGGCTGTCCTTCAATTGCCATTTGGACGCAATACATTATAAGTTCCGTCATGTTGTTGACGGGTTCGTTCAAGTTGATAACCCAATATACGGGAGTCGTCCTTTCGTTCTGCGCTTTGCTTACGGTGGCAGGCGTGATTGTGCATCGGCATCGCTTCCCTAATGCGGATCGTCCGTATAAGACGTGGGCTTATCCTTTGCCTGCAATATTGTTTAGTGTCATCATCCTTTGGTCGATTGTCTATATGATGTATAACGATTATGTGGAGACTTTTGTGGAGGGTAGGCAAGATGCTCCGTGGACGATGATCTTAAGTCTTGGTACGATATTGACTGGTGCCTTTTTCTATTGGATTAATGGATTGTTGGAGAAGAGGAAGGATTCGGCGCAGTCGATTGAAAATTGAAAGTTTTGATTTTAGTTTAGTTATCACACATAATATAATTTAGATATGAAAAAGGATGTGAATAAAGGCCTATGTGCCATGCTGCTATCTCTGTTTATTGCTTCATGCACAAATGTTGCTCCAGATAGGCGCTCCAAGGATGCCGCTGATTCGGTAGCCTCTGCGTCTGCTGATACCGTGTCGAAGTTAGTCGGTGATAGGGCTGATTTGCTTGCGGAGGCTGGAAGAATCGAACTGGATGAACATGTGAAGATGCCGAAGTTAGTCGGTGATAGTCAAATCAATCGTGCTTCGAAGTTTTATGCCGGCCTGAGTTGTGAGGGCATCAAGTTGACGGATGAAGAGAAGGAGGCTTGGACGAAATATTCGCAAAGTATTGGTCAGTTGAAGAAGAAGAGTTTTGCTACGCTCTCAAAGGCAGACTCTTTGGTGGTGGCTGATATGAGCGATGTGCGCGAGCGTTGCAACTACGTTTTTTATCCGTTTAGTGGTCCTGATTTCCTCTATCCGATTACGTTGTTCCCTAATGCGGACTTCTATTTCTTGGCTGGTTTGGAGGCTCCAGGTAATATTGATACCAAAATCAATGCGGAATCCCGCTATTTCAACAAATATACCTCTTCTTTGAAGATTTATATGCGGAGCAGTTTCTTCCGCACATTGTCTATGAAGAACGATTTTCGAAGCGAGGAGATTGATGGTATTGCGCCAGTCATTTCCATGTTGATGGCTATGGAGGATTGTCAGTTGATCTCCATCCGTGATGTGGATATCGACGAGAACGGGGCTATCGTGGATGCGGCTGCAGACAAGAAACGTCGTATGGTGGAGATTAAGTTCTTCCAAGAGAAGACTCCTCAACATTTGCAGACATTGTACTATTTCTCGGGCAATATGCATGACGGCGGTTTCCCTAAGAATCTGAAAGAGTATGCGGCAGCAACGTTGCCTAATTATCAAGTAGTTACTTATCTAAAGGCGGCATCCTATCTGATGCACGAGACCTACTTCTCTAAGATTCGTAACATTGTCTTGGATTATTCTTTCGCTGTCTTGGAAGATGATTCTGGTATTCCATACCGTTTCTTCAAGGATGGATGGGACGTTTCTCTCTATGGTAAATACCTCCATCCAATCAGCATCTTTAATGCAGTGGCTTATCAGAAGGATTTGGAAGAGATCTATGCTACAAGCAAGGATATCAAGAAACTTCCTATCCGTATAGGTTATAATAATCCGTCAAACTGGATGATTGCAAGGAAAAAGGCTAATAAGGAGAATTTGGCACAATGAAACAGTTTTTGCTTTTCTTGTTCAGCATGCTTCTCTCGACCCCTCTTTTTGCGGAGGATAAGGTGATGAGTTTGCATGATGGTGCTCGTATCTATTTCGAGGACGAAGGCGAGGGGGAGGTTGTCCTTTTGCTGCATGGACACACGCTTGATAGGAGAATGTGGGCTGAACAGGTGAAAGTGCTAAAGGACAGTTTCCGGGTGATAGTTCCCGATTTTCGTGGCTACGGACTCTCTTCCGATCCTATCGAAGGGGTACAGTTCACTTATGCCGATGACTTGATTGAGATGCTGGACTTTTTGAATATTTCGAAAGTCCATGTTGTCGGTCTCTCCATGGGAGGCTATGTGGCGGGCGATTTGCTGGCGATGTATCCTAAACGGCTTCTTTCCTGTATGATGGTGGCGGGTGAAATCTGCAACCGACCGGGGCCGACGATGCCAAAGACTCGCGAGGAGCGGGAGCGTCAGCGACAGTGGAATGCCAAATCGCTGAAAGTCGGTTTGGTCAATTATAAGATTGACCGAATCAATCAATTGGTAGCTCGTGCAGGCTCTCATGGCGAGGAGATGCGTCAGCCATTGACGGTGATGATCTTGGAGTGGAGGGCTTGGCAGGCGCAACATGTCACTTGCCGTGTCTATTACGGTCGGGATGCGTGGGCTAGGTTGAAGGAGACGAAACCGAACGTTCCTTCCTTGATTATTTATGGAGAGAAGGAGGGTGCCGGCAGAAGCAGGATGTTGGATTATTTGCCGGATGCGGACCAACTGACCTTCGAGGATTGCGGACACATGGTGAACATGGAGCAACCCGCCTTGTTCAACGAGACGTTGCTCCGTTGGTTGCGTAATCATAGGGAACGGTTGGTAAGGGTGCCTCTCTCCGAAGGAAGGACGAAAAACTAATTCTTTTGATTGCCATATTTTTTATATATTTGCGACATCGTATAATGCAATATAAATGTTTTTGTTGCGTTGGATAAAAAAAGACATATATGAAATTAAAATTGGCATTACTTGCGGGGTTGATGGCTTCGGCGGTATCCGCTCAAGAAGATCCCGTTATTATGACGATAGGCGGTGAGCCTATTCTAAAGTCTGAATTTGAATATATCTATAATAAAAATAGTTCATCTTCCCTCGATAAGAAGAGTTTGGACGAATATGTTGATCTTTTCGTAAAGTTCAAGATGAAGGTGATGGAGGCAAAGGAGCGTCAGTTGGACGAGATGCCTACCTACCAAAAGGAGTACCAAACATATAAGGATCAGTTGCTTCTGCCTTATCTTGTAGATAAGGAATCTGAGGAGAATTTGGCTCGTGAGGCCTATGAACGAATGAAGACCATGGTGGATGTCTCCCACATCTTGATCAAGACAAAGGATCAGGATACGGTGGCTGCATATAAGAAAATCAACGACATCTATGCTCAACTTAAGAAAGGTGGCGATTTCGCAGAGTTGGCGAAGAAGTATTCTGAATGTCCTTCTGCTGCACAGGGTGGTCGTTTGAACTATATCAAGCCGTTCTCCACTGTTTATCCTTTCGAGAGCATGGCTTACAATACGCCGGTAGGTTCCTATAGCCGTCCGTTCAGATCTGAGTTCGGTTATCATATCCTATTGGTGAATTCGGTGGTGAATGTGGAAAATTCGCTTCGTCTTTCCCAGATATTCAAGCGTAATACGCCGGAGGCCAAGGCTTCCATTGATTCGATTCTCCAAGCTATTCGTGGTGGTGCGAAGTTCGAGGATATGGTCTTCAAGACGGATGACAGGGACGGCGCAATGCGTGGCGGAGATTTGGGTTGGCTGGTGCCAGGCCGTTTCCCTGCGGAGTTGGAGGATGCAGCTCGCAAGTTGACTAAAGTGGGTGAAGTCTCCGATGTTGTGAAGACTCAGTTCGGTTACCATATCTTGAAGTTGAAAGACCTCACGCCGATGGAGAGCTACGAGCAGATGCTCCCTGAGTTGAAGAAACGTTTGATGAAGGATTCTCGTGCCATAACGGTCGTTGAGAAGAGCCGTTCGAAATTGGAGAGGGAATACGCTTATTCCAAGATAGAGGGCGGTTTGGATCCGTTCTATGAGATTGCCCAAGATACGACAATCCCTTATTATGAGTGGACGAACCGCATCCAACAATTGGAGGCTCCGTTATATACGATCTCTGGAGAGTATTATCCACAATCTTCTTTCGCTTCCTCTTTCAAGTCTAAAAAGGATATTTATGATTCTGTGAAGGATGCGGCCAAGAAGAATACCACTGAATCGCATAAGACCATTGCAAGGTATAAAGAGTATTATCAATTGTCTCCTCGTGAGTTCGTTGACCTTGCCTACGATAAGTATATCAACGAGGTCTTGACGGGATTGTATAAGGAGGCTTTGTTGAAGGAAAATACAGACCTCAAGTATTTGTTGAAGGAATATAGCGACGGTCTTCTTCTTTTCGACATCAGCAATAAGGTCGTTTGGTCAAGAGCAAACTCCAATGTGGAGAATTTGACCAAATTCTTTGAGGAAAATAAGACGAAATATAAGTTCGACGCTCCTCGTTACAGAGGAACTGTGATACGTTGTGCCGACAAGAAGACGCAGGCTGAAGTCAATAAGTTAGTCAAGACTCTTTACCCTGAATCATTGGAAACGAAGATCACAGAGAAATTGAATGTCAATGGAGCTACGAAGGTGAAAGTGGAGACGGGGCTCTATCAAAAGGGTGCGAACAAGGCGGTTGACCAAGAAATCTTCGGGGAGAAGGGAGCCTATAGCGACTCTGATTATCCGTTTGTGGTTTGCGTTGGAGAGCTTACGGACATGCCGAACTCTTATAAGGAGGTCAAAGGTCCACTCATCGCTGATTATCAGAATAAATTGGAAGAGGAGTGGGTTGAACGTCTTCGGGCTAAATATAATGTCAAGGTTAATCAAGACGTTTTGAAGACGGTTAAGTCGAATAATTGATAAATAGGACATTTTAAGGGATACCAAAATCTGGAGAGGCTATCTTCGGATTTTGGCCTCCTTTGTTTATAGGTGGATTCTAAATCCGCTGTGATTATAGAAAGTACAGAAGAATGGGTTGGAATAGCATTTCGGCATTTTTTGTTTTGTTCAGAAGCAAATTATGCTCCAAAGCACGGTATGGGAGTTTTCTCCTATTCGTGGGAATGATGGTTCTTGCGGGATGCCAAGGTGTCTCTAATTTCACGGCACGGCCTTTGGCTGTGGTTGATGGAGATAAGTTGTATCTGTCGGATGTGCCCGGACTCTCCAATGAGGGGCTTACGGCGAAGGATAGCGATGAAATCATCGAGAAATACATCAAGGTCTGGGCCACCGAAAAGCTGGTTGTCCGTGAAGCGGAGAAGAATGTCGGGGATAATGAGGAGATTGAGATGTTGATGGAGCGCTACCGCCAGTCGTTGCTGGTTTATGAGTATCAACTCCAATTGGTGAATGAGGTTACGCAGGATAAACTTTCCGAGGCGGAGGTGAAGACCTATTACGAAGAGCATGAGGAGTTTTTCTCTTCAGACGAGCCTCTATTTCGTGGCTTTTATGTCTTGGTCTCTACCAAGTCGGCCGATATGGATGCTTTTCGTATGTTGTGCCGTCGCCCTGATGATAGTAGTTTGGATATTTTGGAGTCGCTCTGTATCAAGAATGCGGCTAAATTTGAATATTTCAAGGAGTCTTGGTTGCCTTTCTCCGAAATTCAAAAGAAGGTTCCTTTGACGCTGAACGTGGCTTCTATGATGCGGCAGCGTTCGATGTATGAGACAAAGGATTCAACGTTGGCATTCATGATCTATGTCGATGAGTTCTTGAGCGAGGGTGAGGCTCAGCCTTTCTCTTACGCCGAGCCAAGGGTGCGGGCGATGATTTCGGAGAAAAGAAAGTCGGCAACGATAAAAAAGTATGAGGGCGACTTGTACAACGAGGCCTTGAAAAATGGTGATTTGAAAATATATAGATAATAGATATGCGAAGATTGTTTTGGGTTGGGGGACTTTTGGCTACTGTCTCTTGCTCGTATGCTGCAGTAGGGGACAATGTGGTGGATGA
Source organism: Paludibacteraceae bacterium (assembly GCA_017961765.1). Taxonomy (GTDB): domain Bacteria; phylum Bacteroidota; class Bacteroidia; order Bacteroidales; family Paludibacteraceae; genus RGIG10190. The sequence continues at coordinate 8,261 of JAGCWQ010000056.1, read as the reverse complement.
GATAGCTTGGATTGTGGGCGACGAGGCCATTTTGCGTTCTGACGTTGAAGAGATGCGGATGCGTTATCAGTATGAAGGGACGAAAGTGGTGGGCGACCCGTATTGTTATATCCCGGAGCAGTTGGCTCTCCAAAAGCTTTATCTCGACCAAGCGAAAATCGATAGTATCTCGGCTGACGAGAAGTCGGTCTCTTCGCAGGTGGATATGCGTATCAACTATTTGATTTCACAAATCGGCTCCAAAGAGAAGGTGGAGGAGTATTTCAAGAAGACGATGCCTGTCTTGAAGGAGGAGTTGAGGGAGATGGTCACCAATCAACAGATTATTTCCCAAATGCAGCGCAAGATTGTGGGTGATATCAAGGTTACGCCGGCAGAGGTGACTCGCTTTTTCTCCAAATTGCCTTCGGATAGTGTGCCAGAAATCCCGACTAAGGTGGAGGTGCAGTTGATTACGATTTCTCCGGAAGTATCCAAGGAGGCTATCGAAGAGGTGAAGGGTCGTTTGCGTGAGTTCCAAAATCGTGTGGAGACGGGCGATGCCGAGTTCTCGACATTGGCTATTCTCTATTCTGAGGATGCGGAGTCGGCTAAGCGTGGTGGTGAGATTGGTTTCTTGGGGAAAGGCCAGTTGGTGCCGGAGTATGCCAATGTTGCCTATTCTCTGCAGGATCCAAAGAAGGTCTCCAAAATCGTGGAGTCGGAGTTTGGTTTCCACATTATCCAACTTATCGAGCGTAGGGGAGACAGGGTCAATACACGCCATATTTTGATGAAGCCGAAAGTCTCTTTGGTGGCCAAGGATAATGCCAAGAAGCGACTCGACAGCATAGCAACGACTATCCGCAAGGGAGTCCTGACGTTCGATCAGGCGGTTTCCCTTTATTCGGACGACAAGAACACGAAGAATAGTTTGGGCTTGATGAATAATCCAAAGACGGGAACTTCCAAATTCCAATTGCAGGACTTGCCTCAAGAGGTGGCTAAGGTGGTCTATGGATTGAAAGAGAATGAGATATCCGAGCCGTTTGCCATGATTAATTCCCAAGGGAAGGAGGTCTTTGCCATTGCAAAACTGAAATCAAACGTACCTTCGCACCGGGCAAATGTGGTGGACGATTTCTTGGAGTTGAAGGAGATGTGTGTCGAGCGCAAGCGTGAGGAGAAATTGGAGAAGTGGGTTCGTGCAAAGCAGGCTTCCGTCTATGTCCGTATTGATGAGAAGTGGAGAAATTGTGAATTCCAATATCCAGGATGGGTGAAAGAGTAGTTCTCTCTTTCCGTTTAGGATGAAGGTGCAAAATAAATTTGAAGCGTAAATGAAATACATAGCGTATATATGGATGTTATTGGTCGCATTCCCTTTCGTGGCAAATGCGGAGAAGGTGACCAATGTCATTTTGGAAAATAGTGAATCCCTCTCTTTTGATAAGAATAGGGGAGCTTCCATCCAGGTACTGAAGGGCAATGTACGTTTCAGGCATGAAAATGCGGTGATGTACTGCGATAGTGCCTATTTCTATGACGGAGAAAACTCTTTCGATGCCTTTGGCCATGTGAAGGTGGTGCAGGCAGATTCGCTTACCGTATTGTGTAACAAGATGTACTATGACGGCAACACCCGCCTTTTGCGTGCCCGTGGCAATGTAATCATGGACAACCACAAGTTCAAGCTTTATACGGAGAATTTCGATTTCTATCGGGATGCCAATTATGGTTATTATTTCAATGGCGGTAAAATTGTAGATCCTCAGTACGAATTGACTTCGGATCGGGGGTACTACTATCCTTCTACGAAGAAGGCTGCTTTTAGGGGTAATGTCAATCTCGTGAGTACAAATTTCACGGTCAAAAGTGATACGATGTTGTATAATTCCCATACGGATGTGGCCTCTTTGATCGGTCCTTCGAATGTCTATTATGGTGATTATACGGTCTATACGGAGAACGGTTGGGCAGGTACGAAGTCGAATGACGGAGCCCTCTACGATTATTCTGTCATCACCAGCAAGTCGGGGACGAAGGTGACGGCTGATAGCATCAAGTTCAACAAGAACCAAGGATGGGCGAAAGCTTACCACAATTTGGTGATGACCGATTCGGCAAAGGGAGTGGAGGTCTATGGTGATTATGGCTATTTCGTACAGGAGCCGCAGATGGCAATTGTGACCGACCGTCCTTATGCGAAGAAGTATGCACCCAATGAGGATACGCTCTATTTACATGCGGATACGTTGAAGTATGTCGCTGTCGATTCTACGGAGAAGCTGATGCGGGCTTATTTCAACGTGCGTTTCTTCCGTAACGACATCCAAGGAAAGTGCGATTCGTTGATCTATTCTACGGCCGATTCTATCATGCAGATGCACAAAGCTCCTATTATATGGTCGGATCAAAATCAGCTTTCTGGCGAGCAGATTAATGTCCACATGGACGGTTCTGCACCTAAGGAGATCCACATCACCAACAAGGCTATGATTGTCGCTAAAGTAGAGGGTTTGGTAGGTGTCGATTTCGATTGTTACAACCAGTTGAGCAGTCGGGAATCATTCGGTTACATCGAAAACAATCAGCTAAGGCGTATTGACATGAAGGGAATGGCGCATTCCATCTATTTTCCAGAAAACAAGGACGGTGGCGATGCTATGATGAATGTGGCGGAAGGTAGTTTGATGCAGATTTACTTGAAAAACAAGAAATTGGAGAAAATTGTAATGAAGCCTCAACCGAAAGGTGTCCTTTATCCGTTGTCGAAAGTGGAGAAAAGGGATATGTATCTCCGTGATTTCTCTTGGTCTGAGAAAGAGCGTCCTTCTTCTTGGAAGGATATTTTCAGACATACGAAATAAAATTTTACGGACTCCTGCGCAAGATGTGATTTGTGGGCTACTTTGGCTCTTTGCCCTCCTTTGTACAAATGTTAAGCCTCCTTTTTATGCTGTCAATTTCTTGTGTGTGGAGGTCGAATATCTTTTGGTCAATGGGGACGATTATGTAGAAGGAAGCTGTGTCATACTTCCCTTCCCATAGTCTTTTCCATTTTTCTGTCAATGTTGATTTGCATGTGACGGCTGAGATTTCTTCATAGATATGGAAATCTGTCACGTTGTAGGTAGTGTTGTCATCTGTTACTCTAAGCAAAAACTTTTCTGTTAATCCATCTTTTACATATAGGTTGTAAAAATAAGGACTAACGCCTCCTCGCAGATCCTTCCGGATGGTGTAATGTGTCGATTCCGCCAACTTAGTGCTTTTTATGCTAGATATAAAATAGGAGGGGAGGATACTCATTATTATATAACTGATTAAGTAGAATTTTAGCCAAAAGTTTGATTTTAAGGATAGAGGAAGACAGATTGCGGCGAAAAGGATGGAGGCCATGAAGCACTTCCAATCCAAATCCCATCTGGCATAGTCTTTCTCATCTATCAGGTAGAGGGTAATTAGAGATACGGCTATAGACGCAAAGTGTAGGATTAGGAAATATCTCCTATTGTTCATTAATGATGTTATCAATTTCCCCATATTATTGTAGCATTACGTTTAGTCCAATTTCAAATAAAAGATTGTGCGTATTTGTCTTATTTCCACCGAACTCGAAAAATTCATAGCGTGCATTGCTGGTCGTGTAGTTGCTGGCAAAATTCAGGGCGAGCCTGTCACATAGAAGGTAGTGAAGGAAGGCTCCTCCCTCCATGCTCCATCCGTAGGTGTATTCGTCGAAGAGGATTCTGTCTGTGGTCTCTTCCACTTTGTCCACGTTGAAGGAGAAACATCCTCCCAACCCGAAGAGGCATTTACATCCGATGAGGAGTCGTCTGCTTAAAGGTTGGGTCAAGTAGAGTCCTGGGGCGATGCTGTAGTTTTTCGTCTTGTAGTCCGACTCTAAATTTAGGGTGGGGTTGTCTGATTCGAAGATGTTGTAGAGGGCTGTCATCTTTCCTCCTATGCCTATATGTTTAAAAGGGAAGTAGGCTCCTTCTAAGGTGTAGCCGTAGCCATATCGTTGTTTAAAGCGTAGTTTCTCTTGATAGTGCTCTATCTCGAACGCTTTCCCTATGGGGGAGAAGGCTGCATTTAGTCCGAAGAAGCTTGGATAGCCGTCTCTGTAAGTGCTATTTTTAGGGCTGTGGAACAGTTGGTCGTTGATAAGGTAGCCAATCTCTCCTGAGAGTATGCCCAAGCCAGCTCCTGCCAATACGTCGGAGGCCCAATGCTTGTTGTTCAATACTCGGCTGATTCCGACGAAGGAGGCGCACGCATAGCCTCCCACGCTGTACCATGGACTGACCTTCCCGTATTCTTTGTGTAGCAGGGTGGCCGATGTAAAAGCTGTTATGGTGTGTCCGGAGGGGAATGAGTTGCGTTCGTATTGGCTGTAGGGACGGGTGCGTCCGGTCGTGTTCTTCAGACCTACGGTAAAAGCCACGCTCGTTAGGGAAGAGAAGGCGATGGCGGATAGCATCTCGCTCCAACTTTGGCTCCTTCCTTGGATGCCTGCGCAACGGAGACCGATGACACCGATGCCGGGTGCTACCTGCAGGAAGTCGTCGTAGCTGTAATGGTAGTTGGGAAATCTCTCGTTTCTGAAATCTCGGATTTCGTTGTCGAAGTGTCCGATGAGCGTGGAACTTAGGAATAGGGAGGTCGGTGCGATGGCTTTTTTTGCCAATTCCCACTTGTAATAAGGTGGGTAGGTTTGAGTGCTGTCAGCCTCTGTCGCTCCGAAAAGAAGAAAAGGGAAGGAAAGGAGCAGGCTGGTTATCAGTCCGCTCCTAAATCTCCTTCCCCAATGATTCCTTTTAGGCATAAACGACTTATTCGTAATACTCTATTTGGCGTTCTGTGACGGTCTTCGCCTCGTCGCCTTCATATTCTATTTTTTGTGTCCAGTTGCCCTTCTCGTCGAATTTGTATTCGTATCGTTTAGGAATGAAGCGTTCCCCGTTCTCGTCGCTTCCCTCTTGTAGGAGAAGGTTTCCGTTCTTGTCGTATTGGAAGGTGACGGTCATGACGATCTGTGCGCTAGGAGTCAAAATGGTCAACATTTTGAGTTGGCCGTCCTTGGCGTGTACCTCTTTCCTATAATTCACCAATTGGTTCTCTTCGTTGTACAGTTTGAACTCTGCCGGGTTGCCGTTTCTGTCTAATTTGTTCTCTGCCTTGTTGAGGAGCCTGCCTCTCGGGCTGTAGGCACAGATAGTGGACGTGTTGGTCTTGTCGTCGTATTCGTATAGGCGGGAACCTGTGAGGTTGTCCGTGTTGTTGAAGATGACGACTTGTGCTACCCTCCCTTTCTCGTCGTACGTATAGACGGACTTCTCGCTGATCTCGCCTTCTGCGTCATAGCTGGTCTCTATGGTGAGCGTGTCGTGTTGGTTGTACGTGTAGGTCGTATAGCTGAGTTCGTCGCTCATGGCATCGAGTTGCGACACTTTCGAGAATCTTCCTTTCTCGTTGAAATAGTAGATGCAGTCCCATCCTTCGCTGCGGTATAGGTCGCCCTTTTCGACCTTTCCGAATCGGATTTCAGTGAGGAACTGCTGTTCTATGATCTGTTTCACTTTGCCGTTCAGCCCCATACTTTCCCAGTCGTTGGCGGGTTTGTTCTTACATCCGCACAACAATAGGAGGAATGCCATCAAACATAATTTGAAGTGTCTCATCTTTTATATGCTTTTCTTTTCTATGAATTCGAAATCGAGTTGTTTCTTGTCGAGGTTGGCCTTTGCGATTCTTACGATTACCTCGTCGCCTAGTTGGAACTTGTTTTTGTGGTTCTTTCCGATGAGGCAATAGTTCTTCTCGTCGAAGGTGTAGTAATCGTCGTCCAAGTCGCGGATAGGGATCATGCCTTCGCATTTGTTCTCCAACAATTCGACGTAGATGCCCCATTCTTGGATGCTGGAGATGACTCCGTCGTAGATCTTGCCAATCTTGTCGCTCATGAATTCCACTTGCTTGTACTTGATGGAGGCGCGTTCGGCGCTAGCTGCCACCTGTTCACGCTCCGAGCAGTGCTCGCACAAATCCTCGAAGAGGTTCTGTGGCGCATTCTTCTCTCCGTTGGCATAGCGGTCGAGTAGGCGGTGGACCATCATGTCCGGATATCTTCGGATAGGGGAGGTGAAGTGGGTGTAGAAGTCGAACGCCAAGCCGTAGTGCCCGATGTTTTCCGTGGAGTAGATGGCCTTCGCCATGGAACGGATGGTGATGGTCTCGATCATGTTTTGTTCCTTCTTTCCTTGCACTTCGTCCAACAGATGGTTGATGGAAGCCGACACCTCCTTGTTCTTGCCGGTGGTCTTCACCTTATAGCCGAATCGGCTGATGAATTGAGACAAGTTGGAGAGTTTCTCTGGGTCTGGCAGGTCGTGGACACGATAGACGAAGGTCTTTGGCTTGTTCTTTCCGTCGCCTTTGCCGATATGTTTTGCCACAGTCTTGTTGGCCAAGAGCATGAACTCCTCGATGAGTTTGTTGGCATCCTTTGCCTCTTTGAAATAGACGCTGAGCGGCTTTCCCTTCTCGTCGATTTCGAAGCGTACTTCGGAACGTTCGAAGGCGATGGCTCCGTTGTCGAAACGCTCCTTGCGGAGAATCTTCGCCAAGCGGTCCAATGTAAGGATCTCCTCCTTCATGTCGCCTTGTTGCGTCTCGATGACCTCTTGCGCCTCTTCGTAGGTGAACCGTCTGTCGGAGAGGATGACGGTGTGGGCTATTTTGTAGTTCAATACTTTTGCGTTGTCGTCCATTTCGAAGATGACGGAGTAGCATAGCTTCTCCTCGTTGGGACGAAGGGAGCACAATTGATTGGAGAGCCGTTCAGGGAGCATAGGAATGGTCCTATCTACCAAATAGACGGAAGTGGCACGCGCCTCGGCCTCCTTGTTGATCATGTCTCCGACCTTGACATAGTGTGTCACGTCGGCAATGTGGACGCCGACCTCCCAATTGCCGTTCTCCAACTTTCGGATGGAGAGGGCGTCGTCGAAATCCTTCGCATCGCGCGGGTCGATGGTGAAGGTCGGAATCTGTCGGCAGTCGATGCGTCGGGCGATCTCTTCCTGTGTAATCTCTTCAGGTATGCTGTTGGCAAACTCCTCGATCTCTTGTGGATAGGAATAAGGCAAGCCGTATTCTACGAGGATGGCGTTCATCTCCGTATCGTTGTCGCCTGTCGAGCCCAACACTTCGAGAATTTCTCCCACAGGGTTGCGGTCGCGTTCTCTCCATTCGGTGATTTTTGCCACGGCCTTGTCGCCGTCCTTGGCGCCGTTGATTTTCTCTTTAGGAATGAAAATATCGTTGTTGAGCATTCTGTTGTCCACACAGAGGAAGGCATATCCGTCGCAGATTTGCATCTTCCCGACGAAGGTGTTGCGGCTGCGCTCCAGCACTTCGAGCACTTGCCCTTCTGGATATTCTTGGTTCCTTTTCTTCGCAAAGAGCTGGATGCGGACTTTGTCGCCCACGATGGACTTGTTCATGTATTTGTCCAAAATGAAAACCTCTTCGCCTCCATCCTCGGGGATGAGGAAAACCTTGCCGCCTTTCTTACGTTCCAACGTGCCAACAATCGAGCCGTTTCTGCTGTTTAGCAGGTATTTGCCCATTGTCGGCGATTGTAGGAAATCTTCATCTACGAGCTTTTGCAGCATGGTGACGAGTTGTTGTTTCTGTGCCATGGTCTTTAAACCGATGGCAGAGGCAATCTGCTTGTAGTCGAATATCTTTTCCGGGTATTGTTGGAAAATTTCGACTGCGCCCCTCAGAATGTCTTTTTTGCGAAAGTCCTTTCTCTTTGTTGGCTTTGCCTTTGCTTTCGTGGCTCTCGCTCTTTTGGGTATTTTGTTTGTTGCTTTCTTCATTGTCGTATGTTTTTAGGCGGGTGTGCGTTTGTCTCCTTCCGTAGGGTTGAGGAGGTTTTTGGTCAAAAGCCCCGTCAATTAAAAAATGTTTTGGGTGGCAGTGTCTGAATCTCCGCCACGATTAATTATCAAAGATAATGATTTATTTGAATAAATAGGGAAGGATGAAAAATAACCTATCTCTTTTGGAATCTTTTTTTCTTATCTTTGCGATAGCTTGATGAATTCAAAACGGCGATAAGGGTATTTGTTTAAAAAGAGTTGGCTATATGACTAGGGAAAGATTGTTTTTCGTTCTTAGGAAGCTCGTTTTTCTGGCGATATATGTGGTGGCGATTCCTTTGACCATCATAGGATTCCTTATGTTTTTGCTGATTGTTCCTTGGTAAG
>JAGCWQ010000055.1 GCA_017961765.1 Paludibacteraceae bacterium | reverse complement strand
GGTTTATGTTGTAAAACATAAAAATGGGGGGGTAATTTGGACTAATTACTTTACTTTTGCATCATAGTAATTGTTTGGGCTGTAAAACGTGACCTCTACAGCCTAAACAATTCGATAAAGTGAATTTATAGAGGTCACCTATATTTTGTGTATCGATTTTATTTGTTACCTTTGAAAATACGTTTGTTCTGAACGAATTCCCTGAGTCGGGTAATGGGTTCTTCCGATTCCTTGGGAAGATGTCGTAATTAGAACCTTCTATAAACTCTTTGCCAATGTTCAAAAAGACATTCATTCGGCTTTCTTTATACATAATGGCATGCCTGACAATGCAAGGCGTGATGGCTGACACGTTGACTATCAATACGGACATCGAGAAAGTAACCGTATATAAGCAGGGTGCCTTAGTCAGCAGAAAAACACATGTTAAAGTTCCAGCAGGTGTGACCACCTATAAACTGACGATGCTTAGTCCCGTTCTGGATAAGAAGAGCCTGCAGGTGGGGGTGACCAACGCAGACATCACCTTGGGTAAGGTGGATGTGGATATTGAGATGCTTAACAGAACTGACATCGCCCAAAAGAACGACTCCTTGAAGAGGATCTCTTCTCAGATTGCAGACTCCATCAAACTCATAGATTCCTATTACAGTGTGTTGGAACAAGAAAAAAGCATCCTTCTCAGAAACGACAATGTTGGAGGGAAGAAGGGCTTTGATGCGGAGCAGTTAAGCGGAATTGCGGCCTTCCTCAGAAAAGACCTCGATGAAATCGTGGATATGCAGTTGGCTTATAATCAGCGTCGAAAGGCTCTTGAATTGGAACAGCAGAATATCGGGCAGGAGATGCTTTTGTTGGATGAAAGGGCGATGACTCCTAATGGAATCGCCTACGTTACGCTCATTGCTTCGGCAGCTGCCGAAACGGATTTGGAGGTACAATATAGGGTGAAGGATGCGGAGTGGACCCCCTTTTTTGAGTTGAGGATTGCCAAGGATAAACCCTCTATGGAGGTGACGAAAAAAGTGATGGTGCTCCAAAAATCGAAGGAGGAGTGGAAAGATGTGAAGTTGACCGTTACTCGTACTGACCCTTCAGACAACAATGCGAGACCTGAGTTGAAAGTATATACGCTTCCGAAATCCAAATACACTTCCAGCCAATCAGGAGTGAAAACGAAAGAGATGGTGAAAGTCATGGGTAATGTGCGTGATGAGAAGGGAAGCATTGATGGCGTTTTGGTGACATGCCTTGCCACCAATACTACTACACAAACAGATGCCTCTGGTTTCTACGAAATTTTAGCCCCTGTCGATTCCCGTCTAAGATTTACCCATGCCACCCATAGTCCCGAGGAAATAGTAGTTCGTAGCTCTTCTTTGGTGGAAAACGTGGTTATGCAGGAGAATGCTTCCTTGATCTATGGTAACTCCATTCTTATCAAAGGACATGTGAGGGATTCCGAAGATGTTTTGCCGGGTGCGAATATTACTATTAAGGGAACTACGGAAGGAACAACTTCTGATATGGATGGCTACTTTGAATTGACTGTTCCTGTCGGATCGACAGTTGAGTTTTCTTATATTGGATATATGACAAAACGGCTCAAAATAACAAAGGATACTAAGGCTAATTTGGATATCCGTCTCCAAATAGATGATAGTCTTATGGAAGAAGTTGTGGTTGTTGGCTATGGTAGGCAAAGCTTGAAAAACCGTATTGGCAATGCCTTGAAAAGCAGAGTCTCTGGTCTGAAAGTCTCAAGTGCATCAGAACTAGCAGGACAGCCTGGCGTCGCCTCAACGGTCAAAGTCCGTGGAACCTCTTCTTTGACGGGGAATGCCGATCCTTTGTATGTTGTGGATGGAGAGCCGATAGTGGCATTGGGCGCTAATCCGTTGGGTGATTTGGATCCTGCCGATATTGTTTCCATGGAAGTCGTGAAAGGACCTTCTGCAGTGGCTATCTATGGCTCGCGTGCAAAGAATGGTGTTGTCTTAGTGACTACCCGAAATGGGAAAGTGGGGACGGACCTTTACCTCTCCCTCTTCTCCAAACTACAGGAATATACGGCGGAGGCTACTGCTCTCAACACGATTCCTTCCGACGGCTCGGAACATGAGGCAACGTTGGAGACGGTGACTATCCCTGTCGAATATGACTATTACGCAGTTCCAAAGATGACGTCTAATGTCTATATGATAGCCGAAGTGAAGGCGAGAGACTACGATTTGCTACCGGGCGAACTCCGTGTTTTCTTGGACAACACCTATATCGGCAAATCTTATTGGAAGCCGAATGGACTGAATGATATCATGGATTTTTCCGTGGGTGTAGAGAAGGATGTCGCTGTGGAGCGTACCCTCAAATCAAACTTAAACGACCTACAAAAGAGTCTTTTGAAGTTTAATAATAAAATCTCCCTGACGTGGCAGATTGTGGTTAAGAACAACAAAGAGGTGCCTGTCGAAGTGAATGTGGAGGAACAAATTCCCGTATCGACACAAAAGGATGTGAAAGTGGAACTCCTAGAGTCAAGCAACGCTACGGTGGATGAACTCTTGGGTCGTCTCTATTGGCACCTGCAGCTGGCTCCAGGAGAAAAGAAGATTCTTCCTTACCGCTACGAGATAAAGGCGAGGGATGCGGATGATTTGGAAGAGTTGCTGGATGACGTGAAACTGTATTAATTAAAAATTAAGAGTTAAAAGTTAAAAATTAATGTGCCCTACAAGATAAGAATACAAGGAATATGAAGATAGAAAGATTTTTATTAGCAGGATGCTTTTTTCTCCATTCTTTTGCGGGAATGTCTGCCCCTGTGGAGGCAAACTCCAAGATTAAGGAGGTGATGGTCTATGCCACAGGTGCGATGGTCAACCGTACTGTTACCGCGAATCTTAAAAACGGTATCAACGAAGTGAAGATACCTCTGCTGACTCCTCAATTGGATCAACAATCCGTGCAGGTGGGAGTGAAGAGCAGTGGTGTGACGCTCGTGTCCATCGATTATGATGTGGAGGTGCCCAATCGCAAACAAATCAGCAAGGAGGTGGTGACGTTGACCAAGCGTTCTGCTCTCTTGCGTGACTCCATTGACATGATGATCGCCAAGAGTAGCGTGTTGGATAGGGAACGCGAATTGATCCTGAAAAGCAACAATATCGGTGGTGACAATGGTTTCACCGCCCCGACCTTGCAAGGTATCGCCTCCTATGTGCGTAAGGATTTGAACGACATCATCAACCAGCAGTATGATTACCAAAAACGCATTCAAAAGTGCCAAGAGGAGTTGACGATGAACGAGCAGAAGATGAACTTGTTCTATGAAAAACAGATGGCGCCAATGAGTTTCCTCAGCGTGAAATTGGAATCTTCCCATGCCGGCAACTGCGAACTTGATCTCCTCTATTTCGTGGAGAATGCGGCGTGGATGCCTTTTTATGAGGCTCGTATCTCCAGAAACGACACTAAACTCCATTTGGTGCAGAAGGCATACGTCAGCCAGGCAACAAAGGAGAAATGGGAGAGTGTGGCTCTAAGCCTTTCCCAAAACGATCCGGGAATGAGTAATGAAAAGCCAGAATTGGGTAAATATGAAATTCCTTCTGGAAATTATGTCGGTCGTAATGAACATCGGAAGGAGAGTGGAAATCCTTTCGTCAAAGTGATAGGTGTGGTTCGTGACAGCAAGGGGCCGTTGAAAGGGGCTTTGATTACGGCTGGGGAGGATCGCAAGACGCAGAGCGACGAAAACGGCTACTATGAATTGTTGGTGCCAGATAGAAGCACTGTGAAATACTCATTTTCGGGATACGAGCCTGCCACATGCCTTGTCTATAATTGCAATAATGTGGCGGTGAAAAATGTAAATATGGAGGTGGACAAATCCAATGTGGTGGAGACTTCAATCTCACAAAAATATTCCAACTATATCATGCAAAATAGAGTCTCCCAAGTGAAACAAGGAAGCGGCGCATTGGGGGGAAGCGGCACCATGATGAATATCCCTCAAATGGTGATTAGAAACCATGTCGAGAAGACCCCCGGATTGAATACGATTCCTGACGATGGCGCCGACCATGAGGTCATGGTGAAAGACATCACCGTAGATGCGGAGTATAACTATTATGCTGTGCCGAAACTTTCCAAGGAGGTCTATTTGGTGGCTTCCATCCCGAACTGGAAAAAGTTGGACCTCCTCGACGGTACTGTCAAACTCTTCTTGAACAATATGTACATGGGCGAAAGTTTCATCAACGCCCGCCAAACGGAGGATACGCTCAACCTCTCCATCGGAAAGGATAAGGAATTGGCTATTGAACGCAAGGATTTGAGAACGTACTCCTCTAAAAACCTCATCAGGACCTCTGATAAGGTGGAACGTGAATGGATGATAACGGTGAAAAACAACAAGTCCACATCGGCAAAGATTACCGTAGAAGACCAATTCCCTGTCTCTACAGAGAGTGACATCAAGGTGGTGTTGATGGACAACGGCGGTGCGGAAGTAGATGAGGTGGAGGGCAGACTCACTTGGAAACTGCAGCTGAAACCGGGAGAGAAGAAGGAGCTGAAATTCTCCTATTCCGTTAAGTCTAAAAACAGGAATATCACGGTGGACTAAAATTATATAGTGTTATAGTGTGGGGGCGGAATTCTTTTCGCCCCCAATCTGTTTTATGCCTCTACGATCTCCCCATTTTCCACATACCAGACGTAGCCGTTGGCAGTGTAACCCATTTGTTGGATGAGATCGATGTATTGTCTTACTTGTTTGATGTATTTTGTCTCTTTCTTTCCGAATTTGTAATCGATGATAGTCATCTCATTTCCCTTCTTGATGACACGGTCGGGACGGCAATTTTGGGCAACGCCGTTCTCTTTATAGACGATTTCGCATTCGTTGAATAGTTCCAATCCGTCGGCAAACCATTCTTTGGCTTCCTCTTGATTGATGGCTTTCTCCACGAACTCCCTGAGGCCCTCTTTCTCCTCCTCGGAAATCACGCCCTCAAATAGGAGGGAGTCTATCGCCTTGCCAATGTCGTTTTTTGTCTTGATCAAGGAGAAAAGTGCATGCAGGACTTTACCCTTGTCTATATATTGATTTCTTTGGGGTTCCTCATCGTTGATGAAGTCCCTCGATTGGTTGGATTGCCTGAAAGAGGCTTTCTGCTTATAGCTTTGATAATCGGAAGAGGTGGTGCGTGGCTTCTTTTTTAGAATGTTGGAACTCTCCTTTTCTTCTTTTCCTATCGTCTTGTCGTATAATTCCCCGATAGAGAAACTATTCTCTTCTTCGTTCCAATGCTCTGAGTCTGTCATGAGCGTTGCTTTCAAGAGATGGGAGATGGATTTGGTCGGTTCTATTTTCTCTTGGTCGGTACATAGGATAATCAAGTTCTTTTGTGCCCGTGTCAAAGCCACGTAGAGGATGTTCAGGTTGTCCACGTAGAGTTGCTCCGTTTCTTCGTAGTATTGGTCGCTGAAGATGGAGTTTATCATCTCTTTGCCGTAAGAGATGGGAATCAGCGGAAGCTCCGAATAGGGTTCCTCTTTCGCCTTGCACCAGAGCAGTGGAGTTAATCCTCTTTCGGTGGTCAGTGCCCAATCGCAGAAGGGAAGGATGACCGTGTGGAATTCCAATCCTTTGGATTTGTGGATGGACATGAGCTTTATTCCGTTTATTTCGCTGCTGAATGGGATGGTCGTGCTTTTCAGCTTCTCTTCCCAATGGAGGAGGAACTGGTTGAGGTCGGATGACTTGTTGACGAGGAAGTCGTTGAGTCCGTCGAGAAACGATTGCATATAGCTCTCTTGGTTCTTGATCTTGTGCAGTTCCAATATTTCGTAAACCGTTTCCACCATTTCGTAGAGCGGAAGCAGGGAAGCCTTTTTCAACTTCTCTTCTAACTCTTGGATAATGGGGTTCTCCTTGTCGTAGAGATAGGAGCGTGCCGTATCGTTGGCCTCCTTGCCTAAGATCTCCGTCAGATAGGAGAAAACCAGTTGTGCCTTGTAGATGCCGTTTTCCGGCTCTGAGATGAATTGTAGGGCTTGGATGAGTATCTGTAATGCCAACGAGGAGGATAACTCGTATGCTTCGTCGGAAATGACGTCATAGACGTATCTGGAGGCGAGCTCAGGCTCTCTGTTTTTGTAATCGGACAGATATTGGGCGATGATTGGAATGTTTTTGTTTTTTCGAAGCAGGATGGTGATTTTGTCGGCGCTGATGCCGTGGTCTTGCAAATTTTCGATTTGTTCACGCAACCTCTCCAGCATGTTGTGATCTCCTTTATCTAGGAATTCCACATGGACCCAGCCCTCATCCACCTCCTCGGAACTCTTTTGGCATACGTCGGCATAGGCTATTTGCATGTTTTCGTTTTTGCCTTCCATCTCTTTGCTGATGATCTCCAAGGCTGTCTTGAAGAATTGATTGTTGAATCGGATGATGTTCTTCTTGCTTCTCCAATTGGTCTCCATAGGGAAGATTCCGACGGGGACGTTGGTGATTTCCTTGTCTATGTTGCTGATGGTTCGCCAATCGCTGTTTCTCCATCGGTAAATGGCCTGTTTCGGATCGCCGACAATCAGACTGAGGGCGTTCTGGGAGAGTCCTTCCTCCAGCAAGGGCTTGAAGTTCTTCCATTGGGTCAGGCTCGTATCTTGGAACTCGTCAATCATGATGTGGTTGATGTAGGCTCCTACCTTTTCGTAGATGAAGGGGGCGTCGTTCTCTCCGATCATCTCATTTAGCAAAGAGGGCGTGTCGGCAAGCATGAATTGGTTGTTCTTGCTGTTGTTCTTGCTGATGATGGTGGCAAGGTCGTGCAACAACCCTAATTTGTTGATGTCTTTGATGATTAGATTGATGGAGTTGAAGTCGCTTAGATGTTCTTCCCTATATTTTTCGGTTTCCTCCAGGATGGGGATTAGTTCTCTCTCCGCCAAATCTATAATTTCGGCATAGCGTGGATGGCTTTTGGCAACCCATTTTTCTGCATTCTCCAAGCATTCGCTGGATCGTTTCCCCATCTCTTCTGGGAATATTTTCGAATCTATTATCTTGTTGAAGAAGCTGACTACTCCCTTGTCCTTATAACTGAAGTCCTCCGTGCTGAGATTGTGCTTGTTGCTTAGATCCCTGAATCGTTGTGCCTTTTGAATGAGCGTCTTGAGAATCTCGTCTCTCTTTTTCTTGAGGTCCTTTTGGTATTTGTCGAGTGCACCTTTCTCTTTGAGTAGGTTGATGGAGCCACTTTCTCTTGTCTCAATGTCAATCTCGTGTTCCATCTTTTTGAACTCCTCCCTAAAGATGTTCTTGCCAAAATTCATCAATTCGTCGCTGACTTTCCAACTGGCGTTTCCCTCTATCTTGTCGTGGATGTAGTCGCTTATCCATTGCATTAGGTCTGGATCTTCCTTTACCTTGTCGAACAATTCGTTGACGGCCTCCTTCAAAGGGGCGTTGCTGTCCAATTCAATGTTCATGTAGGCACCAAGACCCAATTCCTTGGCTAAGTTTTTTAGGATGGATTGGAAGAAACTGTCGATGGTCTCTATGCGGAATCGACTGTAGTTGTGTAGTATGCTGACGAGGGCAGCCTTGGCTTTCCTTCTGATTTCGTCGTAGCTCCATTTTTTCTCGCCTTGGCTCAACTCTTTTTGTATGGAATGGAGATAGCTGTCGGAGTCTTGCAGTCCGTTGGCAATGCCATAAAGTTCGGACAGGATGCGGCTTTTCATCTCGGAGGTCGCTTTGTTGGTGAACGTGACAGCCAAGATGTTGGCGTAGGCTTCCGGATCTTCAATCAGAAGTTTGACGTATTCTACGACTAGGCGATAGGTCTTACCTGAACCAGCGGAGGCTTTGTATATCTTCAGAGTGGGGGAGTCGAGTCTATCCATGGCTAGAAGGGTGTTGGGGGGATGTTTAATTGAAGAGGGCGAGTTGCGCTTTCATCAAGACGAAGTATCGGATGCTTTTCCCAATAAACATGAAAAGGGCGATTAGCCAGACGTTGCAACGTAGGTAGCCTAAGGCAACGGCAATGACATCACCGATTCCGGGAAGGAAGGTGAGTGCGGCCAATATGCTCCCTTTGTCATGGATCCAAGCTTCCATCTTTTGTATTTTTTCGTACTTGATTTTCAGGTATTTCTCTATCCATTCTATTTTCCCCATCCTTCCGATCCAATAGCAGGTCAATCCTCCAAGGGTGTTTCCGATGGAGGCGGCCAAAAGACAACCTATCGGATTGCATCCGGTGGCAAGTACTCCCGCAAAGACTACTTCCGAACTAAAAGGAAGTATGGTGGCGGCTAAGAAGGATGCGATGAAAAGGCCGATGATGCCAAACGGTTCAAGGAATTCCAGTCCTTCCATTGTCTTAGGCGAAAATAAAGGTTAATAGAGAAACAGCGAAAAACAGGAAGAATAGGATGTAGGCAATTCGGCTACTATTGATGGAGAAGAACCTTCCGAGTATCATGCTCCATAGTAGCGTCAGTGGATACAATAAGTTTTGAGAGACGGGAAACCCGACAATCATAAGGGCGAGAATCCATAAGAACAGACTGTTGATGTGTGTGTTCTGTTTCCTCGATTTTATGTTGTCATGCGTATTGTCAACGATGAAATGTCCGATAGCCCAAGCCGTGGTGCATCCCATAAACAGGAGATAGGCTGTCTCTATGTCGTTGAATTTGTATTGGATGGAAAGGGTGCTGAAACTTTTGCTGAAGAATTCGGTCAGAACCTCTGTCTCTCCAATGGCGGCGTAGTAGAGCGTGGTGTAGAGTGCGGGAATGACGAATCCGAATAGCGATGCCAAGAAACTACGTAAGTTTAGGGCGGAGGTGCTATGGAAGAAGATGAAGTAGGGAATCGTCAGTATGAGGTAGGTCGGCGACAGCAGGGTCGCGACGGAGATGAAAAGTCCTGCGTTGAATGCGTGTATCGGGTTGAAGGTCTCTACGTAGAAGAAACTGGAGTAGAGTCCGCCTAATAGCAAGACGGCCAAAAAGATTCCTGGCGTCAGGGTATGGCAGAAAAAGAGGGAGCCTAAGACACTGAAGAATACGGCAGGAAGGATGGTCCTTACTTTGATATAGGCAAAGGTCCCGTTGAATCGGATAAGCAATCCTCCTATCGCGATGAAGAGGAGAAGTGCAGCTATGTCGGTTATGATACCCCATGGTTGTAGCCATCCGAGAAGGAGGGTGTATAGTGGGGATTCCATATAGAGGGGAGACGATTCCGGTTGGAATAGTCTCCCCATGTAGGTGATTTGCGGGAGAAACAAGTCATACCATAGGGCAAGCACCAAAATGAGAAGGATGGTGATATTCTTCTCATTCGGGTTAAGTGACTCTGTAAATCTATTTCCCCGCATAATTTAAACTCATCTTTATGTCGTTAAGAGACGGGGATGTTTGTCCTCCGATTCTTAACGTTTGGTTTTTACTTATTTCAAGTCACGACCAATGTCGGAACGGAAGTATTTCTTGTCGAAATTAATCTTCTGGGCGTTCTTGAATGATTGTTGGAGCGCCTCCTCCTTGTCTTTGCCGTAGGAACTGACTGCGATGACGCGGCCTCCGTTGGTGAGAAGTTGTCCGTCAACCATTTTTGTGCCTGCATGGAAAACGATGCTATCCTTGATGTCCTCTGCGCCGGTGATGACCTTCCCTTTCTCGTAGGCTTCTGGGTATCCGCCGGATACGAGCATGACGGTTACGGCTGCACGTTCGTCCTCGACAAGCGTCTTCGTGTTTAGGTTGCCGTTTGCGACACCCTCAAACAATTCAACCAAGTCTGACTTGATACGGAGCATGACTGCCTCTGTCTCTGGGTCGCCCATGCGGACGTTGTATTCGATGACCATAGGCTCGTTCTTGACGTTGATGAGTCCGAGGAAGATGAAGCCTTTGTAGCAGATCTTCTCTTTCTTCAAGCCTTGGATCGTAGGGATGACGATGCGCTCCTCCACTTTTTGCATGAACACCTTGTCGGCAAAAGGAACTGGAGAAACGGAACCCATACCTCCTGTGTTGAGGCCTGTGTCGCCTTCTCCGATACGTTTGTAGTCTTTGGCTACAGGCAATATCTTGTAGTTCTCCCCGTCGGTGAGGACGAAGACGGAACACTCAATTCCGGATAGGAACTCCTCGATGACAACAGTGGCGCTGGCGGAGCCGAATTTTCCGTCGAGCATGTTCTTGAGTTCTTGCTTTGCCTCCTCCAAGTTGTCGATGATAAGAACACCCTTGCCTGCTGCCAATCCGTCGGCTTTCAAGACGTAAGGTGCTTGCAATGTCTCAAGGAATTTGCATCCCTCATTCAACGTCTCGGTGGTGAAGCTCCTGTATTGGGCTGTAGGGATGCCGTGGCGCATCATGAAGGCCTTGGCGAAGTCCTTACTGCCTTCCAATTGGGCACCCTCTTTGGATGGACCGATGACAGGGATGTTTTTCAGTTTCTCGTTGTCTTGGAAATAGTCATAGATGCCTTTTACCAATGGGTCTTCAGGACCTACTACGACCATGGAGATGTTTTTCTCTATGGCAAATTGACCGATGGCTTCAAAATTGTCTGCAGCGATGGCAACGTTCTCGCCAACGTTAGAGGTTCCTCCGTTTCCTGGAGCGATATATAATTTCGATACTTTGGGGCTTTGGGCGATCTTCCATGCCAATGCATGTTCGCGACCGCCTGATCCTAATAATAAGATGTTCATTATTCGCTGTTTTTGAGTTTCTTCTGTTTAAATGGTTTGAACGAGAAGGGCTCGTTTCATGATTGGGGCACTCTTGGTTTGTATGCACTGCGCAATGATGGCAGGGCTGAGTACCTCAAATTGATACCCCTCTTGAAGTAACCATTCGACGGCTTTGGGCATGGCGTATTTCATATTCTTCTCTGCCTTGAGAGAGTCATGGAATACGATGATGGAGCCATTCCGTACTTTCTTCTTTACGATGTTGAGAACGAACTCTCCATCCAAGTCCTTGTTATAGTCTCTGGTGACTACGTCCCACATGACGACTTGATACTTCTTTTTCAACTTGACGAGTTGGCGAATGTACAATTGTCCGTGTGGAGGTCTATAGAGGACGCTATGGATCAAGGCATCCGCCTTTTCCACGTTCTTCATATATTCCTTTGTGGAGTATTTGAATCCTTGGATGTGGTTGAAGGAGTGGTTGCCCACTTTGTGTCCTGCATCAATCACTTGTTTGAATATTTCTGGATGTTTTCTGACATTGTCTCCAACACAGAAGAAAGTTGCCTTTACTCCGTATTGTTCCAGAACGTCAAGTACCCAAGGTGTCACCTCCGGAATCGGTCCATCGTCGAAGGTGAGATAGACCGTCTTCTTCTTTTGGGGTATTCTCCAAGCGGCATTCGGGAAAAACATCCTGAATGCCGTTGGGGGTTGCTCTATAAACATTATTTTCTTAATTTATTGTATAGTTGACTGTAGGCTACGAATTTCTTGTAGTCTTGGTCAAAAAGCTCCTTGTCCATCTTCGATTCGCTGATACGGAGAATCTCGGAGAGGATGCCGAGCTGTTGCTCGTATTCTTCTGCCGCCAATGGTTGGAGGGCTGGCCTTATGCCGGAAATCCAATCAAGATATTGCATGGAGTTCTCCTTCATCTTGTTGAGGATAGCTTCGGCCTTCTTGTTCTCGCCTACTTGATAGTATTGCCTTGCCAATACGACGGAAACGAATGTGTGAGGAACGGTTTCGCCTGGCATGACCTTCATACAGTAGTCTAAAGCGGTTCTTGCTTTGTCCTCCTTGCCTTCTGCAATAAGGGCATCTACAAGTCGGGTGAACATGTGTCTGAATGTTGATGTCATACGAAGGTTGTTCTCATCCAAATATACGTCTGGATTCTCGACACCGCCCCATTTGAACTTGTTGAGCATGTTGTCATACATGGCCTCAGTGTTTACTCTACCTGGTTGGTTGATTGGCACGACTCTGTAAGCCATGCCTTCCAATTGGAAGTTCTTCTTCAAGTTCAAATAGCTGTCTTCTCCTACGGTTACAGCGAAGTAGATAGGACGCTCCCAATTGTTGTTTTGCAACAGATTCAGGATGGCTATCTCATGCTTTCCGAGGTAACGTTTGCCGCCTAAGTTGATGTCGATCTTGGATGCGATCTTGTGGGCATCTTCCGCCTTTACTGTACCTGAGTTGACGGCAGCAGCAGAATCGACTGGCAAGAACAACTTGTTGGTTGGAATGAAGTCGAAGTTGTCTCCATACCTCTTTGCCAAACTCTTGAAACGAGGGTCCTTGCTTGTCAAGATATCCATGGCGTCGGAAATTCGAATGGAGTCCTTCAACATTGTCATGATGTAGGCGACATCCAACTTTCCGTTTGAATATTGGTCTGCTGTCAACGAGATAGGAAGGGCCTTTGACTCGTATGCGTCACGCTTCATCTGGTCGATGTACCAGCCCATCTGCAAGTAGCTCAGATTGGCTACGCGGACATCCGTGCGGACACCTTCCACCTCTTGGTTGTACCATAGAGGGAACGTATCGTTGTCTCCGTTGGTGAAGATGACTGCGTTTGGTGCGACGGAGAGCAAGTAGTTCTGACCGAAGTCCCTTGCCGTGTATCGTCCTGAACGGTCGTGGTCATCCCAGTTCTGTGCCGCCATCAGGGTAGGCACTCCAAGACAAGCCAAAGTGGCAATGCTGGCTGCAATCTCTTTGTTGACGAATTTTGACAGTAGGAAATAGAAGTACAGCACACCATAGCCGATCCAGATACAGAAGGCGTAGAACGAACCTGCGTAGGCGTAGTCACGCTCTCTTGGCTGGTATGGAGTCTGGTTCAAGTATAGGATGATGGCAAGTCCTGTCATGAGGAAGAGCAACATCGTGATCCAGAAATTCTGCTTGTCTTTCTTTGTCCTTGTTTGGACGAACATTCCTAATATACCAAGAATCAAAGGCAAGGCATAGTAAACGTTCCTTCCCTTGTTGTTCTTCAACTCGTCAGGTAGGTTGCTTTGATCTCCCAAACGTAACTCGTCGAGGGCGTCAATACCTGAGATCCAGTTTCCGTTGACGATGTCTCCATGACCTTGAATGTCATTCTGACGACCGACGAAGTTCCACATGAAGTACCTGATGTACATGAAGTTAACTTGGTATCTGAAGAAGTACGTCATGTTGTCAGCAAAGGTTGGCACGATGGTCGTTTCGTTCTTACCCATGTTTTTGTAAGTGATTTTACGGCCTTTGATGTTACCCCAACTCTTGTAGGCTTCGATGTGGCTGGCCTGCTTGCTGTACATACGAGGGAAGAACATACAAGTCTCTTTCACATATTTGTACTTCTCCTTGTTCCCGCAATTTTCGTATTGGTCTTTCTCTTCTGGAGAAACCTTTACTTTCTTAGCCCAAAGCGTCTCGCCCTTATCGCTGGCAACTTTCCAACCATCATTCTCAGCGTCTTTCTCTCGAAGGTACTCCGATGCGTAGGATTCTCCGTAGAGGAGAGGCGTGTCACCGTATTGGTCACGGTTGAGGTAACTCTTGAGTGAGAATACGTCGTCTGGTGAGTTCTGATCCATTGGCGTATTGGCAGCCGAGCGGATGATGATGGTTGCATAGGTGGAGTATCCCAAAAGGATGACTGCCGAACAAAGCATGATGAGGTTGATGAGCGCTTTGTTGATGTTCTTGTTGATGAAGAACAAATAGACGCTCAATGCCGTAAGAAGGAAGAGTCCTGTGAAAATGTGGCTTCCGAAGAAAGGAATGCCCAACAAGAAGACGGAAAGAATGAAGCTGATTTTGTATCTCACGCTTGCGGAAGAGTCGGAATTTACGTTCTCTTTTACACTTTCCTGATCTGCCTCATTTGCATCGACCTCCTCTTTGTTTGTCTCATAGATTCCCCATGCCAAACAACCCACGGTAAGTATGGCATAGAAGATGGTTCCTGTGTTGAATCCGAGTCCGAACACGTTGACAAAGAGTAGTTCAAACCATCCTGCCACCAATGCGAATCCTGGAATCAATCCGAAAAGGACAAATGCCAAAAGCACACATGATATGGCCAATGCGATATAGGTGCCCTTTGTCGTAGGATTGTATTTCTTGTAATAGTAAATCAAACCTAACACAGGGATGGTCAACAAGTTAAGCAAGTGCACGCCGATGGAGAGTCCCATCAAGTAGGCGATAAGCACCAACCATCTGTTGGCGTATGGCTGGTCGGCCACATCCTCCCATTTCAACATCGCCCAAACAACAACAGCCGTGAATAGGGAAGAGTAGGCGTAAACCTCACCTTCCACTGCGGAAAACCAGAATGTGTCTGAGAATGTGTAGGCCAATGCACCTACGGCACCGCTACCGATGATGGCAATGATGTTTCCTGTGGTGAAATCCTCTTCGTTGTTGATCATGGCCTTGCGGACAAGGTGGGTGATGGTCCAGAAAAGGAAAAGTATACACAAGGCACTGCAAAGGGCAGAGAATGTGTTGACCATCATGGCTACATGGGCTTGGTCTGAAGCAAAAAGGGTAAAGAAACGTGCGGTAAGCATGAAGAAAGGTGCGCCCGGTGGGTGTCCTACTTCCAATTTGTCTGCCGTAGAGATGAACTCTCCACAGTCCCAGAAACTTGCGGTTGGTTCAATAGTCAGAATATAGACTACCGCTGCAATCGCAAATACAATCCATCCTGAGATGTTGTTGATTAATTTGAACGATTTCATTATTTTGTTTAATTGTTAATAATATTCCTTCTCACGCTTGGGTATAATCAAATTATCCCCATTCTGCAAAGGTAATGGTTTTTTGTAAGAAAAAGATTTAATGGATGTGAAAATGTAGGCGACTAAATATTGTATTTTTTTGACTGATTCTCTTGATTCGTGCTATTGCTAGGGGCAAACCTGCCACTTCTCATCTATCCTGCTCCTTGGGGCTATCAGAGGCGTGTCGCTAGTATGGCGACAAAAAATCCCCTCCGATCTTTGCGAAGGGGATTCTTTATAGAATGATTTGCCTGCATTCGTCCTTTGAGGTGATGAATCTCTAAATCGAGTCTCAAACAGAAACAACTAAGCAACTCCTAGAAAGCAATGCTTTCATCTTCGATATCAATCAGTTTTTTGTCCCTGAATGCTATGGCGATTCCATGCTCCTCGTCACATCCGCAGTCTCCTGATAGACAAATGTCTGGTTCTTTGTCGCTCCAATCTGATTTTTCGACACGGATGCGGATGTAGTTAAGCGACAACTCCTCATGCAAATCGTCAGCGGTAATCGTATCTCCGCCCCAACTATCATAGCTGTCGTTGCAGTATTTCAGCACCTCCTTCTTTATCTTATTTGAATCGAACTTTTGGGTCAGCCACATCAAAAGTTCCTTCTCTTTGTCCGAGAGGAGTTCTCCATCTTTTCCATCGGGAGTTCTAATCGATAAAATCGTGAGCACTCCGAAGAGGTTGAAGTAGACCGTATCGTCGATGTGCCATTCCGTTTTGGTACGGTTGGACTTCACCTCGGCAGCATTCTGCAAGATGGCTTTGTCGTCAGCCAGCAGAAGCTCTTCATCAGAGAGAATCACGACAATCTCTTTGCCGTCCCACTCCTTATTGGCAATCCAGCCGTAGTTGCCATCGCGTGCGATGTATAGTTTGGCTGGAAGTATTCGATTGTTCTTCTTTTTGTGGGCAGCTATGAATAGATCTTGGGCCTTTTGCTGGAGAGTCTCGAAATAGCTCTCTTTTCTCTGTTCATACTCGACGAATGCCTTGCGTTGTGCATCGGTGACGCCCTCCTTCTCTGTTCCTTCTAATTCAACTTCGAAAGGCATTTCCACTCTGGAGAAGTTGGCCGTAGAACTGCCCATCCAACCATTATTTTCTTTGTAGTAGAGCGTGCCTAAAGTGTCGTCGGTGATTTTAGGGGTGTTGTCTGACACGATAAGGCCCTCCTCCTGCAATCGTTTTAGATTTTTCTTGGCTTGTTCATTTCCTAGAGCCTCCGATTTACGGAACCACTCAGCTGCCATCTCGTAATTTTGAGGTACGCCCTCGCCATCTTCATAAAGTACGCCCAAGTTGTTTTGTGCATTGGCATTGCCCTGTTCGGCTGCTTTGGCATACCATTCAGCTGCCTTCTTTTTATTTTGAGAGACGCCATCGCCCTTAGAATAACAAAGTCCCAAATTAAATTGAGCTTTCACATGGCCTTGCTTGGCTGCCTTGGTCCACCATTCAATCGCAAGTTCATGACTCTCAGGGAGACCGTCGCCTTTATAGTAGCGACCGCCCAATTTATATTGGGTTTCAATGTCGCCTTCCTCTGCCGTTTTTCGCATTTGTGCGAGTTCATCATCTTGCTCTCCCATCCAGCTCTTGTCCGGACCGTCCAATTGGATGGCCTCCGTGGCGTTACGATCCAGGAATGTCTTCGTATCCGCATTCCGATTTAAGGCGGCGATGTGGATTGTGGTGAGTTTGGGACACTCTTGGAAAGCAGCCCTCTCTATAATCGAAACTGAATCGAGGAGAGTGACTGAAGTGAGTTTGTCGCATCCGGAAAATGCACCCAGGCCAATCGTGTGGGATGGTATTTCTATCTGTTTGAATCGGCAATAAGAGAAAACCCCATTGCCCAAAGCGCCTTTCGAATGTATCGTCACCTGTGATAGCCCTGTATCTCTAAAAGCGTCCTCGCCCACGGTTCCGACTGAAGCTGGGATGGTTATGCTTTTCAATTTCGTACACTCCGTAAAGGCATTAGATCCAATGGAAGCGATAGAATCCGGATATGGGAAGGAAACCGTATCCAGTTTTTGGCAATTGTAGAAGGCACTCTCACCTATCTCAACCATTCTACCTTCGAAATAGACCTTTTGCAAAGATGGACAGCCATTGAAACAGCTCTTATCCAATTTTACCAAATTCTTACCTAAAGTGATAGTAGTAAGGAGGGGCATTCTTTCAAACGCATAGTCGAAAATTTCCGTGACTGATTCTGGTATCTCGATGGTTTCTGCACTCTTCAAACATGCACGCAAGACTTTCCCGTCGGCGGAGAGCAGCAGGCCATCTTCCTCCTTGAGGGTCTTGCTGTCGTGTGACACTTTGAGTTTTATCTTTTCAGGGAAAGAATCTCTATAGATTTCCTCGACGTCGAAAAGTTCTACTTCTTTCAACTTGTCACAACCATAGAACGCCCTTTTATAGATTTTTTTTAGGTGTTTCGGCAATTTTATGGAAGTAAGCTTCTTGCAGTTACTAAAGGCTCCAAACTCCAAAACCTCAACACTTTCGGGAAGTTCAATGCTGACGAGACTAGTGCAATTCTCCAATGCATCAGACCCGATGACCTTCAACTCTTCAGGAAACACAATCTCCTCCAAAGCATCCAACCCCGACAAAAAATCATAAGGCATCTCCGTCATTTTTTTAGGCAGAATGACCTTCTTTATGCGATGGCACCCACGTAAATAGCTTTCATTACAGGCCACCGAATCGGGGAAGCGAAACTCCGTTAAACTTGTGCACTCGGAAAATGCGGAACGACCGATCTCCTGCAAACCATCAGGAAGAGATACTTCCTTCAAATTCTTGCATTTGGAAAATGCCTCTATCCCAATCTTTTTCAATGTGCTGGGAAATGTTACCGATTCAAGATTCTCACACTTCCAAAAAGCGGCTTCTCCGATTTCCGTCACTCCTTCCCGAATGACAATATTAATAAGGGATGAATTACTCTGGAAGGCATTCCGTGTTATGGTGTTACCATCAGTGGGAATCACAACGCTTTCTTCGATTGCTTTTTCAACTTTAGCCATACTTTCTTCTTTTCTAATTTTTCTAAAGTAATATCTGCTTCAGATTTGGAATGTCAGTTTTTTCCTCCAAAATCGGCATTAAAAACAAAACAGGTAATCCAAATCTTGGAGTAAAGGTAGCAATAAAAATCAGAAAAATGCAGAGTTGTTTTGAATGTTTTTGAATTTAAAATAGAACATCCTTGAGCGTTTTTCTTCAGTTCTTTCCTTAAAAAAGGCCGAGGTTATAGAAATATTCTTTTTGCTACGATAAGCTCTCTTTGTTTTATTCTTTTATTACCTATTTTTCAGTTGTTTGGATAGCTGGTTTGCTAAACAATACGTACCCTTTCAGTTCAGAGAAATCTTTTGCTGGCGTCTTGTCGATAGAGATGTTGCAGGCCACGTTTCCTTCCAGTCCGCTTTTGTCGAGGACCAACTTTTGCCAAGTGCCCTTTTGTCCCAAATCATAGTAGCATTCGTAGATGTTCGTGTTTCGCTCGTCGAGCTTGATCCTCACGAGGCTTCCGTTAAATGATTCGTCAACGTACACGTAAAGGCTGAAGTGGATGGAGTCGCTCGTTTTCATCTTTAGTTCGTCAAAGTAGTAGTTCATGAAGGCAACTTCTCCCCAACTTTCGGTAGGGGTGGTATGGTCAATCTTCAAGATGGGACTTCCTTCCATCTCTGAAGGCAGGGTCTCGGCTGGATTCTCAACAACGGCGAAGTGCTTTTGGAACGTGACGAAATGTTTGCTTTTGTTGCTTCGGATGTATCCTATCGCAATGATTAGGATTAAAGGGATTAGAATGTAGTCGGTTTTGGTGAATCTCCTTGTCTGTTCTTCTTCTGTGGAGTCTTCCCGATTTCCCCATAGCACAAGTAGGAAGGCTATGTTGTAGGATCCGATGGCGCGGCTCAACATGTTCTCGAAGAAGAGGTTGATGAGGAGAAGAATGAGCCACAGGAACAACTCCTTTCGATACATTTTCTTGCGAAAGACCAAGGAGGCCAACAGAGCCAAGAGAAGAGTCAACCCGAGGTAGCCGTATTCGAGAAGGATTTCGATGAATTGGTTGTGTGTGCCTAAACTATAGGTCTCCCCATATTGGAAGCCGACAGCACTATAACATTCTTGCAGAAGGGGTTGCAACTCTCCAGCCCCCCATCCTAAAAGGGGTATGCCTTGGGCTGCAATCTCATGGGCGCAACTCCAGATCCGGAATCGAGGGTCGAGGTCGAGCCATGACGTGTCTCCTCTCATCAAGGAGTGGAAGAGGTTCGTCACTCTCGGAACGGAGACAATAGCGCACAGAAGTCCTATTCCACAGAGTGTGAGAAGAATAGCCATTTGCCGACGGTTCAGTTTCTCTTTGGTCAGAAGCAGAATCATGATTAAAAGCACGACTCCATAGGAGATGATGGAGGCTCTTGCTTCGGAGAGAAAAATGAATCCCCCTGTCGCTATGCTGATGATAATGAAATGGATAAGTCGTTTGTTGCAGGGTTGCCTGTTGTAGCTCTGAAATACGAATATCAAGGCGACCAGTAGGTTGAAGTTGACATAACTTCTATGGGATACGGAAACGAAGATGGCGGCTAAGCATTGGCGCATGTGATAGAGGTTGCGCTCTATTCCGTCAAAGTCGAAACAGATTTCCCAAACGAAGGTGAGCAGAATGGTCAAAGCTGTCGCATAGCTTCCTATGGCGTGGCATTTTAGTGCTTTCTGCGTGTCTAATTCTTTGTGTTTGAAGAGGAAGGCAATGGAGAGAAGGAGCAACGGAATTCTTATTTGGAAATCCATCCTGTTGAGCGAGGCGAAAGGAATCCCGTTGAAAAGGTCGGCTAGAAGCATGAAGAGGTAGAACGCCAGCATGCAGGCGGCGGTCTTGTTTAACTCCAACTTCTCTCCTGAACGATATTTTTGGAAGGTTAGAATAAGGCAGCAGAGGGTCAGTGCAATGACGGGTACTGGAGCCATCCATCCGATGAAGGAGACGGCTATGGCGGTTATGTATAGGACGATAGAAGGAATGTCCTGAACTTTGCAGTAGAAAAATTGCTTCCCCATGTCTGTGAATCCGATTTTGCCTTGTATTCTATTGTTTGCAAAGGTAGATTCTTTTTGGCATTTTGGCAAAAGCGGACGAGGGTTTGGCGTCGCACAAGGGACATCCCTGCGTTTTTTTTCTTATTTTTGTCCCGAAGGAATGACTTTTAATGATAATGAAAAGAACTTTTTTTATGGATAGACTCCGTTCGCTTTTCTCTAAGGGGATGCTGAAGAATGTGGCCTCTTTGACGTTGATGCAGATTGCCAATGCCTTGATTCCTCTTTTTGTCGTTCCTTTTGTTGTTAGGGCATTGGGTGTTGAAGCTTTTGGAAAGGTCTCTTACGCACAGAATATCGTAGCCTATTTTACCCTCTTTGTCAATTATGGTTTTGAATATTCAGCTACGCAGGATATTGCTCTCTGCCGTAAGGATTCGGAACGGGTGCGGGTGGTTTTTTGGTCTGTTTTGAAATCGAAGGCTCTATTGCTTTTGGGCGCTTTTGTCGTTTTCTTGGTCTTAATGAGGTTTTTCCCGAAGATGGAAGAGGAACCAATTCTGTATCTCTTCGCCTTTTTGATCAATGTGGGTATGGCGCTTACTCCAACTTGGCTTTTCCAGGGAATGGAAACGATGGGAAGGGTGGCTTTGGTGAATGTCACGATGAAGGCGTTGTCTGCTGTACTGACTATCTTGTTGGTAGTGGCTCCTTCTGATTACTGTTTGTACATCTTGTTCCTTTCTCTCTCTTACTGTTTGGCGGGTATCGCCCTTTTTGTCATGGCTTATGTCAAATATGACTTGAAGTACACCTCGGAGTTTGATTTTGCTCCGTTGAGAAAGGGGTTCCCAATCTTTTTGAACAATGTCTTCTCCAATATGTATGCTTTGGGTGGGATTACGTTGATTGGCATCTTGCTAACCGATCTGGAGATTGGAATTTATGCGGGAGGTCATAAAATTGTGGCGGCAATGAGTATGTTGCTTTCCATGCCGTTGAGTATGGCTTTGTTCCCTTCCTTGAGCCTTGAGTTCTCCTCTTCTGTTGTGTCGGGTTGGCGGAAATTGAAGGCCTATCTTGTTTTGATTTTCGTAGCGGGTTCGCTTTTCACGGTGGCTGTATATTTCTTGTCACCAATAATCGTTTGGCTCTTTTTAGGGGAGGCCTTTGGTGAAGTGGTGCCGTTGTTGCAGTATCTGTCACCTATCCCGATGTTGGTGGTAATTGCGACGATGTTTACGGTGCAGGGCTTGTATGGTATGCAGTTGCAACGTTATGCGCCTTGGGTGGGGGCGACGATCCTCTGCCTCTCTTTGATGTTGTATTATATTTTAATTCCTCTC
>JAGCWQ010000054.1 GCA_017961765.1 Paludibacteraceae bacterium | reverse complement strand
TGCCGCCAATCGAAGGTGGCGGAAGGCTACAAGTCTTTTGACGCCGAGAAGGTCGTCGAGGTGTACGATATGGCGAAAGCCTACAATGCCCATCATGGCATCGGCAACCGCAAGCCAAGCGACGTGACAATCAGGCTCATGTTGAAGTTCTATGCCGAAGTAGGCGGTCTGAAGGAGCTTGAGGCACGTCTCGGTGAGTGCCCAATCTTGGGCAAGGCGTGTGGAACACGCGGCCATTATCAGGAATTGTGCGCCTATCTGGGCATCTCAAAGCGTGGCAATGAGGAGACCGCAGAGGACGTCACAGAGACCGCAGAGACCCCCGCAGAGGTCGCAGAGGAGAAGGTGTTGGCTGCATAGCCATACCCCCTTTGGGCATACGTAGAAAGCACCCTATCGTCAAAAGATGGGGTGCAATTTTTAGAACTATAGCATAAAAAAAGAATAGTCATGTTGGAGACTATACTCCAAAGTTTCACCTTTGCCCTTTGTCTTTCATTGACGATACAAAGATAGTAAGAAAAAACGAGACTACCAAATATTTTTGAGACTTTAACATAACTTTAACATTCTATATAAAAAATCTTAATTCACTAAAAATAAATTCATTTTTCCTTGGTAGTTTCAAAAATTCATCGTATCTTTGCATCGTCAATTTAAAACAATAACCATCATGAACAAGTACGTTATTATAGACATTACAAAGGCAAGCGTTGCTGAGAAGTATCAAACGTTCGAGGCAAAAGACGACGAGGAGGCAATAGCCTTCACAAAAGGGCTATACACAGAACACGTGAAACTCTACACCTTGACCAAAAATGGTGTGGGCAAGATGCTCCTCAACCTATGCGACTCAAGGGTCGCTGCATAACAAGCCAAGTCTTTAACTAATATATGATATTGTAACATGGCAGAAATCATCAATTTCAACAACGGCAACGTCATCACAGAAACTGGCGCACGAGAGGTCTCTTGGAATCTCTTCGGCAAGACGTGTCCGCAAGGCACGACAATCCATGACGTTTTCGCCGACATGGAGAGCGACAACCGTATCAACTTTGGCGTGTCCTCATTGCCCATAATGAGAGTGCCTCAAGAGGTAGCTGAAGCCATCGCGAAAGGTATGCCAATGCCAAGCGGCTACACGCCATCGGCAAATGACATCATTACGACGCACAAGGCTACAATGCGAGATGATACGAGGCAAACGCTCGGAGTCGTTGGCAACGCCTATGGCATCGTACAGAATGAAAAAGCCTTCGAGTTCATGGATTTCATCAAGGAGGCGGCTAACGGAGTCGACCCCAACATCACATGTTATGGTGCATTGGGGCATGGGGAGCGCATTTTCGTGACAGCCACACTCGGAGAGGACTCGTACATATCGAAGGACGATGCCGTGAAAAACTATGTCGTGTTCACGAACTCGCACGACGGCAGCGGCAGCGTCATGGCATTTTTCACCCCCGTAAGGGTCGTGTGCCAAAACACGCTAAACATGGCTATAAAGAAATGCGCAAACAAGGTGTCGTTTAAGCACACGTCACGCGTGGACGAACGCCTCGATTGGAGCATCGAACGCAACCGCAAGATAGCCGCCGAGCTTTTCTCCAAGTCAGTTAGATTCACCGATGCCTTCATCGAGCGCATGATTGGGCTGAAGGCGGAGGACGTCAACGCCGAGTACATACGCGACTTCGTTGGCAAGTTAACCCTAACACCGACAACTTTCGATTTGTGGAGGAAAGCGGATTACAATGCCGACAAGGTCGAGGAAATCTCAACCAAGTCCAAAAACATCATGGCAAACATGACGGACGCTATCGAGAACGGAGTGGGGCAAGACATGTACAGAGGCACGAAGTTGTGGCTCATGAACGGTGTCACCACGTATTTCCAAAATACGAAGTCGTGGAAGGACGAGGAAGACAAGTTCAACTCATTAATGTTCGGGAATACCAAGCGCAAGGTGGACGAGGCGTTCACAATCCTTGCCGCTTGACATACATCAAGCCGCTGCTTGACACGCATCAAGTGGCGGCTTGACTTACATCAAGGGTTAATGGGGGGCTGGGGATACCCCCTACCTACGTAACCCCCCTTAAAACCCCCTACCTATGTTTGTGTGTTTTGGCGGCAACGGTTTCCCATCCGGTTCCTCGAAAAAATTTCCGGAAAAAAAATCCCATTCCGCGAGGGGTCGGTCAATGCCGTTGTCCGTTGGTTTTTCCGAAAAAATTCCGGAAAAAAATCCGCCGTTTTGTGTAGATACCCCTTTAGTTTGTCAAAGAAAGAGAATGTTAAAAAAAAATATTATTGCACGATTATGGTGGTCGAGATAAACGGCGTTAGGCACCGCCTTGCCAAAGCTAGGAGCAATGAAAGTACATGTGCCATATGCTCCATTTCCAAGTATTGTCCAATAATGGGCAACAGGTGTTTTGGAAAAAATGAGTATTACAAACTTGAAACAAAGAGAGATGCGATGACATGACTACAGAACAGGTAATAGAAGGGCTTGAAAGGATTGAGAGCAGGGCAAAGGAATTGCCCCTTCGTGCTGATGAATGGGTAACTATTGCGGCTGCGAAGAGAATCTTGAATAAAAACAGAAGGGTATGGCATGCCATTGATGACTTGCCAACATTTAGGAATGGCTTAACGGAACTTATTGTTGACTCCAATTACGGTCATATAAGTCGTGAGGCGCATACATACAGCCTTGAGCAATGGGAAGTGCATGTAGGATTCCAGGAACACAGGGATTTCTTATGGGCGTATGAGAAGGATTTATTTGAATAGGAGGAAAACCATGGATGACACAATAGGATGCGCCGTGAAGGAAATCATAAAACGTTCCGGATTGGATTCGAGGGTCGGCAAGGTAAAGTGTAAGAAGTGCTGCAAGGAGTTGGAGATTCCAAACATGTTCTCTGAACAGGAAAGAGATGCCGTGCTGAAGCCTTACTGCTGTGCGGCCACCGTTCTGATCACTCAATGGCTCATCCACCACGGATGGCACGTAACATCCCGCGATGCTAACCCATCGGGCGCGTATCTTTGCCCCGATTGCTACGAAGGTCAGTCTGAGTATAGCCGTCATCCTCATGGCGAGGACTGGTGCAAGCAGGCTGAAGCATGGATGAATGAAGACAATGGTAAAGGATAATGAAGTATGGTT
>JAGCWQ010000007.1 GCA_017961765.1 Paludibacteraceae bacterium | reverse complement strand
TGCAGGTCACTCGTCGATGTCGCTGGGTTTGGCTTTAGATGTGGCGAAGGTGGGTTGGAACATGGCTTCAGATTCAACAAGTCATGAATAGGACTGATATAGACACCATAACCGCCTACCGTGACAATTGCCGTGCGTTGTACGAAAGCGGCGTTAATGACGTGGATTTGGACGTTATTGAGGAGATGGAGCGTTTCGTCGACGGTTTGGTTAGCCGTCACGATTGGCGCATAGAGGCCGAGGACACAGGTAGATGGTTCTACCTTGACGGATGGTACGAGGTCGCCTTCTGGCTACGTACTGACGTAGGTGACGTTTACATCAAGACGGAATCAGGCGGAAGGGAACTTGAGGAACTATGGAGTGAGGACAACCCGCAGGATGTGGATAGCATATCAAGTTGCTATATGCATCATGATTCGTCGTGGGTGTGGTGGCAGTTCATGGATGGGTTGTTGGGTATTTGCGGAAAAATAAAATAAACAATAAAATAAGACTATTTGAAAAGGGTTTTTCAATTCAATGTTCGGGTGGTAGTCGAGGACAATACAAAAAAATATCCGGAGGATTACATAGAGGTTATCCCGAACGTCATTGACGAAGACTGCGCTGATGGCATCCGGGTGCTTGAGCATGAAGTGCTTTCCGTGCATGAAGTTCAGACGAATGATGATGATGGTATGGAAATCAGTCTCATGGATGATGGAGAGACCGGCGAGAGGTACGTCAAGGTCTCCGTCGATGGCTACGAGGTCACAATCGAACAGTGTTACGAGTCATGGTCTCAGTACGGCGCACCCCGCAGTGTCCTATGGAAGACCGTCCCGGTAGCCGAACACTACAATAGTTGGCTGCATGGCGGAGAAGAGCCGTTGCCAATGGATATGTAAAAGCCGTAATTTTGCGTCTGACGTGTTTTATTTGGTGTTGTGGATAACTACAAGGGTCGGTGTGTTTTAAGCTGTCAGAGCCAAAGGAAATGGCTTTGGCGGCTTTTTTATCGTTTGTCAGGGGTTCATTAACTATCGTAAACATTATTTAAAACAATTTTAACAGAAAAAATTTGGTGGTGTCAACATTTCTTTGTATCTTTGCATTGTCAAATTGAAAACATATAAGAAACATGACAAGGAAGGAAAATCTCTATGTAGATTACATGATTGCCAAGGATGAGTATTGGAGTTATCATTACGATTTTAAGCGGGAGTATCCTGACCGTGAGAGTGCCATCGAGGCATTCAAGAGGCACGGTGTTTTTTGCAGGGATTGCCGGAAGACGACCATCGACAGTCTGAAGAATGAAATTGCCTATTACACGGCGCAAGTCGATGAACTGAAGAGGGCGAAGGCTGTAGAATCGTGGTATGCCACCGATGCTGGCAAGGAATACCGTTCCGCCATCATGCGTGAACTCCACGCGCTTGAGGCAAAATCCGTAGAGATTAGAAATAAAAACCACATCGCCATGAACGCTTTACTGTCTAAAAGGCTTGGGAAAGGTTTCAAGGTGAAGTCGCTCTCGCCCAGATGGGGTGAAGTCGTCCTTTGCGACGCTGACGGGAAGAATATCTTCGGTCACGATTTTAGCGTGAACGTAGAGAAAGACAATAAAACAGGGCAACTGTACGTACGGGTAAACTACCCGTCACTTGGGTCTTTCGCTCTTGATAACGTCAACCGCGTCAAGTATCTTGAAGGTTTGGCGAAGTTCGCTGGCAATGTAGGGAACGTCGCCGATGACTATGTTGGGATGGTCATTAAGTTTGATGCGGAGTTGGAAGAGATTAGGGACAAGGTGTGCAAGTTGAACCATAACTTGAAATACCCCGAAATGGTTTCAAAAACCGATGAGGTTTAAAGTACATTAGTTATGAAAGTTGTAGAAGGGCATTGGGAGCGTGAGAGTTGCACCCGTTGTGGCGGCAAGGGTTACTTGGAAAAGACCGAGGTATGGCTATGAACGGCGTGGTGAGTGAATTCATTTATGGGGATAGCGTTGACTTGGGACGCGGTAGACACAGACAGTGCATAACGTACATGGGAAAACCGGTCGGGTACCTCATCTCAAAGGAAAAGAACTTTCTATCCCCCATCGAGGAGAGTTATGTCATCCCCGACGTGGAGAAGGGAATGTCGGAGCCTACGGACGGTATGCTTGAAGGTAAGATGGGGTGGATTGACTTCAAGGTGTTCGTCGATGACTACGATGCCGCGTTGGAATACGTCGAGAGGAACTTCGAGAGCGTTGCCTATCTGCTTGAAAACGGCGATTACGATT
>JAGCWQ010000053.1 GCA_017961765.1 Paludibacteraceae bacterium | reverse complement strand
GCAAGCGTCTCATAGTAAAATCCACGAAATTTATGAGAAAAGTTAAATGAAATTTCCGTGTTCCTCAACTGAAATTTGGTTCTAACGAGAATGAGGTCAATGTGCTTGCCGTGTCGAAGACACACAACATTCCACGCCAAAATGCGGAGCCAATAGTTGTGACGCCTCTTCGAGGCGGGAAGGAGAACTAAGATGAAAGCCATTCCATTCCTCAACTGAAATTTGGTTCTAACGAGAATGAGGTCAATGCGCTTGCCGTGTCGAAGACACACAACATTCCACGCCAAAATGCGGGGCTAATAGTTGTGACGCCTCTTCGAGGCGGGGAGGAGAACTAAGATGAAAACAAATTCATCCCTACCACAGAACAACGCAAATTGAGGTCGATAGTGCTTGCCGTGGCGAAGACACGACACATGAATAGCCCCATCTTTCAAGATGGGGAGATGAATTTCCCGTAGTTTCCCCATAAAATCAATTCGAAAAAACGCTCTTTTCAAACAAATGGCTATATTTACAATTCGAAAATTCAAGAAAATATCAGTCATTAACACAACAAGAAAAATGCGAAAGAAAAGTATTACCAAGTTGTTTTTCGTCCTACTCACATTAGGATGTCTCTCCTGCGACTCTTTGACTAGTCGCCTCAATTCCATTACAGACGAGACAGAAGAGGAAAGCCTCGGTCCTTCCCAAGACATGAACGTGCTCTTGGAAATCTCCGTCCCAGTGGGCGAAGACGTCAAACGCACCACAGAAAAGACAATAAACGTATTGAAATCCAGACTAAACAGTGTTGGCATTGCCCGCCCCAACATTCAGAAAACAGACACGGCAGGACGCATCCGAATCGAAATGAAGGGGGTCAAGGAACCTGAACGCATACTCAAGTTGATAGAAAGCCCCGGCATCCTCGAGTTTTGGGAAACAGCCGAGGCAGGCGAACTCATTCCACAGATAGTAGCAGTCAACGACATGGCAAAAGAGATGGAAGAGCAATCCCCCGCACAAGAAGAGAAACCTAAAGCAAAGGTGGAACCCAAAGCAGAGGAAAAACCTATCGCCCAAACGGCGATGGATAGCATATTTGAAAAATTAAAAGAATCCGAAGAGGACAGCAACAGTTTCCAAGAAGTAGATTTTGAAGAATATAAAAAAAGCAATCCCCTTTTCGCCATATTACTCATCGACACACGACTTCAGTCAAGGTCACCCGTTATCGGCATGGCTGAGGAAAAAGACACAGCCAAAATCTCAGAATACTTTAGAATAGCCAAGGAGAAGAATCTATTTCCTTCCTTCATTTTCCCCACATGGACATCCAAGATAGAGTCCAGGGTAGAGAAGGAAAGTTATTATTTCGAATTGATTGCCCTCGCCTCCAATTCGGGGAACGGGAAGGCAGCCTTGAACGGAGACGTCATCACAAAAGCAGAAGCAGAAAGAGGATATCAGTATAAGGATTACTGCATAAACTTGGAGATGGACCTCAAAGGAGCAGAAGCATGGGCACGACTCACAAAGAAAAACGTCGACAAGACGATTGCCATAGTTTTTGACGGACACGTCTATAGCTATCCACGAGTGAACCAAGAGATTACAGGCGGACGCTCTCAAATCACAGGAAACTTCACTAAAAAAGAGGCCAAAGACTTGGCAAACATCTTGATGTCTGGCCAACTGCCTGCACATGTGAAAATCATCCAAAAGTAGGAAGGAATATCTCAAGCAACAAAACCAATAGGGATGTCCGTTGTTGGCATCCCTTCTTTTTTTGCAGAAAAACGGAGAACCACATACGACTCATTTACGAGCCGAACAATAGCAAGAAAAGCCCTTTCAAAAAAAGATGATTGCGAAAATGGCATATATCAAAAAAATGCCTATATTTGCGACTTAAAAAATAAGAAAGAAACAAAAACAAAAAGATAGTCATTAATAAAGTAACAAAGAAATGCAAAACAAAGGTATTGTTAAGTTGTTTTCTGTACTACTTACCTTAGTGTGTCTTTTTTATCTTTCATTCAGCATAGTAACCAGCCGCATCAACAAAGAGGCTGAGACATTGTATGCGAATGACTACGATAAGCAAAGCAGCTACCTTGACTCTCTTGCAGGAGAAAAGGTTTGGTTAGGGTACACGTTGAAAGAGTGTCGTGAGCAAGAGTTGAATTTGGGTCTTGACCTGAAGGGTGGTATGAACGTAGTCATGGAAGTTTCCGTGGCAGACGTGCTCAAATCGTTGGCTGGTTCTCAAGCCACCAATCCAAACTTCACATCAGCCATCGCCATGGCGAAAGAGATGCAAAAAAGCAAGCAAGCCGATTTCGTGGATCTCTTCGCAGAGGCTTTCAAAACCAGCGGAACTCCGTTGAATTCAGTCTTCTCCACATTTGAATTGAAAGACAAAATCAGCGGTTCCACACCAGACGAAGAGGTAATCAAAGTCCTCAAAGCAGAAATCAAGAGTACTGTTGACAACTCATTCAACGTATTGCGTTCCCGTATAGACCGTTTCGGTGTCGTTCAACCTAACATCCAACAATTGGAAATCGCAGGTCGTATCCTCATCGAAATGCCTGGTATCAAGGAGCCTGAGCGTGTGCGTAAGCTGCTCCAAGGTTCTGCCAACCTCGAATTTTGGGAAACTGCAGAGTTGAGCGAGATCTACCCAAGTGTAATCGCTGTCAACAAGATGGCAAAAGACTTGGAGGCAATGTCCTCTATCCAAGAAGAGAAAACTACTGCAAAGGCAGACACCGTTGCAACAACAGCAACAGATAGTTTGTTAGCAAAAATCGCAGACCAAGATTCTTCTGCTCAAAACGCAGCAAGCAAAGAGTGGGCAAAGGAAAATCCGCTCTTCGCCGTCCTTGGCATGAATGTAGATGCTCAAGGCAACCCTTACCAAGGTGCCACTATCGGTAGAGCAGAGGCAAAGGATACAGCAAAGATCACCAGATACTTTGCATTGGCTAAGGAGAAGAACATCTTCCCTGCCAACATCCGTCCTACTTGGACATCCAAAGGTATCGGAAAGGGTGAGAACATCTATGAATTGGTTGCCCTCCAATCTAAGAGAAGAGACGGCAAAGCTCCTTTGACAGGTAGCGTCATCACTGAGGCAAAGGCTGACTTCGACCAGACTTCAGCTTATGCTAACGTAAATATGGAGATGAACCCAGAAGGATCTAAGATCTGGGCTCGCCTTACAAGAGAGAACATCGGCAAGCAAGTTGCCATCGTTTTGGATGGATATGTTTGCTCTTACCCAAGGGTAAACACAGAGATCACTGGTGGACGTTCTGAGATCACAGGTAACTTCACCGTTGAGGAGGCAAAAGACTTGGCTAACGTGTTGAAGGCTGGTAAGATGCCTGCTCCTGCAAAAATCATCCAAGAGGATGTGGTTGGTCCGTCTTTGGGTCAAGAAGCAATCAACAGCGGACTCATCTCGTTCATCATCGCATTCTGCTTAGTATTGGTTTACATGATTATATACTATGGACTTGTTCCTGGTCTTGTAGCCGACTTCGCACTCTTGGCCAACGTCTTCTTCATCTTCGGTGTATTGGCATCCTACAAGGCAGTCTTGACATTGCCTGGTATCGCTGGTATCGTCCTCACGCTGGGTATGGCCGTGGATGCCAACGTATTGATTTTCGAGCGTATTAGAGAGGAGTTGAAATTGGGCAAACCAATCAAGCAAGCCATTGCCGATGGTTACAGCAACGCATCTAGCGCCATCATCGACTCCAACGTAACAACTATCCTCACGGGTATCATCTTGTTCATGTTCGGTACAGGTCCTATCCGTGGATTCGCAACCACCTTGATCATTGGTATTCTTTGTTCATTCTTCACTGCCATCTTCATCACCCGTTTGATATTCTCTTGGTTGATGGATAAGGAGAAGTGCCAAGACTTGACATTCAGCACCAACATAACAAAGAACTTGTTCCAAAACATCAAGATCGATTTCATGGGCAAGAGAAAGATGTTCTACGGAGTATCTGCAGTTCTCTTAACCATCGCCATCATCTCCTTGGCAACACAAGGCTTGAAACAAGGAATCGACTTCAGTGGTGGACGTAACTATATCGTCCGCTTCGAAAAGCCAGTCAGCACTACTGACATTGCAGATAGATTGAACGGAAAATTCGGTGAAGACCGTGCTTCCGTCATCACCATCGGTGATCAAAACCAAGTACGTATTTCTACGAACTATAAGATTGACGACGAGAGCAAGGATGTCGATGCAGAAATCGAAAACATCTTGTATGAGAACTTGAAGTCAATGTACGACCGCGACATCACGCTTGAGATGTTCTCTAACCGTTTCGCTATTGAGGACGGTGCTGCAGTTATCGCCAACGACCACGATGTCACTTTCGGTATCCAAAGTTCACAAAAGGTAGGTCCTACGATGGCCGACGACATCAAGACCTCCGCTTATTGGGCTGTAGGCTTCGCACTCATCGTGATTGCGCTCTACATCCTCATCCGATTCAGAAACATCGCATTTAGTGCAGGTGCCGTAGCTGCTTTGGCTCACGATACTTTGTTCATCCTCGGATGCTACTCATTGCTCTACGCAATCATGCCGTTCTCTTTGGAGATCGACCAATCCTTCATTGCCGCCATCTTGACGGTGATTGGTTACTCTATCAACGATACCGTGGTCATCTTCGACCGTATCCGTGAGAACAGGAACTTGCATCCAACCATGGACGAGAAAGAGGTGTTCAACCACTCTATCAGCTCTACTTTGAGCCGTACGTTCAGTACATCCATGAGTACATTCGTGGTATTGGTTATCATCTTCTTGTTCGGAGGAGAGACCATCAGAGGATTTATCTTCGCCATCTTGATCGGTGTTATTGAAGGTACCTACTCTACGATCTTCGTCGCATCGCCTATCGCATACGACATCTTGACAAGAAAGAAGAACAAGGTTGAAGCAACCGAAGCAATCAAAGAGGTTAACGAATAATCCATAGATAATGATTTGAAAAGAGGTCGCCCATAAGCGACCTCTTTTTATTTGCATACAGGGGATTTCCATTGGCACAGACCAACCACCCCACTAATTCATAATTCTTAATTCACAATTTCTAATTATTCTCATTATTCACCTATCTTTGTAGAAACAAACAGTGGACAACATGGAAACAAAGAAATACAAAACCCATCTACAAGACGAATCATCCGAAGCCTTGTTCAACTACAAGAGGAGAGACTCGCTTCAAGTCAAGATAGGAAACCTCACCTTGGGA
The DNA here is from genome assembly GCA_017961765.1 of Paludibacteraceae bacterium. GTDB lineage: Bacteria > Bacteroidota > Bacteroidia > Bacteroidales > Paludibacteraceae > RGIG10190. The sequence continues at coordinate 7,203 of JAGCWQ010000053.1, read as the reverse complement.
GGGAACGCCCCCATCCGCATCCAGTCAATGGCCAACACGAACACGAACGACACGGAAGCCAGCATTGACCAATGCATACGCATCATCCAAGCCGGCGGCGAATTAGTCCGCTTCACAGCTCAAGGCGTGAAAGAGGCGACCAACCTAAAGGAGATCCACGACGGACTTCACAAGAAAGGCTATAGCACACCCTTGGTAGCCGACATCCACTTCAACCCCAACGCAGCCGACACGGCAGCACAATACGTGGAGAAAGTCCGCATCAATCCCGGCAACTTCGTGGACAGCGTACACACGAACAAACGATTCGAATATACCGACGAAGAGTACAAACAAGAGATAGAGAAGATTCGGACGAGGCTCATTCCCTTTCTAAACATCTGCAAAGAGCACAAGACAGCCATCCGCATCGGTGTGAACCACGGTTCCCTCTCCGACCGAATTTTGAGTCGCTACGGAGACACCGCCCAAGGCATGGTCGAGTCGTGCATGGAATTTCTCCGTATCTGCAGAGAGGAGAATTTCTCCAACATCGTCATCTCCATCAAGGCATCCAACACGGTGATCATGGTACAGACTGTCCGCTTGCTGGCAGCCACCATGAAAGAAGAAGGCATGAAATTCCCTCTACACCTTGGTGTGACCGAAGCAGGTGACGGCGAAGACGGACGAATCAAGTCAGCAGTCGGCATCGGCGCCCTTCTCAACGACGGCATCGGAGATACCATCCGCGTCTCCCTCAGCGAAGCCCCAGAATGCGAAATACCAGTTGCCAAGTTCTTGGCAGAATATATCAGCAAAAGAGAGGGACATTCCCATATCAACGGCATCGACAGCCAAATGGTCAATCCATTCCTTTATCGGAAACGTGAGGCCCTCGGCATCGAGAACATCGGAGGCAACAAGCCCCCTATCGTCATAGCCGAACAAGCCACAGACAATCAAGGATTGACAGCCGACTACGTATATTGCCCCGACGGCAAAACCCTAGCAGGGACAAACTGCATAGTTGATTTCGGCAAATGGCAAGGAGGAAGCAACACCTACCCTCTTTTCAACGTCTCCAATGCAGGGAAAATCAAGGAGACCTCCTGCAGCATCAAATTTTTGAGCCTCCGCTATCCAGAAGCCGACGACCAACTGCTGAGCCTCATTGACGAAAAGACGGTATTCATCATCCAAACCGACCATTCCAACGGTGTAGGCGAACAGAAAGCCTTCTTCCACCTTTTACTTCGGAAAGACATAAAGAATCCTGTCATCATCCGACGAAGCTATGAGACAAAAGAGAGTTCCCAACTGCAAATCATGGCAGGAGCCGACACGGGTATTTTCTTCATCGACGGCTTGGGCGACGGACTTTGGATCGAAGACAAAAACATAGAAGCAAGCAAAAACCTCTCCACCGCCTTCGGTATCCTACAAGCGGCAAGGGCGAGGGTCAGCAAGACTGAGTATATCTCCTGCCCTAGCTGCGGACGGACACTCTACAATATGCAGAGTACAATAGCCGAGATAAAAGCGAAGACATCGCATCTAAAAGGGCTTAAAATCGGCATTATGGGCTGTATCGTAAACGGGCCTGGCGAAATGGCCGATGCAGACTACGGATATGTTGGTTCAGCCAAAGGGAAAGTAAACCTCTACAAAGGACAAACCTGCGTCGAGAAACTCGTTCCCGAAGAGCTAGCTGTCGAGAAACTCATCCAACTCATCAAGGACAACGGAGATTGGAAAGAGAGATAAAACATCCACAAGCAGGACAAGACCGAACGTTTCGCCCTGCTTGTTTCTTTTCCAAGATTCCATATATGAATAAACTCAAAAACACCTATACACGATGGAGCACAGTTGCCACATTCTATTGTTTCCATTTCAATGGAGAATCAACGATTTAGACAAGAAAGACTTCTCTAAACAAATCAGTTTAAAGAACATAGCATTTGACCCCAACTCCATGTGGGAACGATCGATAACGCAGGCAACCGATGAAGAAAAGATGCTTTTTAACGAGAAAAACTATTTCTACGAGTTTGCGCACGGAGCTCTATTCGACGACGGAGAAGAGGAAGGAAACCTCATGCAACACTACGAGAGGAAAGAGACTGACAGTGGCAACGTACTCTTTTCATTCGGGCATGGGAAGAAGACCTACACGCTGCACCTCAAGTACCTCAACCTCAATCTCTACGAGACAGGCGTAGGAGTTCTCTCCTTCTATCTCTACAACGACACCTACGAAGATCCTGACGACATACTGACCATTAACCAGTTTGCCCGCAGGGTCTATCCCCCTTATTGGGAGGAGGTCGAGAACCGCAAATTACTGGCCGACTTTGTCCGAATAGAAGGATTAAACGGCTCGTATGAGGAGAATTTCCAAAACTACACACTGGCAGACGACAATATACCAGCCTCCTACATAACCCATCTAATCAAGGATTTGGCCACAAACATAGACATTATTCCTGTTGTTGACGACCGCATGTACGTACTCTCTTGGTACAAAAACGACAAGCTATCCAAAGAATTCAGCGCAAGCGAAGAGATAGAACCGCTCAAGCAAAACGACTTTTGGTACAAGTACGTATTCATAGAGGCAGAAGAAATGATTTGCCACAACCGAAAGATGCGCAACAGGCAAATAGAGCAATCCACCTACTTGAGATGGCAAGGGAAAGGGGCTTTTTATGGATGTTCCCGCTATTCGTTTGTCTTTCTGACAAACAGCAGATGTCCCGATTTTCTCATTTCCAATTTCGAAACCGAATATGTCAGGATGGCAGAGCTTGTCTTAGTGCAAAGAGCCTCCGTCCTACGTTTTTCTGAAGAAATATCCGTACTCAGTTCCGACAAATTCGACAACACTTACCTTTCCAAGCGAGTCAACTCCCTTCGAAAAGAATTCATTCGATTTGTCAACCAAGTACACTTCCGTGAAGTGACGGCACAAGACCAAGGCATTGAGATATACGAGAAGCTATACAAATTCGCAGACCTGCAACGGCACGTCGAAAAACTAGACGCTGAAATCGAGGAATTGGACAACTACGTGAGCATGGTGGAAGACCGCAACATCAACCGCATCGCAGGCAATTTAAGCATGGTGGCCTCCTTCTTCGTCCCTGCAACCGTACTATCAGGCATATTCGGAATGAACAACACTTGGGCGAACGGACTGAACGACGGAGAATTCAGTTCCCGCCTATGGCAGAACCCTCTATTTGAATTAGGCCTCATCATTATCGTCTCCATCCTTTTCGTATTGGGATTCTATCTCATGAAGAAAAGAAAGAAATAGGACTTACAACCATCTCAATAGAAGCAACTAAAAAAGGACTGAATTCTCAACGAATTTCAGTCCTTTCTATTACCTGTTTTACCAGATAAACTTAAAACTAATTCAAAAAACAATCAATCTCATTCTACATTCAGACACCAACAAAATAGAAGATTCCGTCTCTTTCCTTGCATTAGACCTTATAACATATCACACAATAAAACTATAAACTACTTTAATAGAACCGATTCTTTCCCATCAACCTCATAAATGGCTGACAGATTAAATCATCGTTTCAACACCGCAAATATCATTTCTTTCGAAGAATTTATTTGTAGAATAAATCCACAATCGATCACGTTATTAAGATTTATTAACACAAAAGAGGGGGAATAGGAGGAACTTTCTTCCATTAAATGGAACCCCACACTGAAGTGCGGGGCTATTCGAATGCAGTCTCTTCGGACTGGAAGGAACTCGAATATTGCAACGACTTGTTTTTCTGATTTCTAACAATGTCGTTTATTTAGCGTCACTTGATTCTATTTATCAACTCAATTATCTTTCTTTTTAATTTTGCATACCATTTGCAAACTATAAATTCTTTCCTGATTGTCTTCGAACTAAAATTTCGACTCTCTACTTCATTCCTATTATAGGAAAAAATCGTTTCCAAAAAGCTAAAAACATCGTTAATGCTTTCTTCGCTCACTACCATTGTTGGATTCTCTATCGTGTTATAAAAAACGTCATCAACATATAGGACAAAAAGATACGAGGTTACAGGATATTTATCATGAGTATCCAAAGCATAACGAAATAAAGATGTCATAGACTCATGAGATAATCCAACTAAATTTATTTCCAAAAAACTATCATACTTAAGTCTCCGGTATAAAGTATATATTAATCGTTTTGCCCCGTGTTCGATAGAATCAAAATCTTTTGGGGTAATTGCTTTTTCTTTAACGCAAGAATATCCTTCCAATGATTCATAACAACTAATTTCATCAAGATGTTCATTAATCGAATCCAAGTCATGAAGCAATCCCTTTTCCATCATACCACATTCTATCCAATGTGGTTCCGTGTATATCTCAAACTTATTTATATTTGATTCTACATATCTCACATTACCTTGAGGACGAGGGGCAAAGTGCATCAAAACATCACCTTCTTTCATCTCTGGCAATGAGAAGGAAAATTCGCTTCGTGGTTTTAATATTGTTTTATTCATTATGATTCATTATTTGAAAAAGCCACATTCCCCTTCGCTGTGAAGTTGTTCTGACGGAAGGTCACTGTCTGAACTACCCAGTCTTAAATCACCGCAAGAACAACAACTTTCTTTTTAGTTTCGCATACCATTTGCATGCTATTAATTTATCCCCGATTCTCTTCATAATAGAATTTTGACGTTCCATTTCGAAAAAAGAGACGCCCATTGCAATGATCTGGAATTTACTCCCAGTTGAATTTGTTTCTATTTTATAATAATTAAGGTTAACCTTGTCAAAGAAACATTTCCTTGAAGAATAAAATCTTGTACCATCTTATTTTCTCTGCCTTCCGTGAATGCATAGTATATTGTTTCATCCTTCCACACGCACGCCAAAATTCATTTGGAACGAAGCTTGATACATCGATTCAAAAACGATTCGGAACAAGCCGCTATCAAATTCGACCTCAAACTCAATTGCGTCTTGCTCTCCTGGTCAATTTCTATCGATTCTTATGTTTCTAATGACAGAATCATGCCATTCAAAATCGTTGAAATCCATAAGCCTATATGATCATTTATTTGTGTCGAATATGCGTCATTCCAAGTCGCCACATATCTTCATTTTCAAAAAAAAATGACGGAATCAGAAATCAGCAAAGGCTTTGTTATCTACCCTCTTGACCGCCATGCACTCCATCTCCACCAACCAAGTAGGACGACAGACAGGGGCAAGCAAAATGACTTTAGGCATAGTCGGGAAACGCTCCTCGAACAAACGAGCCACACAGTCGTAGTCGGCAATGTCACGCAAATAGACAATCATGTGAGCCACATCGTCAAACGAACACTCCGCCTCCTGCAGCAAAGCCTCCACGTTCAGCCACATCCGACGCACCTGCTTATCGATTTCACCGACATGAACCACATTGCCTCGATCGTCAATGCTGGCTGTACCCGAGATGAAGACATGCCTACGATCTCCGTAATCGACCCTCGTACCTCGTTCAAAGCGAACTCCATACTCATAGGTCGAATTCAAGTAATCCTTCGCATAGAGAAATTTAATCTGTCCCTGTCGCAAACCGCCCACCGCATAGGTGTTCAACTGCACCAATTCATTCGGATGGGCACAACGCCCGCCAATACCCGTACTAGTAATGAAATGGGTCTGGACAGTTAAATCATGTCGGTCGAAGACCTCGTTTCTACCCACGACCACCCCTTGGTAGTTCACGTCCACATTCTGAACAAAGAACCACGTCCGGATACAATCATTTTCCAACGACAGCCCCCTCTTCCCTAACCTATCCGCATAGCTATCGAGCAATGCAATCGTCTGCTCCTTTGAATCTCCCTTAGGCAAGGTCGCCGTTCCGCCCCAATAATGATCATAGCCACCATGACTAACCAAGGAGAGCCACGAATCCAACGGTTTAGGCTCCACCCCTTCCAAGAGATAGATCCACAACGCTATCTTCGTCCCATCCAAAGGAGGCTGTTCCACTATCGAAGTGGAGATGTATTTCTTTTCCTGCGCAATCGCAGCGTTCACCAAGTCGATCTGATTTGCCGCATCACTGACAAAAAAACGTCGGAAAACCGGAGTGAAAGAGTTCATCTGGGTCTCCAACAAAAGTTGGCAGGCACAAAAGAGATCCTCCACTTGTTGCTGCGCAGACAAAGAACTCCGCGTGAGATGGATCATCACATGACGCTCTCCACACCCTTTTGCAGAGAAGTCAAAACACTCCACCCTCACCTCATTTCCATTCACCTTAAGCCTATGTATATTCGTAGCCATACTATTCTTCCTTTCAGTCCATCTCAATCTATGGGAAAGAGATTGACCTGCTAAATTCTTAGATGCACTTAGTGAAATTCAACATTCACCATATAAGTCACGAAGATACGCATTTCCCGCAATACTTTTCACTTCAAACAAAGATTATCAATGGAGATTAATTATTCCAATCACCCTTCAACAATGAATGCTCGTCGTCCAAAACCAAACAGCAATTACATTTATTGAAAGTAATCCTCCAAGACAAGACACAACCAAAAAATAAGGGTTCAATGGCTCATCGAAAAGGAAACGGGTCAATAAAAAGGGAACGCCAATCAAAACTAAAGCCAGAAAGAACGATCCTGGTCCAGAAAGGCCAGCAAAAAGACTAATCAGGCACGACACTACCCATATAATCGAGCAAAATATAGAGATCATGTAAAACAGCACCTTATATTCTTTAAAATAAGAGAGGATTCCCAAGACGGGGATTAACGACAAAACCGCCACCACCAAGAACATTCCTCCAGCAATTCTAAATTCAGTGGAAATCCAAACAAAGAGGGACATGACCGCCGTAAGAAGGAGGGCCTCCACATACAACTTAACGAAGAGGGAGGCTGAAGGAAGAAAATTTTCCAATATACTATTCATAACTATCATGATTTATAATTCCAGAATAAGGGAAAGAGCAGTACTTTCGCATAACTACCTCATTTTCACACACCCCCGCAACTAAAGTTTGCCGTCCAAAGCCAAGCAGCAATTATATTTATTGACAAGCATCCAGAGAGACATAATGCAAGACCAAAATAATTACCTACTGATTCATCGAAAAGGGAATGAGCCAACAAGAAGGGCACTGCAATCCATGCTACTCCCAATAAAACCGTGGGGAATTTTGAAAGCCCCCCTAAT
>JAGCWQ010000052.1 GCA_017961765.1 Paludibacteraceae bacterium | reverse complement strand
CGCAAGGTTCAGAGCCTAAACAAATCGTCCTCCACTCGTGGGACTTCCATAGGAGGAGGACTTCATTTTTTATAAATGCAAAAATTATATAGGGACGACCCGATGAGTATCCCTATCGGGGACTGGGTCAAATGGGTCGTCTTACACAGAGACCATTATCAAGGCAATGCCAAGGGCGAATATTTCGCCGCAAGCGACTATGACACTCTTAAGCGAGAGCAGCCGTTCTGGTTTCTGTCTGAGGATAGGCCTGTCTACGAGGTCGTCTTGACCGACGAGGATGTCCCTTCGCTTGTCAAAAGGCGAGGCGACGTGATTCGAGAGCTGGACGGCCTACGATATGATTATAATCATATTTACGACCCAGCCAGGCCAAAATGCGACGGGAGAAAGACGCGGAGGACGGCTCCGGAGGCATACGCCCAGTTCGACGAGGACAAGGCGAAAGCCAAGGAAGCCAAAGGGAAAATAAAGCAAAGGGAAAGTGAGCTGTACGAAGAACTCGGCCAACTCCCATTCTCCTCCACGCTCTATCACATCAGAAGGGGTCAGTAGACGACATTTCATTTTTCAAAAATGATGGAGACATCAGGAAAGATTAAGAGAGGGTCAAAAGACCGTGAGTTCTTTTCTATTTCATCCCACTTGGACTTTGACGAAATAGATTATGGAGAAATCCCCACGGTGGCGTCTCCGTTCCGACTTGAAGATGGAGAGGAGCTCCTCTTTGTCGTTAGCCCGAAGGAAGGCGACGAGTCTGAATTGTGGACAGAACGCGACCTTGATTGGACACTCATGCGTCCACCGACAAGCCTTTGGCCTTTTTACGAAAAGGCGGAGGAGTCTGACATTCCTGAGGAGGATAGGGCCAAGGTGAAAGACTGGCTCGAAAAGAAAATACGTGAGCTGGAAGATTGGTTCGCGTAAGAGACATTCATTTTTTAAAAGATGGCAACATTGAACGAAATATCGGCGTCGTTGTACGAGTACAAAGGACGCACAGACGAAGCGGCGATAATATTTGTCGAAGAATTGAAGAGAAAATTCGACGAATACTACGCCGAAAACGTCGCGGACATCTTGTCCGAATAAAAACAATTTCATTTTTTCCCAAAATGGATAAAATTGACAAATTAGTCCTCTCCGCAGCACGCCAATATTTTGACATGCCTGACGCCACGCCACAGGCTTTGAGCGTCAGGCTGAAGTCCGAATGGGGCGAAGGAGCCACGCGGGGCTATTGTTTCGGGAACGACGGCGAAGGCGACGGGCTGGAGGCCGTCCTGAAGATAGACGACCTTGGAGTGTACGACTCCGACCTTGACGCCGCGAAACAGGCGAAGAAGGATGGCGTGAAGCTCATCCCCTATGAGGAATCTTATAGGGGAGGCGAAAGCAAACATTACCGTTTCCTGGATACGCAGGACAATAGGACCAAAATTTTGGCAAAAAAAAGTCAAGGCATTGAGTCCTAAAGAAAAGGAGAATACCATCCGTAACAATTATCTGTGGACAATCGCAGATTAGTGCCCCTTCATTTTTTTTTCAATGATTTCAAGATTAAAAGTCAAGGGCGGTATAATCATGCCGTTCCAAGACAAAGAAAAAGGATTCCAATATCCATCCGACATAGACATTGAGTTCACAAAAGGGCTCAACGTCATTGTCGGTCCGAATGGATGTGGGAAAACAACCGCAATAACCATCATGAAGACATTCATGTTGGTGGATATGGATGGCACTTGTTCTTCCGATAGGTGTCACGAAATCTGTAAATTCTTCCATCGTAGTTGGTATTATTCCGCCAAAAGCGACTTCGAAGTATATTCCGATTATACAAACAAGGCATTTTACATGCCTAATGGATTGGAAATATTCCGAGGGGCAATGTCCGGTGGCAATACACTTACGTTGGCAAAAGCAAAAAGTCGCCATTCGCAAGGAGAAAGTACGGACATCGTTGTCCATAATATGCTTGATTTTGCGAGAAATCTAAAAGGGCATTTCGATTTTCAAAACGCTTATGGACAGTGGCTTACTTTTCGGGAGAACCACTACATCGATGAACAGAGAGTTCCCGACGAGGGAATAACAACTGTGCTCATAGATGAACCGGACGCCCACCTTGACGTCTTCAAGGTAAAATCTTTGTCTGATGTTCTAACAAAAGGAGGCGAAGGATTGCAAATCATAACAGCAATCCACAACCCCCTTCTTATTTGCGAACTTGCAAGGCACAAGGACGTCAACTTCATAGAAATGAAGCCGGGCTATGTACAAAAAGTACATAAAGCCGTGAAGAATATGGTAAGGTGACAACAATTCATTTTTTTGACACATGAATAAAAATATTGCTGTTTTTATAAAAAACAAAAAATGGCTGTTCCGCATGGCCGACCGTATAGAAAAATACGCCGTCAGATACATGCCAAAGGCCATTTATGAAAGAATAGAAGTAGATGTAAACTTCCCATGCACATACGGAATGCCTGCTGAAGCTATTTCGCAGGACTTGCAATGGGAACTCCGTCCGTGGGTTCATGACTTTGTGAAAAAAAATACAAGGCCATTTCCATCGCAATGGGAAGGCCAAATATGGAGCCGTCGCAGCTACCATTACATGGTTTTGGGACGACGGCGAAACTCATTACGAATGGCCGTATTGTGCCTACAGCCAAGTTTCGTTCTTGGTCGGCTAACAAACAAATTCATTTTTCCAAAAACATGATAGGAAACAACGTCAAACTAAACGTCAAAAAAACAGAGCTGGAAAAGAAATTCCCATGCTACTGTTTCAGCAGCACGCCCCACGTCGCAGACAACTTGATGTGGGCGTTGTACAAGCTCGACACCCCCGACTTCCACATCGTCACAAAACGCGGTTTTGCGGACGCATTCCTAATCCGTCTCGTCGACGAGGACTGTCGGCAGCGTTATTGCTGCATAACCACCGGAAGCATCGCCTTCGGCAAGGTCATTCCCGACGACATCGCCCGGCAATACGACGACAATGCGAAGGAAAGCGTCAAAAAACCAATAGAGGGCGAAGTGGAGAGACTCGCCTACGACACCACATTGATGGTCCGCAAGGGTGTGGACTATGCGTTCTATGCCTGCGTCCTTCATGACGGGCTTACCCGCATGATTCAGAAAGTAGAGAATAGGGAGAAATACGAGAGGTTCATTTTTTTTTTAAATGTTAAAAGAAGACATAGAAAACGCAGCAAAAGTCAGATGCTCCGAGTATTATAGTCAAAAGGAGAAGTACATTTTTGCCAATGGTTTTTATTTGGGGGCAATGTACGTCTCTAAGCATGGCTATGAGGCTTCAAAAAATAAAAGCATAACATGCGACATTCCGTCCGATACGAAAGAGGGAAACTATTTGAGGAGGAATGGCTTCGAGGTCGGAGCCTTATGGATGGCTGACAGAGTCCAAAAAGGCGACAAACTGCTCGACTAAAAATATTTTCATTTTTCACGCGGTAAACTAACCTTTATGAAACTTAAACAAAACGAAATCGCCGTAAGGAATGACCTCGGCGAAATTATCGTAGTCAAAATTGCCCACAAGGGAGAAAAAGGAACCGACAGGGGCAAGGGTTACGATTGGGATACGGCTCCCCAACACCACAGGGTGTTTGTCAGGAACGTAGACACGGGGAAGAAGACCTCGTTCGACTACTGGGCGAGTCGTGCAAAGCCCTACGCAGAAGACAGGAAAGGTGCGCTCAGTG
>JAGCWQ010000051.1 GCA_017961765.1 Paludibacteraceae bacterium | reverse complement strand
TGGCTATACTGCCCCTGATATTGTGGGCAAAACGAACTTTCTTCTTTACTATAATCTTTTAGATGGGTGCTGGATTTTACAGAACCTGAATCCGCCCTCTGATAGAACTTTCCTATATCGTGCAGCAGTGCTGCCAAATACACTTTTTCTCTCGTTGCGTCCATATTGTTATTCGTTATTGTTTTTTCTGTTTTCATACTTCTTTACTACCGTTCCAAACCCCAAACTCACCCCTTTCCCCAGTCCCACATAATCGGGTAAACTGATGTTGGCCTTAAACTCCACATCGAAGCCCATCATTTTCACACCCTTGAAGGTGTAGGTGTGAGAGTCTAAGAGTTGCGTGATGGTGCACTTTATCTCTTTTTCGATGGTGATGCCCAATCCTTTGCAGAAGGATAGGATGTTGCCTATCAGAATGTTCTGCAAGAATGCGTATTGAACCACAAGTCCATCTAATGTCTGGTAAGTGCGGTAGTTGTCCGAACTCAATGGCAACCATTTTCGCAATGTGTATCGGAACTCTGTGTCCCACACCTGTACTAGTGTGCGTTTGGCATCCATGTGATCCACTTCCAACGCAAGTTGCCGTTCTCCTACTTGTAAGTTGAAATTGGCACAGCTGAAGAATTCGCCAATCACCTCTGTGCCTTCGCCTATGCAGACCATGGTCGCCTTGCTTTTGATGCGTTTGTATTGAATCAATGGGTAGCGATACCGAAAGGTGTCATCGTCCAAATGATTGTGAAACAGTATATTGGTGTTCTCCATTGCGCCAATGACGGCTCCTCGAAAAAGAGGAACTTCCCATTGGGATATGTCGTTGTTAAACTGAATCGTCAGAGTCTGTAAATTATTAGTAAGCATTCTTCTTTGTGTTTGAGTCCAGTAGCGTTTTGTGCTATTATGAAAAAGACGAAGCCTGAAAAGGCTATATGTCATCGTTTATCCGAATTTCGTGGTTTTTTTTGAAATAGGCAAGGTCTCTTGTGAAAATTTGGAAGTGTAACGTTCATTTTCCTTTTGAATCGTAATTTCCTGCTTGGGCGATAGTCTCCATCCTGGTTTGCATCTTTTGCGGAATCCCCTAAACAACAAAAGGCCCGGATCTCCGAGCCTTTTGCCATTTTTTATGAATTGAATTAGAACTTAAATCCGAAGAATACTCTCAAACTGTTTGCGCTTGCGTCGTATTCCATGTCATCGTTATCTGCTTCTTCCAATTCGATTTCGCCCAATCTGTATTCAAGACCTGTTTGAAGGAATTTCCAACGGAAGGCAGCTCCTACGTTGTGCGTAAATCCTGCTCCCCAAAAGAAGTAATCATCTTCATCATCTTTTGGATTCTCTTCAAACATGCACATTGCGGTTGGAACGATGTTGTAGTAGCCATCCACAGCCATGTCATGGCCAAGATAGAAAGTAAACATAGGTCCTACACCGAGAAGACCAACTTCCATATTAGTTACATCTACAGAGCTACTAGACTTTACACTAAGACTACCAAGTGAAGCCTTTGATTTTGCAGTTGTTTCGATTTCTCCTGCACCAAACGAGAAGTCCATCCAATGAGCATTCACAGCAACTCCGAACATGTCGTTGTGCCATACATACCAACGGTTGTCCAAGTCGATACCGAATAGGAGGCCGCTGTATTCACTTTCCGTGGTATAGAGAGAATTCGAGGTTTTCCCTTCATTGCCATATTCGCTACCAGGAATAGCGACATGTAATTTCAAACCGAAACCATTATCCTCTCCAGGATTTTGGGCAGACATGTTGAATGTCAATCCCAATGTTGCCACTAGGGCCAATAATGCTTTTTTCATCTTTATAGATATTTGAATTTTCGGCTCAAAAATAGCATATTTTTTTAAAACTTGTTGCGTTAATTAAATTTTTGTGTCCGAAGAATCCCTTTCTCGTGATTTTCATCTTCTTTTTGAGGTGAATTTCCTAGTTGATTGAGCCTTCTACCTCTTGCCAAAAGCAAAAAAAAGATAATTAGTGTGTGTGTCTGCTGATTAATGACTAAATTTGCATAATTAAATAGAAGTACAATACAAATAGAAATTAATAAAAGGAAAGCTATGGCTTCACAAGAAGAAGTTTTTAAACAATTGGTATCTCATTGCAAGGAGTACGGTTTCGTTTTCCCATCCAGTGAGATCTATGGAGGATTGGGTGCTGTTTATGATTATGGACAAAATGGCGTCGAGTTGAAGAACAACATCAAGAAATATTGGTGGGATGCGATGACTTTGCTTCACCAAAACATTGTCGGAATCGATGCGGCCATTTTCATGGACCCTACTACTTGGAAGGCTTCCGGTCACGTGGATGCTTTCAACGATCCGTTGATCGACAACCGCGATTCAAAGAAGCGTTATCGTGCCGATGTCTTGATCGAGGATCAAATCGCTAAGTACGACGATAAAATTGCAAAAGAGGTGGAGAAGGCAGCCAAGAAGTTCGGCGACGCTTTCGATGCAGAGAAGTTCAAATCGACGAATCCTCGTGTCTTGGAGCATATCGCTAAGCGTGACGCTCTTCATACTCGTTTCGCAAAAGCGTTGAACGATAATAATTTGGATGAGTTGAAACAAATCATCCTTGATGAAGAGATTGTATGTCCAATCAGTGGAACGAAAAACTGGACCGACGTGAAGCAGTTCAATTTGATGTTTAAGACGGAAATCGGTGCTACTGCCGAGAATACGATGAACATCTACCTTCGTCCTGAGACTTGTCAAGGTATCTTCACCAATTTCTTGAATGTCCAAAAGACCGGTCGTATGAAGATTCCTTTCGGTATCGCACAGATCGGTAAGGCTTTCCGTAATGAGATCGTGGCTCGTCAGTTCATCTTCCGTATGCGTGAGTTCGAACAGATGGAGATGCAGTTCTTCTGCAAGCCTGGAACTGAGATGGAGTGGTTCAAGCATTGGAAGGAGTTCCGTTTGAAGTGGCATAAGTCTTTGGGCATGGGCGACGACATGTATCGTTTCCACGACCATGACAAGTTGGCTCACTACGCCAATGCCGCTACGGACATCGAGTTCCGTATGCCTTTCGGATTCAAGGAGGTGGAGGGTATCCACTCTCGTACTAATTGGGACTTGTCCCGCCACGCACAATTCTCAGGTAAGAAGTTGGAGTATTTCGATCCAGAGGAGAACAAGTCGTATGTTCCTTACGTGATCGAGACTTCCATCGGCGTGGATCGTATGTTCCTTTCTGTTATGGCGGGTGCCTACAAGGAGGAGGAGTTGGAGAACGGCGAAAAACGTGTCGTTTTGAGATTGCCTGCACCTTTGGCTCCTGTTAAGTGTGCTATCTTGCCTTTGTTGAAGAAGGACGGTCTTCCTGAAAAGGCAAATGAGATCATGAAGGAGTTGATGTTCGACTATAAGTGCATCTACGAAGAGAAGGATACGATTGGTAAGCGTTACCGTCGTCAAGACGCTATTGGTACTCCTTACTGTGTCACGGTTGACCACCAGACTTTGGAGGACAACACGGTTACTCTCCGTTTCCGTGATACGATGGAGCAAGAGCGTGTGAAGGTGGCTGACTTGCATAAGTTGATTGGCGATGCAGTCAATATGAGCAACCTTTACAAGAAGTTGATGGAATAGTATTTTTTAATTTTTTCATAAGTTTTAGTTTACGGTAGGCGGGCGTGTTGTCGTGAGGCAATACGCCCGCCGCGTTTTTTGGGGGTAATGAACTATTTGCAAGATGGATAAGCTCTGCCTATCTGCCAACTTTTTTCCTTTTTATCGCTTTGGCTCCAATGGGTTTGCTCAATAGTTAATGTCGATTTCTGTTGAAAAAATGGCTTGATTTTCGAAAATAGGTGAGTCGTGTCCTGTTGGGTAGCTGATATTATTTGGCATCCAATCCATTCAACCTCATTATTGGTAGGGAACTACCGTTTTACAGAAAGAGCAGATTTCCATTCTGCGTCTCCCATCCTGGCTGCAATCCGAAAGCACTTGTGGTGCAATCGGTTACTAGCAGGGAAGGGTATAGGGATAGGTCTTGGTACTTCTTAGTTTTCCTCCATCATCTTTTGCAACTTCTTTGTTATTGCAAAGAGTAGGAGCGAAGAGATACCGGCGGAGACAACGAACACCATGAAAAACTCGTTCAGGTTTGTGATGGTGAATCCTAATATGGATTTAGCTTGGACCAATTGTCCTTGTTCGTCGAATTGAGGATATAGCGAACTTAGTATGCCTGCGAATTTGTTGGCTGTGGAAGTCGATAGGAACCAAACGCCCATAAGGAGAGAGGCAAAACGGGCTGGCGAGAGTTTGTTGACCATGGAAAGCCCGATAGGCGAGAGACATAGTTCTCCAAGCGTGTGGATGAAATAGAGGCTGATGAGCCAAAACATGCTGACCTTGACGCCAGGCTCGACATCTTTGACGCCGATGGCGATGATGTAGTATCCGATGGCAAGGAGCAGAAGTCCTAATGCTTGTTTGGTCGGCGAGGATGGCTCTTTGCTGTGCTTTTTCAGCCAAGGCCATATTATAGAGAATATCGGTGCCAATATGACGATGAAGATGGCGTTGAAGCTTTGGAAATAGCTGGCTGGCATTTCCCAACATAATATCGACCGGTCTGTTTGCTCCTCGGCAAAGAAGGTGAGGGAAGCTCCGGCTTGTTCGAATGCAGCCCAGAAGAATATCACGAAAAAGGAGATGATGTAGATGACCCAAATGTGCTTGCGCTCCGCCTTGGTCAGTGACTTGTCGGTGATGATGAAAACAGGGAAGGAGATGCAGCAACTGAAGATGCAGGCTCCCACCCAATCGGCTCCCATATATCGGAAGAGGAGCAGCAACAAAACCTCGCCTACGCATAGCAGAAGGATGGACAACTTGCTCGTCGGGGTGTCTTCGTTTTTCTCCCTTTGCACGTTCGGCTTGGTGCCGATAGGTTGAAGGTCGGGCGTGACAAGGTACTTGTTTTTCCCTGATTGGAAAATAATCGTTCCTATAATCATGCCTATGCAGGCTGCCAAGAATCCCCATTTGAAATCGGCAGGGTCTTTCGTGTCTCCCAGCCATCCGCAGACGAGTGGCGAAAAGAACGCACCTATGTTGATGCCCATATAGAAGATGGTGTAGGCGGAGTCTTTCCGTTCGTCATCGGGTTTGTATAGTTGTCCGACCATGGTGGAAATGTTGGGCTTGAAAAATCCGTTTCCGATGGTTAGCAAGGTCAGACCTGCCAACAGCAGAATCTTGGAAAGCAGATCGTCCGTATAGAAGAGCGCACTGAAGAATAGAAACAGTTGACCTAAGGCCATCATGTAGCCTCCGCTGATGATGGATTTCCGGTTGCCTAAATATCGGTCGGCCAAGAATCCTCCCAAGAGGGGCGTGAGATAGACGAATCCCGTGTAGCTGCCGTATATGTTGGAGGCAAGTTCTTTGTCCATCAATAACGCTTTTGTCAGATAGAGCGTGAAGATGGCTCTCATTCCATAGTAGCTGAATCGTTCCCACATTTCAGTGAAGAAGAGCAAATAGAGGCCTTCCGGATGTTTCTTTCCCATTTTTGTGTTGAGCTATTATTTGTAGTTTCTATAAATTGGGTCTCGAGCCTTTTGTTTTTATTCCCGTGGAGACTCTCCGTGAGAGCCAATGCTGAGCGAGGAGAGGAAGCAGTGCGAACACTGAGACCGGCTGTCAAACAGCAAGATGCCGAAATAGAACCCTAAGCGTCGAAACGTATTACATTCCCGTTTTTTGTTTTTAGTTGTGGCGAATTATTGGAACTCGTCGATAGGGCAAAGGTATAAAAAATCCTTGTTGTTTGAAATATCTTCGTGTGACAATCGCAAGGTATGAAAATGTTTTTGTAATATTGCACTTTAATTGTTGTGTGGTCGTCCGACGAAGGCTTGGACGATAGGCGAACATAAATTTTGGTAAGTATAAAGATAAAATGAAGCGTTATATTATTTCGTTGTTGTCGTTGTTCACTCTGATGAATGCCTATTCGGAGGGTTTTGTAGTGAAGTCGGGTTCAGCCATTATCGCAGACTCGCGAAGCAATGTCGTTTTGGCGACGGCCGCAAAGGATCTTACGATAGAGTTCTCCTCAGGTTTGATTGATTCCACGGGGTGCCGTTGGTACACGTTTACGACAAGTCCGGATGACGCCTCAGTCTTGAATCCGGTGGAGTTTTCTGTCGATTCATCCTCGACGCTCTTGAAGAATGTGATGATGGATTGTGGTTATATTGTGGAGTATGGTGATTCCACTTGCTCTGCGGGCGAGCGTTGCCGTAGCTATCTTTGGGTGGCCAAATACAGGGGAATCAGTTCTGTCACATGGTCGGACGACGATGTCTCTTGTGAGGAGTTGCGCCTGAAAATCCAACCGACGATGTACTATGTCAATTCGCTGGGTGTCCGTCGTCCGGTGGTCAGACATTTGTCCTATTCCTATAAGGATTATACGCTCTCGTCGGATTTCAAGCCAGACACGACGGAGTTTTCCGATAAGTCGGACGCTGATACGGCTTTGATTATCCCTAGGCCAGTCTTGAATACGAAAATCACGATTAAGGATGAGTTGACCCAGGCTTTGGGCCTTCAGTTCCCAGACTATGTCACAGCTCTTTATGAGAAGACGGCTCCCAAGGCTTTGCCGTTGATGCGTGTGGACGACAAGTTCGAGCATGAGGCTGACCCGAATTACAGCAGTTGGCAGAAGGATTCTGACGGCAGGATTATACTTCCTTTCAATACAGATTTCGCACAGGCGTTGGCGGACACCTCCAAATTCAAGTCCTCTTCGCCGATTACGATAGATTTGATGAGTTATCCCAACCCTTCTGTCTCTCCTACGGGGTATGTGTGGGAGTTCGTCAGTGGAGCGAATATCTCAGAGGAGGATTTCGCAGGGTCTCTCCGTCAATATGATTCGACGATCTATGCGTATCGTTTTGCCGATCCTGGACTTCATTGCGTGAAGTTGACGGTGACCTCTTCGGATACGGCCATGAAGTGCAAAAGTTCTTCGTATGCTTGTTTCCGTGTCTCCGAGTCGGCTATTTTTGTTCCTAACGCCTTTTCTCCTAATGGAGACGGAAACAATGACGAGTTCAAGGTGGCCTATCGATCCATCGCATCCTACCGTTGCCGCATTTATGACCAATGGGGCACGAAGGTTTATGATTCAGAAGATATCACGTCGGGATGGGACGGAACTGTCTATGGCAGTGCGGCTTCCATCGGAGTCTATTTCTATGTGATAGAGGCGAAAGGCGTGGATGGAACGAGACATAACAAGAAGGGAACCATCAATTTGTTGAGATCAAAGTAGAACGTGTTTAATAATAGGGTGGGGTCGTGGCGCTTGAGGTGTCACGACCCTTTTCCTTTCTCTTGGACACTTTCTGATTTAATGACTGATTTCGGTTCTTAAAGTCAGGGACAATTCTACATTGACGGTTTTGGGGTGACGTGTAAAAGGCAAATGTCCCCTTTGACTGTCGTTATAAATCATTAAATAGTAAGCACTTGAGTCTTCCTTTTGAGGTCTGTGAAAATGTCTTGATAAGTCAATCAATCTTTTTGCCTCTATCTACCCCTTGTTTGTGATATTTGTATTAACTTTGCAATCAATATTGTAGATACATAAAATAGAATTTCTTATTGGATTATGGCAGAGAGAAAAGTAAGGGTGCGTTTTGCCCCAAGTCCGACAGGACCTCTTCATATAGGTGGCGTTAGAACGGCTTTGTTCAACTATTTATTTGCGAAGAAGCATGGAGGAGACCTCCTTTTGCGTATTGAAGATACGGATTCGCAACGTTTCGTGCCAGGTGCGGAAGATTACATAATCGAGTCGTTCAAGTGGTTGGGTATCACCTTCGACGAGGGTGTCGGCATTGGTGGAGACCATGCTCCTTACCGTCAGAGTGAGCGTCGCGAAATCTATAAGAAATATGTGAAGCAACTCTTGGATTCCGGTCATGCCTATATGGCATTCGATACGCCGGAGGAGTTGGAGGAAAAAAGAAAGTCAATCCCGAATTTCCAATACGATGCGCATACTCGTATGAGTGGCGTTAACTCATTGACCCTTTCGAAGGAAGAGGTCGAGAAGCGTGTTGCCAACGGGGAAAAATATGTGGTTCGTATCAAGGTCGAGCCTAACGAGGATATCGAGGTGAACGACCTTATCCGTGGCAAGGTGGTGATCAATTCCAACGTCTTGGACGACAAGGTGCTTTATAAGGCTGCCGACGAGTTGCCTACCTACCACTTGGCCAATATCGTGGACGACCATTTGATGGAGATTACTCACGTTATTCGTGGTGAGGAGTGGTTGCCTTCTGCTCCGTTGCATGTCTTGTTGTACCGCTATTTTGGTTGGGCCGACACGATGCCTGCCTTTGCGCATTTGCCTTTGTTGCTAAAGCCAGAGGGTAACGGAAAGTTGAGTAAGCGTGATGGAGACCGTCTCGGCTTCCCTGTCTTCCCTCTTCAATGGACGGATCCTAAGACTGGTGATATCTCCAGCGGTTACCGTGAGTCGGGTTATTTCCCTGAGGCAGTTGTCAATTTCTTGGCTCTGTTGGGTTGGAATCCGGGCGTGGAGAAGGAGGTCTTCACAATGGATGAGTTGATTCAACTCTTCTCGTTGGAGCGTTGTAGCAAGGCCGGTGCCCGTTTCGACTATGAAAAGGGAAAGTGGTTCAATAAGGAGTATTTGGCAATGAAGTCGGATGATGAGATCGCTGCGTTGTTCGCTCCAATTGTGGAGGAGAAGGGCTATAAGCGTGATATGGATACGCTCAAATATATGGTCTCTTTGGTTCGTAACAGGGTTCATTTTGTGAAGGAACTTTGGTACGAGACGAATTATATGTTTGAGGCTCCGACAGAATATGATGAGAAGTCGTTGAAGAAGCGTTGGAAGGAAGACAGCCCTGCTCAGATGAAGGAGTTGTATGCCGTATTGGAAGGACTTCAAGATTATTCGGCTGTTTTGGAGAATGAGAAGACGGTTCTTGACTGGGTTGCCTCGAAGGAGTATAAGTTAGGTGATGTGATGAATGCCTTCCGTATTACTATCGTAGGTGCAGCTCGTGGACCTCAAATATTTGATATATTGAATATTATAGGAAAGGAAGAGACGTTGAGACGACTTTCCAAGGCTTTGGAGATTTTGAAATAATTAAGGAGTGTGGCGATTCGGTGTCGGGTCGCCTCATTTTTATTATAATGGTGTTTTGAATCATGAAGTTGATATATAATCTTGGCATTTTACTTTACTATGCGTTGGCATACATCGCCTCTTTTTTCGATGATAAGGCAAAAAAATTCATAGAAGGGCGGAAAAATGTATTCTCTTTTTTGGCGGAGCGCATCGTGTATAATGACAAGTTTATTTGGATGCACGTTTCTTCGTTGGGTGAGTTCGAACAGGGTCGCCCTATCATAGAGGCCATCCGTCGGGAACATCCAGAGTATAAGATTCTCCTTACGTTCTTCTCGCCTTCGGGCTACGAGGTGCGTAAGAATTACGACGGGGCGGAGATCGTTTGTTACCTGCCGATGGATACCTCTTGGAATGCGAAGCGTTTTGTCCGTTTGGTCAATCCGGCTATTGCCATTTTCATCAAGTATGAATTTTGGGGAAACTATTTGTCAGAGCTGAAGAAGAATAATGTTCCGACCTATATCGTTTCGGCCATATTCCGAGACAATCAAGTCTTTTTCCGTCCTTACGGTGGTTGGTACCGTAGTTTCTTGTACAATTTTGAGCATCTTTTTGTCCAAGATGAGAAATCAAGGAATCTCTTGGCTTCCGTAGGCATCAAGAATGTGTCCATCGTGGGCGACACCCGTTTCGACCGGGTTTTGGCTATAGCCAAGGCATCCAAGGAGTTGCCAATTGTCTCTGCTTTCAAAGCAAACCAACGTGTGTTGGTGGCTGGCAGTTCTTGGCCGAAAGACGAGGCCTTCCTGCTCCCATACTTCAACGAACATCCTAATTTGAAGCTGATTATTGCTCCTCATGAGATTCATGAGTCACACATTGAGGATATTGTCTCCAAATTGAAGCGTCCGTATGTGCGCTATTCGAAGACGACACCAGAGGAGGCAGCAAAGGCTGATTGTTTGATTATCGACTGTTTCGGCTTGCTCTCTTCTATATATCGTTATGGAGAGGTGGCCTATGTGGGAGGCGGCTTCGGCGTGGGCATCCATAATATTTTGGAGGCGGCTGTCTATGGAATGCCAGTTGTCTTTGGCCCTAACTATCATAAGTTTAGGGAGGCGGTTGAGATGGTGAAGGTCGGCGGCGCTTTCCCAGTGCAGGATGGTTCTGATTTCGGTAAGTTGATGGATGATTTGATGGAGCCGGGATCCGATTCGTTCAATCGTGCTTCGGCTGAGGCTCGTCAGTTTGTCGCAGACAATTGTGGGGCAACGGATGCGGTTTTGAATGCATTGTTTAAAAACCATAAGGAGTGAAATGATGTTTGAAAACTTCACTTCGGTTCTTATGAGGAATGATAGAAGAAACTGTATCTCATTGGATATTATTAAAAAACATATTGGGATATTTGTTGTTTTGGCTTTGCTGGCAGTCTCTATCTTTTGTCAGGAATTCTTGTTTTTTCCGGGTGGGGCTTTATACGAAAGTTTATGCAAAGGCGAAAGTATTGGAATTACAGCATTGTGTATAGTGACTACAGTTCCAATGTTTGCAGTGTTTTGGCCTGTTTTTAAGTATAAAGGAAATAAACTCATATCATTTGCCTTCTTGGCGTGTCCTTTGTTGTATCTATTAATAGGATCGAATCGCCAAAAGGAAGCTATAACGAGACTAATTTGTGAAGATCCGTATCTTTCCATCGGGTATGTGAGTGAATACGAGAGTGGTAGGACAGGTACTACTGCCTACTTTTCTTTTTATGATATTAATGGCAAATGTCATAAGGTCTCGACGAAGTTGGTATTCAAAGAAAAATATGAATCTGATACAATATTGGTAGTCTTCAATGGAAGTCGACCTCTCTATTTTAAGTGTTATGAGGATAAACCTGAGGAAGAAGAATTACTAATGTGTAAAAATGGGCCGGTTAGGATCAGTGCGGAAAAAATCCTTGAAAAAAAGGAAGAATCAACTTTCCCTTGGAATATCGTTTCTTGCAACTAAAGAAATGGCCTTGCTTTGTCCCCGCCTTCTCGTATCTCATTTTTTTACTATCTTTGTAAGACAACCCATTAAGAGAATCTTCGATGAATGCCCGGTTGGAATATAACCAATCGAAGGTATGCTATCGGGGCTATATTTTGTCGATAAGAGGAATTTGATTAGTGGGGTGTAATAGTAAAAGTTTGTAGATGTCTTGTGCTCTCTAAGTTCTATTCACTTCGGTCTTCTTGGTTTGTTGGAATGCTTTTCTTCCTTTAAATTCAGTGACTTATAGAATTGAGAGTCCCAATTACTTACGAAAATAGAGTTTGCACTATAATCAAAGATGGTCATGAAGAATGAATGTCAGAACATAGAGTACAAAGAGTCGTGGCGCGACGAATATCTAAAATGGATATGCGGGTTTGCCAATGCTCATGGTGGTCGCATCTATATCGGTGTGAACGATAATAAGAAAGTTATAGGACTACCAGATGCCAAGAAACTGATGGAGGACATTCCCAATAAGATTGTCAATTATTTGGGCATCGTGGAAGATGTAAACCTGCTTACGGAAGGAAATAAGGAATACATTGAGATACTTGTTTCGCCAAGTAATGTGCCCATTGCCTATAGGGGTACATACCATTATCGTAGTGGTTCCACCAAGCAGGAATTGAAAGGCCTTGCCCTCCAGCAGTTCATCATGGAGAAGATGGGGCACTCTTGGGACGACATTCCTGTCTTTGGTGCTACTTTGGACGATATTGACCGCAAGACAATTGATTTTTTCTTGCGTTGTAGCATCAAGGCAGGACGTATGAATGAGGAAGAGGTGAATGCTTCGACTGAGGATGTCCTACGCAATTTAGGCTTGTTTACCAAGGAAGGTGATTTAAAGAATGCCGCCATCCTGCTTTTCGGCAACCATGTGGAACATTTCTTTCCCTCTGCCACATTCAAGATTGGACGGTTCCATACCGACGAGAGTGATCTAATCATTCAGGATGTGATAGGGGGCAATATCATCCAGATGGCAAGCCGTGTGGTTGAGGTGCTTCGTGCCAAATACCTCCTTTCCCCTATCCATTATGAGGGCATGCAGCGGGTTGAGCAGTTGGAAATACCGGAACAGGCTTTGCGAGAGTTGATATATAATGCTATTTCGCACAAGGATTACACTGGTCCTGCCATTCAAATGCGCATCTATGACCATAGTGTGGAGTTGTGGAACTATGGCTTGTTACCCAAGGAATTGACTCCTGCCGACTTGATGCGTAAGCATTCCTCCTATCCGCGCAATCACAATATTGCCAACGTGTTTTTCAAGGCTGGCTTCGTGGAATCTTGGGGACGTGGCTTCAAGAAAATTACTGAGGAGTTTGGACGTGTCCATCTGCCACTACCAACCATCGAGGAGAATGGAGGTGGCGTGACGGCTATCGTCCAGCGCAAGGCGGTCGGTGAAGTTATTACCGACCGTATTGGAGAAAATGTCGGTGTAAATGTCGGTGTAAATGTCGGTGTAAATGTCGGTGTAAATGTCGGTGTAAATGTCGGTGTAAATTCCGAAGAAATGTCGGAGACGAATGTTAAAAATATACCGAAAATTGAGCTTACTGAACGTCAGTATTTTATCGTTTCTGCTATCAGGTCAAATCCATACGTGAAAGTCAAGCAAATGTCGGGAACTTTGTCGGTAACCCAGCGTACCATTGAGCGTGATTTGGCGGTAATGCAGAAGGCTGGAATAATTCGACATGAAGGAAGCGACAAGGCTGGTGTTTGGGTCGTACTTGAAAAGACTAAGTAAAATGAACGTAATCATGCTTTTTGCATAGGTGCTTGACGGGATGTTCATTTCTACAAACGTTGTCTTTTTTATTCTACATCTCCTTGCTTTGTCTCCGCCTTCTCGTATCTCATTTTTTTACTATCTTTGTAAGACAACCCATTAAGAGAATGTTCGATGAATGCCCGGTCGGAATGTAGCCAATCGAAGGTATGCTTGTCGGGGCTATATTTTGTCGATAAGAGGAATTTGATTAGTGGAATGTTGGTAATAGTAAAAGTTTGTAGATACCTTGTGCAGTAGGTGGAATTGCCTAGGTATTGGTGCAAAATAACTCTCGTCTAAAAAGAAAACAGATGCGTGTCAGTGTATATTGTGCGTCCAGTTCGCAAATTTCAGACTCCTATAAGCAGCAGGCCTACGAATTGGGCAAGTTTTTGTCAGAGGAGAAGGTGGCTTGTAACTACGGCGGAGGAAGTGTCGGTTTGATGGGTGCGTTGGCTCAGTCCATGCTAGACCACGGCGGCAGTATTGTCGGTATCATTCCCCAGTTTATGGTCGATCAAGGATGGGACAACCCTAAGGTCAGGATGGAAGTCGTGGATTCGATGCACGAAAGGAAACAACGTATGGTGAGCGATGTCGATGCCGCCATAGCCTTGCCTGGTGGAATCGGTACTTTTGAGGAATTGTTGGAGGTCGTCACTTGGAAACAGTTGGGCTTGTTCTTGAAGCCGATTGTTATCTTGAACGTGAATGATTACTATGCTCCATTGCTCGCCATGTTGGAAAAGGCCGTCGAAGAGCAGTTTATGCGGAAGGAACATCTGAATTTGGTGACGGTTGTCTCCTCGGCGAACGAGGTGTTGCCTGCCATCCGTAACTCTGCGGTATGGACGCGTGGCGAGGCGTTAGGAAAGGCTGCACTATAATAAAAAGGGATCTTATGGCCGATCTTTTTGAAAAATTGCATGATAGAAGGGCGAGGTTGTTCTCTCAGTTGAACGATCCTGCTGCTGTCGGCGTTTGGAAAATGGTCGTTGACAAATATTCCGATCAGGCTCATTTCTTGTATGAGTTGTTGCAAAATGCGGATGATGCGGGGGCGACGAATGTCCGTATCCTATTGACTGCCGACCTCCTCTATTTTATTCATGATGGCGTTGTCCCTTTTTCCGTTACGGATGTGGACAAGGAACAGTCGGGCGACCCTATCGGACATTTGAATGCAATTACCTCCATCGGGGCAAGTTCCAAATCGGGAACCAATACGATAGGTAAGTTCGGAGTGGGTTTCAAGTCCGTTTTTCAATATACGGATGTACCTCATATCGAGGACGATGCTTTTTGTTTTAAGATAGTTAATTATATTGTTCCTGAAAAGGACGTGCCGGTATCTGGTTTGCGTAGGCGGGGGGAGACGTTGTTTTCTATTCCCTTCCGTGATTCACAGAAGGCTTTTTCGGAAATCTTAGATAAGTTGAGGAGGTTGAAACATCCGCTTCTCTTCCTTCGTTCTTTGCGTCGTATTGAATGGAGTGTCGCAGAGGGCGAAACGGGTTCGTATGAACGCAGGATTTTGTCTTCTGATTCTTTCCTATCGACTGATTATGCCTTTGTGGAGGAGTCTCAGACGTTGGGGAGGGAACGGCAGACCTCTTTTTTGCATCTTTTCTCCCGTGATTTCTCGCTCTCAAAAAAGGACGCATTGTTTGGAACTGTTGCATTCCTTGCTCAGGAAAATGGGGCCTTGGTGGATTCTCCGTCAAGCGACGATGTGGCCTATTGTTATTTCCCTACAAAGGAGAAGACTGATTTGAATTTTTTGATTCATGCCCCCTTCTTGTTGACGGATAGCCGGGAGGGCTTAAAGCAGGGCGAGGATTGGAATGTGCGAATGATGGATCAGCTGGCTACCTTGGCAACTGACGGTGTGGAACTGCTTACGAAACTTCATACCAATGTAGGAGACTATGTGCTGGATGACAATCTGTTTTCTATAATCCCGTTGGATCGGAAGCGGTTTTTCCGCAAGACAAAATCAGGATGGGAGTCGATTTCGCCCTTCTCCGTGTTTTATGATCGTTTTGTGGAGAAGTTGTCTTCTGCTCCTCTTTTCCGTTCGATGGGTGGCTTTGTTGATTGCCGTCACACTCGCTACGCTTCCGATAAGGAGTTGGTGCAACTTTTGGAGGAGGCTTCTGGATTGTCGTCTCTTCCTGTCATAGGTGCGGAGAGACTTGATTGGACCTTCCTTTCGTTGCGTCCGGAGAATAATGTCGTTTTTGATTACCTTGCTGAACATGGATTGGTGGCGGTAACAGCGACTTGGAATTTGTTGGTTGAATCGTTGACCGTGCCTTTCTTGCAAGCGCAGTCCCTCGATTGGCTGAAGCGTCTCTATGCCGCGTTTTCGGCTCATACTGCCGAATGGAGGGTGGAAGAGGCTCGTAAGCGTGTGCCGATCAAGTGTGCCGATGGCCGTTTTTTGCCTGCTTTTGATGAGGCAGGGAGGCCGATGCTCTTTTTGTCTGCAGGTTCTTCGAATAGTTTCTTGTGCGTTGATTCAGAACTGCTTTCAGATTCAGGATGTCGGCGATATTTCAATCAGTTGGGCATCTCGCATCCCGATCTTTTGTCAGAAATAGAGTGTGTTGTTCTTCCTCGATACCGTTCCCATTCAGTGGCGGTGGACGATTGGCAGACGTTGTTCCGTGATATGAATCTTTTTGTGGAGGCTTACCAAAGTTTCCGTTTTATGGATAGTCGTCAAGAACGTTTCTTGGCGTCATTTAAGGAGGTACCCTTGTTCCCCTCTACAGATAATCAGGGATTATCAGCCCTTAGATGTGCTTCGGAAATCTATGTGGAACTCCCTGAATTGAAGACATTCTTGGCGTATGATGCCACTGTCGCCTTTTTAGATTCCCGTCTGGCGAAGGAGGGTTTCCTTCCGGAGAAGAGGGAGGCCTTTTATAAGTTTCTTTCTGCAGTGGGAGTCTCTTTCGGTTTGAAGGTAAAGCGGGTGAGGCGTTTACCCGGCTCGGAGGAGGCTTTGCGCCTTTCGTTGACTCCTAAGAGTCTGCGCCAATATGACCAAGGCGATCAGCAGATTGAGGATTGTGAAATAGAGGGGTTCTCCTCCTTCTTGAGCCATATGACGGAGAAATCTTCGGTTGCCTTTCTCCTATTGCTTTCTGATCAGATAGAGCGGCAAAGCTCCTATATGTTCCAACTTTCGTTGAAGGGACAATATCGTTATGTGGAGCGTGCGAAAAAGAGTTATACGGAAGAGGTGATTGCCCATACTACGGCATGGCACTCTTTGTTTTCCGACCGGTGGCTTTATGATGCGGAGGGCAACTGTGCTTCTCCGTCGGAGATTGGTTCTGTGGATCGTCTCTCCTCTTCCTATCGGATAGATGTGCCTGATATCCTTTTCTTTTTGGGCATTTCGGATGATGCTGCTTTCCGAGGTTTGACTCTGGAACAACGTCGTTCTGTGAAGTTGGTGCGTTCGTTCGATGAAATGGGCATTTCTGTTGAAAGATTGGAGCGGCTCTTGGTTGACTATAGGCAGGGATTGTTGCCCGATGCAGTGTCGGCTTATTTGAAGGACGGCGGTGATTCTGTCGAAAGATAAAAAAGTTGGGCCTTGGAGAGAATCCTCAACCAAAGCCCAACAAAAGGAAATAAAAGAGTTGTTAATCTTCTTTTACGATTATCCAAGATTCACATTCCTTTTCCACCTCTTCGCTATATTTGATAACCAAGCGGAATCCTATGTCGTTGCTCGTCGAACTCAAGCTGGCGCTACGAGATCCTCTTGTAGATACTCTTGCAGATACAGGAAGCGAATAGAATGATCCATTTCTAACTACTTTTGTACCTTTAGGATTGCTTTCCTCTACCGTAGGACCTGTTGGATCGGTTTGTGCTTCTTTGGTGTATGGTGCATACCAATCTTGACACCATTCCACCACATTTCCAGACATGTCGTAGATGCCCAATTCGTTAGGTTTGAATTTTTTCAAAATACCAAAACTGGTAAGTCTTGAATCTGCGTTTGTGGACGTTAAACCGACTTCCTTAAGATTGTCGCTACCAGAGTATCGATATCCCTTTGAAAGATTACCTCCTCTTGCGGCGAATTCCCATTGAGCCTCTGTCGGAAGTTCAAAGTTGGCATTTTCTGGAAGTTGTTTGGTCTCGTGCATGTAATCGTTCAACTTTTCGATGAATGCGGTTACTTGATTGTAAGTTAATTCGTGCGCTGGTTTTTGGAGGTTTCCTACGCTGTTGTAACTCGCAGAGTATAGTGATGCTAAAATTCCTTCTGGGAATTCGGTCTCTCCAATATAGTAGCTGCTGACTGTCACTTTATGTACAGGCGATTCAGCTCCCGTTGCATCTGGGTCGTAATTGATTCCATCTGGGTCGGCACTTTGTGCGCCCATGTAGAATGTGCCACCTTGGACGGCAATCATTCTAAACTCGTTTCCTGACACGTTAAACACTTTGTTTGTAGGAACAGGGAATGTGGGTTGGATGGGAGCCTCTGGATCTACGAATGTGATGCTATCTACGGCTTCTGCCATTGTGTAGGTTCCGTTTTGCCAAATCCAAATGTTGTTTGCTGCAAAAAGGTTAGATGCCATTGCTGCCATGGCAGCTACTGTTATATATCTCTTTATCATGGTTGTCTATTATTTTTCTGATTTAACAATTTTGACTACTTTTTTCCCTATGCGGAGCAGGTAAGTTCCGAGGGGTAGGGAGGATACGTTTACTTCGTTTTTCTCTTCCGAAGCGATTTGAGTTGATAACTCTTGCCCACTCAAGTTGAAGAGGCTGATGCTCGTTCCCTTT
This sequence comes from Paludibacteraceae bacterium, assembly GCA_017961765.1. Taxonomy (GTDB): domain Bacteria; phylum Bacteroidota; class Bacteroidia; order Bacteroidales; family Paludibacteraceae; genus RGIG10190. Next base: position 4,104 of record JAGCWQ010000051.1, on the reverse strand, counting down.
GATGCACCTTCCACATATACGATTTCTTGGGCTGGGTTCGGATAAATTTTCAAGTTTTCCGATTCAATGCTTGGCGTTTTTGAATCGTCTCCGTTGAAGATGATTTTCTGAACGTTGGAGCGATCCATTATAACGAATTTCTCCATATCTCCTTCCATCTTCTCTCCTTCGAACACAATCACTTCTTCGTTGAAGGCAATTTTGCGTATGTTCTCTTTTGTCTCTTTGCTCGCATCGATATTCTCGATGGTAATGGTAGCTGACTGAGCGCAGATGAATGGAAACAAAAGAAAACTTACGATTGGAAATTTTCTTTTCATTTATACTTGGTTTTAAACTAGGGGTTCTGCGAAATAAATAGGCACTATATGAGTGGTAGAACCCCATATCCCCTCAAATAGGCGGCGCAAAGGTACATAAATTTTACTAAACACTATCCATTTCTCTGTTTTTTCGATGGAATTTGGACACGGAAATTCCATTTGACTTTTCTTGTATAACTAAGATCTGTGTTATAGAAGAAAAATGAGGTAGATGGGATTGGCTGGAAGCCAAACCTATTAGTAACCGGGTACGTAGTGCCCGGTAGTCATGGCAGGCGGCCACGTGGCTGGAAGCCACCCCTAATATTGTCGATACGAAGGCTTCCTGCCTTTCTCCATGTCTCAGCCACCTGCCGACAGCACCTATCGGTGCAATCGGTTACTAATTAGGATAGGCTTCCAGCCTATAGGGCAGTCGAATTTCTGCCAATGACATTTTGAATTAAATTTAAACAGATTCAATCCTAATGGTCTTAAATGAAAGATCCGTGGGCCTTTGATTGCATTGCCTATCCCATGATTGGATGGAGGCAAAGTGCGATTGAATGTTCTGCCTCTTTGAAATAGTATATTGTGGGTGGCTAAGTGTTTGATTTTGTGGCTTGTTTGTAAATTTCTCCCAATTGCTTGGAGATGGTGTCGTAACTGAAAATATAGGCCTCTTCCCGTATTTTTTGTGCGTCGTATTCATGGTGGTGGACAATCATCCAATCCATTTTTTCGGCCAATATTTCGGGTTGCCTAAAGGGGACAATGAGTCCATTCCCAGGGTGGATGACTTGCGGAGCGATGCCTACGGCAGTTGAGATGACGGGTTTCCCGCTGGCAAGGCTCTCCATGATGACAACCCCAGAGGTTTCGAAATTTGAGTTTAAGAGGAAAATGTCGGAATGTTGGAATTGTACCATGACTTCTAGGGGCGTCTTTTCTCCTAAAAAATGAACCAAATCTACTACGTCCAGATGCTCTGCGTAGTCATAAACTTCTTGAAAATCAACACCCGTTCCGATGATGGTCAACTCAAAATCGTTTCGTTTGCCTTTTAAAATCTTGACTGCATCTATAATCCCCTTTACGTTTTTAGCCTCTTCGCAGAAGCAGGAGATGTGGAGAAACTGGGTCCGTTCATGCTTCTCGTTGCAAAGTTCTTGTTGGAAGAAGAAATCATCTACAACGTTGTTGACTATCTGATAGTTGGTATGGCTTAACCCATTTTCGACCATGGCGTTTTGGAGCGTTATGGATACGGGTAGAATTGCTTTTGCGTTGGCAACGGCCAATTCTGTCGCTCGTTTTCTTAGCCAGCCGTTGTATCCATTCCTTATTTTCAGATAGCGGCTCCAGTGTTCGGTGATGACGTAGGGGATGCCATAAAACCATTTGATTAGCAAGGCGATGAGCGCTGTCCTTGTCAGTATGTTGGCATGGATTAAATCTGGCAGCCCTTCTTTCCGTATGAGTCGGAACCCTTTCCAGTAGGCTCGTAGCCAATTGAGGGATTTGACGACTTTTTTTAGAAGGGGAGTGTTGGATTCTGGATAATAGATGTAGATTTCACGGACACCCTTGAACTTCTCTTCCTGTATCTCAAATGAATCTCCTGTGGAATTTTTAACGAAGAGTACCGTGACGTCGGCGATACGGGAGGCGGCTTCGGCATGCTTCCTGACAAAGAGGCCTTCCATGGCATCGTAACGATTGGGGTACCAGCTTGATAAAAAAAGGATTTTCATTTTGTCGTCTTTTTGCAAAGATACAAAAGGATTTTTAAAAAGGAAAAGAGAGGATGTTTGTAAAAACTTACTATATTTGTCTTTGATAGTTGTGCTTTTTTTAATGGACCTGTCTTAATATAGACGGTTTGGGGTTCCTGTGAAGAAAAATGGAGGAAGCTGCGGCAATGGTATTGAGGTGGACTTTCAAATGAAAATATACTCTATGGGAAATCCAGAAACGGTTGTCAATCATTAAGATCTGTCCAAATTGAATACTATATGGATGTATTAAAAGAAATAGAGCGATTAGAAAATGAACTTATTCGTTTGAAAGGGAATCAGCAAAATATTTCTATTCGTTTGGGTACTGTGAATGACGAGTTGGAGAAGGTGATCCCAACCTTGAAACGTTTCTCCCAATCCTTGACCGAGGAGGAGGCGGAAGTACTTCGTCGTTTATCTCAATTCCAAGAGGAGTTGACCCAGTTGAAAGAGAATTGTAAAGAATTGGGCATTGTCTCTGTCGAGGAACCTGCGCCATTGGTTCAGGAGGCTCCTCAGCCTATCGTTGAAACGGTGACTCAACCTTCTGTTCCTTTGGTTGATACAAAAGAGGAGATTGTGGTTGACCGTGTGGAGGTTCCCGTTGCAGAGCCGGAAGAAAAAACGGAGATGCGGATTGTGCAGGAGAGTCCTGTCGTTGAAACTCCTGTTTCGAAGCCTGTACCTCCGAAGCCTCAGGCTCCCAAAGAGAGCTACTTCCCAACCGTGGATTGGGAAAAATTTATCGGCGAGAACCTCATCAGCAAACTGGGTATATTGATCCTTTTGATTGGTGTTGCTATTGGTGGAAAGTATGCGCTTGACCATGAAATGTTGAGTCCTGCGGTTCGTATCATCATCGGTACGGTTTTTGGCCTCGCTATGCAAGGTGTGGCATTGAAACTCAAGAAGGATTATAAGAAGTTTAGCGCGATTCTTTCGAGTGGCTCGTCGGCCATCCTTTATTTCATGACCTATTTCGCCTACGGATTCTATGACTTGATACCGAAGCCGTTAGCCTTCGTCCTGATGATACTGATAACGGCCTTCTCCGTCTTTACTGCATGGTGGTACGATATGGAAATCGTCGCTATTATCGGACAGGTGGGTGCCTATGTCATCCCTGTTCTGCTCAGTGACGGCACGGGTTCCGTCCTCTCTTTGTGGATGTATATAGCCATGATTGACGCTGGAATTTTGATTGTTTCGATAAGGAAATATTGGCAAAAGCTCTTTGCTGTTGCTTTCGTCTCGTCTTGGTTGATTGTGGTTGTTTCCTATCGTCTTAGAACGTGGGATGTTTTGTCCGATTGTTATGGCGTCTTGGCTTTAGCTTTTGTCTTTTTCGCAATTTTTTATGTTTCGACGTTGGTTTACAAGGTGAGAAAGGATTTCGATTTTGTCAGGTTCGATATTATCTTCTTGTTGTCCAATTCGTTCTTGTTCTTCGCCTTGGGCTATAATTTGATTTATAACCATGAGGAGATGGTTATTCCTTTGACTCTCTTTGCTACATTTAATGCGCTGATTCATTGCGGAGTCTCTTTCTTCCTCTATAAAAAGCATCTGGTTGATAGGGCTTTGGAACGATTGGTTTTGGCTTTGGGTGTGACTTTTATCACGGTTTCCATAGCGATTGGAACGAGTGGCCATTGGATTACGATTTTCTGGATGATGGAGGCGTTGGCTCTATTCTGGGTGGGCCGAACGAGGAAGAAACCTTTTTACGAGAATATGAGCTATCCTGTGTTGCTCGTTGCGATGGTGAGTTTGATGGCCGATTGGGGTAATCCTACGGGGGCTGATTTTGAACCGTTGAATTGGTTGGCGACGGCGTTTTCTGAATGGAGAAACGTCTGGGATGTTCATCCTCATGCGGAGCAGGGTGTTGTCTTGCCTTGGGTGACGACGGCTATCTCGTTGTTGGTTTCGATAGCCTTCCTGTGGATTGATTATCGTTATCCTTCGCAACAAAAGGATGAGAAATCGGCAATGATGACGAAGATTTTCTATTCCGTTTTCTT
>JAGCWQ010000050.1 GCA_017961765.1 Paludibacteraceae bacterium | reverse complement strand
CGTCTTCCACGAATTGCCGACTATCGACCCTATCGACCCAATCGTCATCTGCCAGTTCCAAGACACGTTGCTCTTGGCTCCGACAGAGACCTACAAATACGAATGGTTCAGAGAGGAGGGCTCCCGTATCCCTGCTCCTGAAAAGTTGCAGTTGGAAACCAGCGAAAAGATCAAGTTGGTCGCTACTGACAAAGAGTGGCGTTGCGTTGACTCCATCTTCATCCAAATGGACGTAAGGAAGATTCCTGAGGTAGCCCTTGCAGAGGGAGGCACCTACTGTCAACACTCAGGTTCACACCCTATCGAAGTGAAGATCAACGCTTCGGAAGACAATGCAGCCACCGACCTTTCCATCCAATGGATGAACAGCGACGGCGAGGAGATCAAGACACCTGTCAACACCGACACTATCGAGTTCAGCGGTCTCTCCAAGAAGATCAACTACACCATCCGTCAGACCAACAAGGCAACGGGATGTTACAAGGATACCGTCATCGAAGTCACCATCAACAAGGCCCTTCAATTGGCCATGGACGACATCGAGCGTACATGTCAGCCAGACTCCGTCGCATTCAAGGACTTGGTTAACGAATACCTCTACACCAACGCAAACAAGATCAACTTGACCAACGTGCAAGGTATCAAAATCACTTACGCCCGTATCGACAATGACAAGGCAGTGAAATTGGAGGAAGGACAAGTAGAGAAACTCAGATACATCGAAGGTCGTGACAGCGTAGCCTACATCTACACCGTCACCGATGCAGAGAAGGTATGTTCCGTTTCCGATACGGTATTCGTCACTATCAACCAGAAGCCAGTTCCACCAGTCATCGAGAACGGAGTGGATTCCATCTTCTTCTGCGGTACCCTATCCGAGATAAAGATCGGAGCTAAAAACGAGAACCCAGTTCTCGAGGAGACACGCATCTTCTGGGGTGAGACAAAACAAGCCATCGAAGGAGACAGCCTCCTCATCACGGCAAAAGAGAAGAAGTACACGGCATTCACCAAGAACATCTACACAGAATGTGTCAGTGACCTCGACTCCATCGTAGCCGTCATCTCCGACCCTATCAAAGTAACCCCAATCGGAGAAAACGGTGTGATCGAACTCTGTGCCGGCGAACACATCAACGTGGCAGACACCGCTAGATCCTCCTTCATTATTGCCGAAAGACAAAATTCGGATATCGTTTACGGAGCGAAAGCAGGAGGAAACATTATAAACATGACGAACCTGAGCGACGTGTCACGAGCAAAACAAGACACCATCGTCTATGAGTTCACCGCAACAGACAAGTTGAACGGATGTGAAGCCACGAACACCCTGACGCTCATCTTCCACGACAAGCCTAAATTTGAAATCGAAGGAAAGAAGATCCTCTGTCAAGGCGAAGAGCTCGTTTTGAGTGCAGTCGGCGAAAGCAGAGCAACCAGCTACACTTGGCAGTTTGAAGGTGTTGGACTCATTGAAGGCAGTTCAGACCAATTCAACAAGAAAGAGTTGATGCAAGACACCGTAGTCTTGGTAGTTGCGCAACTCGACGGAACCTCTTGTATCGATTCCGTAAAGCAAGCCATCCAAATCAACGAGACTCCGAAGAGACTGACAGACCAAACCTTCAGTTTCTGTCAAACGGAGAAAGGTGCAGATCCAAATATTCTCTTGGAACGTTCAGAAGAAGAGAGGGAGAAATTCTCGCTCATTTGGTACGACGTAGAGGAGAATGAATTCAGCAACGACAATGAATTGAGTTTGTCCATCGTCAACGACACCATCTACAAATTCTTCGTAAAACAAGAGAACAATGTCAGAGGATTGGCCTGCTACAGTGAACTCTCCTCTGTGACCGTGAATGTAAACAAACATATCATCGTCAGCCTACGAGACACCAACATCTGTATGCCGGAGAAATTCAACTTGGCAAAATATGCAAAGGACAAGAAGAGCGAATCCGTCTCAGGCTACCAGTTGAACATCGAGCACATCTTCAAAATCGACGGTGCCGACCAACTATCCGTAGCAGACTCCACCCAAGTAGAGGAGACGGGCAACTATCAGATTGTCTATGCAGACAAGAACAATTGTGAGACGACAACAAACGTCACCCTCAAATTCATCAGCAAGCCAGAGGTTCCTGCCTTTGACGAGACAATGCCAATCTATCTCTGCCAAGGAGTGGACACAGCCATCTCGCCTAAATTCATCGCAGGAGACTACGAATATATCTGGGACAAGATCGGATCCAACGAGCCCCTCATCACCGACACGCTCAAGATCGACGGAGCTTTGAGCAACGGCGACAAGGTGGCCTACAACGTTTGGAGAAGAGACACTATCTACGGATGCGAGAGTGAGAAAGCGGAAGTCAGCTATCAAATCTTGGATTCCATCCGAACCACTCCTATGGAGACCATCCATATCTGTGAATCGGAAAGCGTCAATTTGGATTCTGTGGCCGGACTCATCTTCACTTCAGGAAACGAGTTGCAAAACAGCATCTACCACTCCGACGAAGAGCAGAGCAAGGGTTCTCAACTCCTCTACTCCAACGCTGTCACGGATGCAGGCTTCTATCTAATCGAGGCCCAAGACAATGTCTCCGGCTGTAAAGCCAAGAGCTTGGTTGAGATTGCCACTCATGCAGCACCGACCATCCTTTACAAAGGAGAGACTTCACTTTGCGACGGTTCAGACGTCCGTTTGACCGCTTATCCAAAGGAGGGAGAAGAGACTCCAGAATACCAATGGACAAACGCAGAGGGCAAGAGTATCCAAGACTCCGTCTTGACCTTCACGACCACCTTGGAAGAGGGAGCAAGCGAAGCTAAGACCGAATCGCTCGAATTGACAGGTACCTACCACATCACCAACAAAAAGGCATGTGTCAGCAGCGAGACGGTGGAGATCACGACCCACCCTATCCCTCCAACATTGCCAAACGACACAATCGACATTTGCCAAAACACTGGCGAAGCAACCATCTATGTTGAGTACCAAGACAACGTATTCAACTTGAAGCGATACGATTCAGAAGGCAATGAAATCGAGAATACGATTGTCAATACGGACAACGTAACAAATGTAGAGTTCACCGTTATGCAAGAAGACCGCATTACGAAATGTAAAGGCAAGGGCGCTTCCATCTATGTCAACGTCCGCCAAAGCATCGAACTCCACATCGACGAGCAAGAGGAGGTCTGCGCACCTAAGACCATCAACTTGGAGAATGTCGTGAACCAAGCGGCTTACGCAAGCAACACAGAGATTCCTGAGAAGAAGGTTTACGAGATCAAGAGCATAACCAAAAACGGCATCGCCGTAGAGGCACCGAATGTCATCGACCAATCCGGTGTTTACCAAGTGGTGATTGCCGACCAATACGGTTGTGAAGCAGGAGAGTCCGTTCAATTGACCGTTCACCAGCAACCAGCTCCTATCAGTGGAGACACCAGCTTCTGTCAAGGCACAGGCATCCAGACGTTGGCTGGCAAGGGCGAATCCAACGACTTGATCCTTGAATGGATGGATCTCTCAACAGCTTATCCAGACTCCATCTTTACCGACTCGTTGAAAGTCAACACGGAGAAGAAGGGCGAAAAGCTCTACCTCATCCGTCAAACGACACTCAGCAGCCACTGTAGCAGCGAGGCAGCTCCGATGACCATCACCATCCACCCTGCCATCGCCCCTACCCTTTCGGATACGATGATCTGCTTTGGCGAGACGTTCGACTTCGTCTCCTTCGCAGAAAGACACGTAACGGAGGGAGTCAACCCAATCCTGGATGAGACCCGTCGCACGGAACCAATCATGCCGATAGACTACACCGCCATCAAACAGGCAGGAAGCTTCATCGCCCACTATACCGACGCAAACCGATGCGAGGCAAGCGACACCATGACCCTCGCCTTCGCACCGAAGATTGAAATCGAATTGGATTACACGAAGGAGGTCTGTGCAGGCGACACTATCCAAGCCAAAGTTTCAGGTGCAGAACACTACATCTGGAACCAAGCTTCCGACGACATCGATAACATCTCCATTGCAACAGAGGCAACAGGAGTACAAGAGATCGGCCTGACGGCAAGCATCGTCATCCAACCTGCCGACGGAACCAGCTGTAGCATCGATACGACCTTCCTGGTTCAAATCAACAAGGTGCCAGACTTGATCAGCGGCTACGGCGACACGACGTATTGCCAAGCCACTCCAACCGAGGCCTTGACACTCCAACCAACCGACGAGAATGCAATGGTTCTTTGGTACGACCCTAACGACGACTATGCGACCGTAAGCAAGGACGGTACGCTCAAACCATCGTCCCTCTATGCAGGCGACTTCACCTATAAGTTCCGTCAACAATTGGGCGAGTGCCAAACGGCTTTGCAAGACTATATCGTCCACATCCAAAGCAGCATTGAAGAGAAGGCGATCGTCAGCGATACGGCTTACTGTAAGGATGAGTTGACCGACCCACTCCTCGCCAAATGGGAGAACCCACTATACGAAGTCATCTGGTCGGACGAAAACGACAACCCATTGGAGCCTGGCTATAAGCCATCCTCCGCAACGGCAGGAGAGCAAAAGTACTTCGCAAGACTCAGCTACAAAGCTTGTCAGGGTGAAGCCTCCAGCATGAAGGTAACCATTCAAGAGAAGTATGACAGGAAACCAGACATCAACGGCAGCTTCATCTTCTGCGAGAATACGGGCAACCACACCATCCAAGCCAACTCCATAGACAATGGCGCAAGGCTGAACTGGTATGCGGAGAACAGCAACGAACGTCTCGACTCCATCGTCATCAACACGGACGAGAGCAATTGGAAAGAGGCAACGTTCTACGTAACCCAATCGGTCATCAACGGTTGTGAGAGTCCAAGCACGAAGTTCGACGTAAGCATCAAGGATGCCATCCAACCGCTGTCATTCCATCTTGACACCTGCGCAGGTTTGACCGTCACTCTCGACGAGATCATGGCTATGCAGAACATCCAAGAGAAAGCAGATACCCTTTGGAACGGCACCGACAAGAGCCAACGCATGGACTTGAAGAGCAACATCGGTTATACGGGCGACTACCAATTCTCCGTCGTGAACGAATTCGGTTGTAAAGCCACCCACACTGCCCACATCAACATGTTGAAAGTGGAGGATCTCGAATATACTTCCGTCAAGAGCATCTATTGCTATGACGACTCCGTATCCCTCACCGCTTCATCCAGCAACGCCGACTTCGAATGGGAGAATGTCACCGAAGGATTGAACCACTACGGCAAATCCTACGACTTTGTCTTGAGCGGTGATGCAAACGTGACGTTGACGGCAACCATCATCAACAAGCCTGTCTGCAAGGAGAGCATCGACCTCGTGTTCAAGACCTACGACAAGACGAAAGCCATCATCAACGGTGAAACGAACACTTGCCTCGGCAACACGATCAACTTGAACACAGGCAACCTCTACAACACGAAGTGGAGCTTAGCCGACTCGACCATCGAGAGCGACGAATTCGCCTACACCCCAACCAAGTCAGAGTTCCTGACTATCTCGGGTATAGATGAGAACCAATGTCCGGTTGACACTACGATAACCATCAACACGGTTAAGCAACCAGACCCAACCATCGTCGTGACCCCAATGATCCACTCGACGCTCTACCAGCTCAACCGAGATACGTTTGAAGTTCACTTAGAGGCTTCCATCAGTTCTACCCTCGACGAGAACTACTCCTACAAATGGGATTTCGGCGACGGACAAAGTTCTTATGGCAATTCGGTAGAAGACCACGAATACGAAGCATCCTTAGTCCGCCTCACCAAGCCTATCGATGTGACATTGACCGTAGAACATGCCTACGGATGTGCTGGCGAGGCAACGACCCGATTGTTGGTTGACCCAGACTTCGATGTTCCGAACACGATGACACCAGAAGACGAGTTCATGGAGGACTACGAGCTTCAGATCTTCGACCGAATCGGCAACTTGATCTATGAAGGAACAGGATGGCACGGACAAACGAACAAGGGCGAAGATGCCTTTGCCGACACCTACTTCTATGCCATCACTTACTTCATCAATGGAGAGAAAAAGATTAAAACAGGTTATATAACATTAGTCAGATAAAAAAGCGGAGGGGGATTTTTCCTCCTCCCCAAGCAATAGCCCAGAAATGAAAAAGAAGTTCGCAATATTCATACTTGCTCTTTTCGCCCTTACTAACCTAAGTGCGCAGGAAGATGTATTGTTCACCAACAAGCAACTGAGGCTCAACTACATGAACCCAGCCTACGTGCCTGAAATCATGTATGCCACCTTCACCTTAGGCGGCAGATTCCAATGGACAGGCTTGGACGGAGCTCCCAGGACCTACTACGCCGGAGGAAAGTACTTCTTCATGGGTGCCCACTCCCAAGTGGGTCTATCCTTCCTCTCGGATGAGATTGGATACCAATACACACGCAACCCGAAACTGACATTCGCCTTCATGGTTCCCATCGGAAGCGACAGCTACATCAATCTCGGTGTGGGAGGCGGTTTGATGAACAGAGGCTACGATGCGGACAAAATCAGGGAGGCCAACACGCTACACACGGCCGAATCGTACGAAATTCCCAAGGGAACCTCACCCGACGCAGAGGTCGGATTCGAATTGTTGCTCCAGGATTTCGAGTTGGGTCTTGCGGCCAACCACCTGCTGAACGGCACGGAAGAGGTTCCGCTCCACAAACTCTATTCGGGATATATCAACTACTATTTCCAATCCAATGAGTGGTGGAGACTCTCCCCTTCCTACTTCGTTTACAACTACAGAGACCGTTGGAAACATCAGGTGAGCCTCTATTTCTACTACATTTTCGACTATCAATGGCATCCGTCCGACTTGTTCTACGTAGGAGCCAGCTACCGCTTCGAGTATGAAGGATCCATCATGGCGGGCGTGAACATATTCACTTGGCTGTCGGCTTTCTACTCCTACGACTACTTCTTCGGCAACCTCCGCCACGGCAACTACGGAACACACGAGATAGGCTTGGAATTCAGGATTCCTCAGAAGTTCCAAAGCTGCTTTGCCAACTACGGACAATCCAAAAAATATACGCGATACACAAGAATGCGATAACGATAAAGGGCTGCCACGGTATGGTAGCCCTTTCGTTTACATACCACCTGGGAAATTTACGGACAACAGCTTCTATGAAGCCATCGATTTGATTTGGTTCCTATTCTGATTGCCTATGTATTGAAAAGAGGGGGCTTGTTCTCTTTCTACAATCGATCATTCCACGAATGCTTCCCTTATTTCAGAAATGTTAAATTTTATGTTAAAAGCGATTATTTTATGGGGGGGGG
>JAGCWQ010000049.1 GCA_017961765.1 Paludibacteraceae bacterium | reverse complement strand
GGCTACATACTTGCAAAGATCCGCGTCCGGTCTAGGTAGTTGGGAGTTATACGACCTCAACGATTGGCTGAGTTTACCGGTCAATTGCTGTATGAACTTCTTCGGGTCTTCATCCTCGTTGGCTTCCACGCCAGGATCAAAACCGTCCATGGGTTCGTCCATCATACCTCCGTCCATTTGCGGAACGTCATCAGGCATTTGTGGAGGCAACTGTTGTTCTTGACCGGCCGGTGGCATATCCATTGGAGGCGTCATGTCCGGTTTCGGTGTCGAAGGTACCTTCAGTACCTTGCGTTCATTCACGCTTTTTTTTTATCACCGCCGGAAAGTTTCCGCATAACGTTGTCGACAAGCGTCTCTATGACCTCCTCACTAAAAGGCGAACCGTCTCCTATCTTGATACCGTATGGCTTTTCGCCCTTCGCCGAATCATCGTTCCAGTCACGCCCCCAACGGTCAATCTCCTTGTTAGGAGGCGTCGTCATTACCTTCTTCTGGTAAGCCGGGTGTTTGCCGAAATCGTCAAGTTTCGTCTCGTTCACGCGCCTTGGCATGCGTCTCCTTGACTCAACCGGCATGTCGTCCTCATAGTCGTCTTCATCGTCGAAATCGTCAAGTGGTTTATCGCCCCATTCATCGTCAGTGTCGTCTAGTTCGAGGTCTATCTCCATCTCGTCACCGTATGGGTTGTCCTTCATCACATCGAAATCTATATCGCCATACCCATCACCGTATTCATCATCGTCAAGGTCTATGCTGATTGGCTTGTCGACTTTGTCGAGCCATTGGTTGTAATCCCTCTCGAAACCCATGTACGAGCCACCATCCTCGACCTCTGGGAATGGTACGTCGTCATCGTTTGACTCGTTCACGCCCTCCTCAAAAGGTGCGCTGTCGCCAACCTCATTAGTCCCCGGTTTCGGTTTGCCTTGGTCTTGGGCGGTATGAACCACAGTTCCATCCGCCTCGTGTATTGGTTCTGCGCCTGATTCGCCCTGATTGCTCTTGTCCCCGTCAAGTTGGTCGGTGAAAGGCTCTGAACTGCCAATCTCGGTACCATGCGACTTGTCCATGAAATCCTTTGATTTGTTCCATGCAAGAACTTGTTCCTCCGTTATCTTAACTGTCTTGTTGGCGCAGCCCTCATTGACCTTCGCCACCTTGCCGCCTTTCGGATGTTGTCCGGCAACACCAGTGTCAACGTATTTAGGTTTCTCAGAATATGTGCAGTCGCCACCTTCGCATTTTCCGGGTTCACCACCCGGTTTGGCATCCTTGTCATAAGGCTTGCCGGCTTTTTTGTAGTCAGTGTCGGTGTCCTTCAAGTCCTTGTCTAATTCGGCAGTTGCCGTGTCAGTGAACGGGGAGTTGACCTTCTTCGCGGACGGGTTAGACGCCGGTGCCTCCGGTAAAGTGTGATTCATCGTGAAGCCATCGGACTCGTTGAGTATGCTGCTCACGTTCCCTACAATCTCGTTGAAACGGTTTATCTCCCTCCTCATCTCCTTCGTCTCGTTGATTTGCCACTCTGACGAAGGCGTCTCGTCCTTCCTCGTGGCGGTCTCGATAAGCGCCTTGCCTCTAACAGCCTCGCGTATGGAAGACAGTTTCATGTCCAGTTGCTTCGAGGCGACTGTGTAAGTCAGGAACTCGTTAGCCTTCTTGTTGTTGATGCCACCTATGTACTGGTAATCCTCGGCGAGCACCTGCGTGTCCTTCTCGGGCGCGACCTTGATGTAGAACTTGTGTCCTTCCCTGACAATACCGTATGTCTTGCCATCGGCGCCCTTGGTGTGGTACTCCAAGACAGTCGACGGTTTCGCCGCGGTCTCGTCTACCTGTCCGTAGGTGTTGAGATACCTCATCCTATCTAGCTGTTCGTCATAGATGTTAGCCATGCTTTATGTTGTTTCTTATACTTTATTTACACTACGTACTTATAAATAGCGACAGTTTAAGGCATTGACATCGACCTGTCGTATGCGCCATTGATGACGTCCCATAGTTTGTCGAGATAACCGGAATGTTTCAATATCTTGTAGATGATGTTCCCGCTCCCCATCTCGCCACTTGTTGATAAGCTTTCTTGCCTTTGCCTCCTCAAGTTCATGAAAAGATTATACGCCTTTGAGTCTAAATTGTCAAGCCCTTTCCTATTATTGTAGTCAGATAGCATGGCGTCTATCTTCGTCATTAACTTCGCCGAGTGCTTCCTTATGTACGCTGAATTCAATTCTGCGTTGTCGAAGTCGTCCGGTTCGACAATCCACTCATTTTTGACAATGGAGTATACACCGGTGGACATTGCCGGATTCTTTGAATCCTCGACGCTGACCTCTACAGGGTAGCCGTATATCTTCAGTTCCCCGTGCGATTCCGTCCACGCCTCACGCTTTGTCTTGAAGTAGTCCTCGACGAAGTCCTTTTTACCGGGGTAAACCTTAGAGAAATCAATGACAATGTGAAGGTCTATGTCTGAATACTTCGACCAATTGTAGTTGGAAAGCGAACCCGTCAAGACAATGTCCTCCGGTTTTATGTCTCCGATAGCAAGTTCGTCCATGAAATCGTCTGCTATGTCTAACAGCCTAACCCTTACCCTCGAATTGATTTTCCCGTTGACCCACAATTTCGGGTTGAGTTCGCTTTTCGGCTTGAACGGAGACATGTTTATGTCAGACGCCTTAACTTCTGACAATTTCTTGCGCGACTCGCCTAATAACCCGGCTTTCACTAACTCGTTGTCACCGAAGAGCTGCCTTATAAGGTATATTACAGCCGGATTATCAACCGTAGGTTGCCATTCCTTGAACTCCCTGTTGACCCTGTTAAGGTAGTTGACGAAGTCGAAGACATCACCGCCGTTGCCGACGGTATTGTCCCATGCCCTGCGGAAATACTCCTCGTCACCGCCACCTATCGTTACGATGCGTAGGTTATACCCGTCAATTCGTATGACATCATCGTTTGATGTCAAGTCACTGTTATTCATGAAATGGAACTTATAGTTATCGAAGTCGGTTTTAGGGATGTCAATCGAGAAGTAAGTACCCATGCCATACCCACCTACACGCAGGCTGAACCAATTAATACCATATGTCTCTCCATGCCTGTGCCCCTCCTTCGCCGATATGCGGCCGCTTCGGAGTATATTGTCCAATGTGCCAAAGTCAGTTCCGTGATATACCCTTATCGGATCCGGCAAACTATCGAAAAAATCGGGTTTCCATTCGTTTAGTCTCATCGATCGTTAAAAATCATTAACCGCTTCAAATAAATAGGCGTTTTTCTTTGCGGTTCAGATTTTTTTCAGTATCTTTGCAGACATTTTTAACAAAACATTATTTATATGCCTAAAAGTAAAGAAAATGAAACAAGAAAAAAAGAGGAGATTGAGGAGATAAAGGCGCAAATGCGCGGTATGATTGACCGCGTTACCCCTAAACACCTGTATGACTATCTGTCCAAATATGTCGTAGGTCAGGAAAAGGCCAAAAAGTACATCTCGGTGGCTGTGTATAACCATTACAAGAGGTTCATGGATAGTGTATACTCTTTCACGTCCGTCGAAGAGGACAACCCGTACAGGGACGTAACGATAGAGAAATCGAACACAATCTTGCTTGGTCCGACCGGGAGTGGGAAGACGTATATGTGGAGGATGTTGGCCAAGTACCTAGACATCCCATTCTACATCTCGGATTGCAACACGCTTTCGGAAGCCGGATATGTCGGCGAAGACGTTGAAAACGTCGTGCTTGGAGCATTGAGAGACGCAAACTTCAACATCACACGAACACAACACGCGATTATCGTGTTAGATGAGATAGACAAGATAGCCCGAAAGGGCGAGAATGTCTCAATCACCCGTGACGTAGGTGGCGAGGGGGTACAACAGTCATTGCTTAAGTTGGTCGAGGGCAGCATCGTTTCCGTGCCACCTACCGGTGGACGCAAGCATCCAGAACAGGAATACATACAAGTAGACACTAGCAACATACTTTTTGTTGGTCTTGGCGCCTTCGACGGCTTGGAGGAGATAGTCGACAGACGGAAAAACACAAGACGGATAGGCTTCAACGTCTCAGACACGATGAACGATGAATGTAACGCGTTAGATAACGTCACGTCGGAAGACTTGCGCAAGTTCGGACTGATACCTGAACTCATAGGGCGTTTCCCCGTCGTTACACACACTGACAAATTGTCGGAGGACGAACTTTTCAGAATACTGACCGAACCGAAAAACTCTGTTGTCAAACAATACAAGAAGATGATGTGGATGGATAATATCGACCTCGTCATCGATGATGACGCACTACATTTGATAGCGGAGGTGGCATACAACAATAATACAGGGGCGAGAGGTCTCAGAGGCGTCATAGACAACGTCCTGACTGACTTGATGTTTGAGCATGGTGGAAGGAAGGCAGAATTAACCAGGATTGTCGTGACACAAGAAATGGTCAGTAGATACACTGACGGTAACCAGAAGAAATTTAGGAAGGCATCATAATATAAAAAGGCCGCTCTACGCAAACACGTGCAAGGCATATACATATCGCTCATCTGCATCGTGCGCACTGGCGGTCTTTTAAGCAATAAATAGGGAGGATGAATACAGATGAAAAACGAAAGCAAACAGTTACACATTGATTCGACACTGCCATGCGGCAAGTACAAGGGGCGTACGGTAGGTGACGTACTGTCAATTGACAGGCACGTGATATTCGAACTGATAGAGCAATTTAGCCTTAATTTTGACGATCAAGTTCTGTCGGAAGCACACATAACAAAGAAAATCACGAATGTCGTCTTCGACAACCGTGTTGGATGTGAAGAAGAACAGCAGCCGAAAAAGCAGCAACCCCTTAAAAAGGACACCGTGTCTGTAAGGCACATCATAAGGGAATTGTCAACTGTGAACAAGGAAAACGAGGCGGCTACACAGGATATTGAGGACGATACAATTGACAAACTTGAAAGTGAATGAGAAAGGGGAAAATATATGCTTTCGCCGGGAGGAAAAGAGCTGGAAAGACATTTCTTGCCACACACCTCGTCGATAAACACGGCTTCCATAAATTGTCGATGGCAGATAACCTCAAGTGCCTATGCGCCAACCTATTGCAGTGCAGTGTCGATGAATTGAATTCAATGAAGGACGACGGGACTACATTCTCCATCACCGCAGATGAACGTTGGATAAGCATCATCAGCGATGATACGGACATACCTATTCATACGCTGAACGGCGAATTGCTGGGAATGGAATTCAACAGCGTGAGGCAAATACTGCAAGTCATGGGGACTGACATAATAAGGAAATATAAACCTACATGGCATGTCGATAAGACAATGGATACGTTGGACACATGGGTCTCGTGGGGATGGGACGTTGTGGTGGACGACGTAAGATTCATTGACGAGATGAAAGCACTGAAAGAACGTGGTGCTGACGTGTTCTTCATCGTACGCACATACTTCTCAGACATATCAAATCACGAGAGCGAGACGTCGTTAAGATGGCAAGACTTCGACGACGACCATGTCTTACTAAACACTTTGCCAAAGAAACATTTCGTAGAATGCTTCGATAGCGTCCTGTCAGACGCGCAAGAACCTGCATACATGAAGAACACACTGACATGGAAACGATGGATGAAATATAATTCATCGTTTGGTATGGAAAGGGATGAACTCACCGACGTGGTGTTGAAGGTAATCAAGAACGATAGTCGATTCCTTGAGAAGGGAATTATAACAGTACACGGGAAGGAATTGTGCGATAGGCTGAATGCCAGTTTTGACAAGCCATATGACATATACCACACTGTAGGGGACGACTTCATGTGTATATGCAATCCCCTAATTAACGAGAACCTCAAGAGATGGTTATGAACGGCGGTAGGCTGTCATGGTTGTTCAATATACACGCTGACGCTAACCAGAGACTACTCTATCGTTGGCTTGGCGATTGGCATAGTTTGGAACGGGAAAGTCAGGGAAAATGCGATGAGGTGCTTCACTCAGTTAGCCGTAACGGAATCGACGTGCGGCTGTCTGCTTGGGCTGTACCTCTGCTTCATAGAATGGAACGTGTGGGTCTTCGCCATAGCGTCGTTGGTGTATTCAAACATCGTGTCGATATTCGTCGGGAAATGCATCATGGCGTTCAAGGCAACACTATGGCCATCCGGAGAGAGGGAGACATACGACAACAACATGAGCATCGTGCAGGGCATCGTCTGCATTGCCGGATACGTGATGGCACTCATATCACTGCCGCCACTCAAGTTGTCGCTCTTGATTTGGTCATTGTGCTGCGTGATAGACGACGCAGGGTGGCTAACGATATACATGAGGAACAGGAAACTACTCATGAATGAAAAACAACGGATTTGAACAAAGAGAATGGGATATCCTACGAATAGTAGTTATCCCATTTATTCTCAAGTAAGAAAGTTGACTATTGAAATCACGTCGTTGGTATAGCCTCGATGTCATTCGCATAGGTTGACCAACCACTTGCTGCCTTGTATGCGGCGACGCTGTCAGCGGGGACGTATATCTTGCGACCACTCGCATTGCTTTCGAATGCGTAGACGTCCAATGTGGGTGGTGTAGTTGCCTCAACTGTCACAGATGCAAGTAGTGCATTACTTTCGAAAGCACCATCTCCGATGGATGTCACACTGTTGGGGATGGTTATTGAAGTTAGGAAAGTGTCTATAAAAGCAGCTACCCCAATACTTGTCACGCTGTCGGGTATGGTTATTGAAATTAATGGGGTAAAATCCGCAAAATGATTCCCTATGAACGTCGGATCGGTGAGTGTGTAGTAAATCGTGTGTACGCCCGTCTCATCGAAGACATAACCGTAATGCCATTCATCAAATTCGTAAACTGTCAGGTCGGCAAACGTCAATTCAATGGTACTGCCACTTGGTTTAGTTATCTCTACCTTGCTAACATTGTTCCAACCTCCGACCCCTGTCATGTATGTTTGATTGCTTGTCGATGTGACGTTGAATGTGCCGGCGACCTTAATTACAGGCAGTACCGGGTTGTAGTGTACCTCGTTATTGTCAATGCAATAGCTCACGTTGGGACGTTGCATCGCCCCCCCCCCCACGAATGTCTCGTATTGGGAGTGTGTGTCAAATAGTTTGATGTATTCCATTTGTATAAACCATGATTTATTAATTCACTATATAAATATCCGGGTAGACGAAAAAACTGCCCATTTCAGGACAGTTTATATCGTTGTTCTTGTGTTTGGTGTTCACTGGCTATCGCCATCCTTTTCCGTTGACGTATTTGCCTGTGCCTTGTGCCAACTGCTATGTTATTGCCTATCATTTTGACCTTGCGCTTGGCGTTTTTGCGCATAGCTTGCATACGTCCTTGGGTCAAGTTCGTTAAGTATCGCTTCCCTCACTATACTGCGGATGCGCGATTCGTTTGTTGAAAACATGTGTTTGATGACACCGAATGCGTATTTCACCGGTACCTTTGTGTTTTGTGCGATTGAGTACGCCCATTCCATCATCTCGTCGTCGGACATGTCACCGATTTTTTCGACGTCGTAAACATTGAGGATGTAATCAGATACCATCCTGTATCTTGGCGTGTCGGGATTTACTCCTTCCGTCAACCCTTTACGGCCGGTTGCCGGCTTTCTGCCGGTGAATGCCTCTCCACTGCCTTTACTGTCGATAGCATCCAATGCTTCTTTCACAATTCTATGAAGGTCTGATTCTGTTAGTTTTATACGTCTCTTATTCATAATGCAGTTTTTTAATTACTATTTTAATGATTTTCAATAAGCCATATGCTCATCTACCCACCTCTCGGCATTTTGAAATCTACTAGTCTCGTAAACTATGTCAAAATCGTCTATGTGGTATCCTTCTTCACCCTCATGACCCGCATAATAGCCATTTTCATCGAAGTCGGCATAAGAGAATATGTTATACATACCGTCACCCTCGTCAGCAACGAAGAACTTATTAACATCGAATTCTTCTCTCAAAATCCTATTCACAGACTCTTTCACAATTCTATGAAGGTCTGATTCTGTTAGTTTTATACGTCTCTTATTCATAATAGATGTGTTATTTTTCCATTACTCTACTCATGAAGCGTCCTTGACAACCATGTAAACAGTATGTTCACCATCTTCCTCCGTCACTACTGAAGATGTCACGTGGCATCCCTCTGCCACGTATGACGTGCCTTCCCCTTCAGGGTTGTCGCTAGGGTCGAAGTCGTAGAACTTTGGACCTGACGACGTGCTTGTGGAACTCACCACTATGTTGGCAGTGCCGTTTGCGTAGTTGGCGTCCTTGCAGTTCAACAGATAGTGTGAACCGTGGTTCTTGTATATGCCGGCTGTTATGTTTATTAAACCATACTCGCAATAGATAAGTTCCGCGTCTGGATTGTTGCCCTCATAGAACGTCTTTGTGTTCGACCCCCCAAGATTAACCACCGCACCGGAAGCGGATGCCCAAATGAGAGGACTTTCCTCC
>JAGCWQ010000006.1 GCA_017961765.1 Paludibacteraceae bacterium | reverse complement strand
GGCAGCGCGGGCTGTCGCTTTTTGCTCTACCCGATAGATTTTCTTGCCAAATTTACAGACTCTTGCTTGTTCCTGCAAGCGTCTCATAGTAAAATCCACGAAATTTATGAGAAAAGTTAAATGAAATTTCCGTGGTCTCCGGGCATTTAATTGTCTGACATTCTTTGGATAAAATAAAAATAGTGCTATTTTTGCCTTATAGAATGAATGATTTTTTATTTGACCAAACAGACCAAACCCAATCTAACCGAATGAACGACATTCCATTGTTTCTTCAATGGATGGAATGGATAGTTACATATGTTCATTTCGGGAAAGGAAACTAAAACACAGAAGGAATATTCGAGGGAATTTTTTGGCAGTCTCCTATTCCTCTTTATTTAAGATTAATCCATGGTCATTGTTGGTGTGAATCATAAAACGCATTGAATATGGAAACAAATCGTTTTTTTTAGATGGGTGGCCGGCGCATTGCTTTTGGTCGGTTCCTCTTTGGAAATGAATGCCAAACCGTTGGTGCTTTGGTATGGCTCGGATGCGGGCGATTCTTTTACGGATGCCCTTCCTATCGGCAATGGCTACATGGGAGGCTTGATCTACGGCGGTGTCACGAAGGATGTGATAGGCTTGAACGAGAGTACGGTCTGGTCGGGTGGCCCGGGCGACAATAACAAGGCAGGTGCGGCCAATTATCTGGCGGATGCCCGCAATGCGCTCTTCTCGGGTAATTATGCGGCGGCGGAGTCCATCGTCAACGACCACATGATTGGCTACGGTCCGGCAAGTTTTCAGCCTGTGGGCAACTTGGAACTGAGTTTCTCCCATTCAGGAGCGAGGGACTACTATCGTGAATTGGACTTGACTACGGCCATCGCTAAAACACGATATGTCTATGAGGGCGTGGAATATACTCGTGAGTATTTCGCCAGTTACCCCGACCATGTCATCGTGGTGCACTTCTCTGCTAGCAAGCCGGGAATGATTTCCTTTAATGCGACCATGACAACTCCCCATCGGAATAATTATCTCTCGTCGGACGGAAATACGTTGGTCTATGATGTTACGGTTGATGCCATTAAGTTCCAAAACCGCATGAATGTGGTGGCTGATGGAGGAACCGTTTCCTTGAATGGGGGAAAGGTGAATGTCTCGGGTGCCAATTCCGCTACCTTGATTTTGACTACGGCAACCAACTTCAACTCTTTCGAGGATGTTTCAGGCGACCCAGCTCTTCGTTCCTCTGCCGTCATGGCAAAAATAGAAGGAAAGAGCTACGAACGGATCTTGGCGGACCATCTGAAGGATTACCAGTCGCTCTTCAACCGTGTCCGTTTGGATTTGGGTGAGCCTCATGAGAGTGCAGGCGACATAACCACCTACCGTGTGAAGAATTTCAATTCGACGGACGACCCTGATTTCGTGGAACTCTACTATCAATATGGCCGTTACTTGTTGATTGCCAGTTCCCGTGCCGGTGGACAGCCTGCCAATTTGCAGGGTATTTGGAATAAGGATACGAACCCTATTTGGGGTAGCAAATATACGACCAACATCAACTTGGAGATGAACTATTGGATGGCAGAGTCGGCCAACCTTCCAGAGTGCGCTGTGCCGCTTATCGACAAGGTGAAATCCATGGTGCCTCAAGGAGAGAAGACGGCCAAGGTCCATTGGGGAGTAAACGAGGGTTGGGTGGAACACCATAACACCGATTTGTGGAACCGTTCCGCTCCGATAGACGGGGCTTGGGGCATGTGGCCTACGGGCGCAGGCTGGCTGAGTACGCACCTATGGGAGCATTTCTTGTACAACCCGACTGACAAGGATTTCTTGGCGGATGTCTATTCTACGATTAAAGGATCGGCACTCTTCTTTTTGAATAGCGTGGTGGAGGAGCCTGTTTCAGGACAGAAGTATTTGGTGACGGCACCGAGCTGTTCGCCTGAGAACGCCCACGGAAGTTACAATGTCTGCTTCGCTCCGACAATGGACAACCAGATTATCCGTGATGTGTGGAACTATACGATCCAGGCTTCCGAGATTTTAGGTGTAGATGAGGAGTTGCGTGCCAAGTTGCAGGCGGCGGTGAAACGCTTGCCTCCTCATAAGATTGGTCGTTATGACCAGTTGCAGGAGTGGTTTGAGGATTGGGACGACCCACGTAGCGACCATCGTCATGTGTCGCATCTCTATGGCATGTTCCCAAGTGCGCAGATCACGGTCGATGAAACGCCAGAGTTGGCCGAGGGAGCAAAAAACACGCTGAAACAACGTGGCGACTTGGCAACGGGTTGGTCGCTCGCATGGAAGATTAATTTGTGGGCCCGCCTGCACGACGGAGACCATGCCTACAACCTTGTCCGTATGTTGTTGACACCCGACAGGACCTACAACAACTTGTTCGATGCCCATCCGCCATTCCAGATTGATGGTAACTTCGGCGCCGTTTCGGGTATCAATGAGATGTTGATGCAGAGCCATAACGGGAAGATCCAGATTCTCCCAGCGTTGCCTTCTAAGTGGGAGAAGGGTTCGGTGACAGGATTGCGTGCCCGGGGTGGTTTTGTTGTCGATTCGATGGCTTGGTCAGGCCGTACGTTGGAGTTCCTTTCCATCACCTCACAATGTGGGGGTACGTTGAATTTGCAGTATAACGGAAATCGGATCTCCGTGGAGACGAAGGCGGGCGAAGTCTATGAGTTTGATGCCAACTTGAAGCTGACCAACTTGCCGTATGACCCTATCGTCATTCCGGCGAGGATAGAGGCGGAGGATTACCTCACCATGTCGGGAGTTCAGGTGGAACCAGACAAGGATGGCATCCCTAATTTGGGCTGGATTAATGATGGAGATTGGTCTCAATACCTTGTTGATGTGCCAGTCGCTGGAGAGTATCTCATTCGTGCCAATGTGGCTACCGAGGCGGAGGAACCGAGTCTCATTACCGTTCTCGACTCCGTTGGAAACGAATTAGGAAAAATCACCGTCGATTCGGAAAAATCGGACGGTTGGAATGATTGGTATGTGGCGCAATCGACAGTGAAGTTGCCGAAAGGCGTGCAGAAACTCACGCTCAACTATACGGGTGAAAGTGCCTTCTTGATGAATATCGATTGGTGGGAGTTGGAGGCGACAGAAAGCACATCCGTGCAGAGCCATCCATCGAATGCTTGGTGCAAAATTTTAGCTGTCGAGGAGGACCGTGTGGACTTGCTCATGACCCCATCTGCGGACGAATCCTATCAAGTCAGTCTCTATGGTGTGGACGGAAAGCTCTTATCTACATTCGCAGGGAAGGGCATGAAACATCTGCGTTTCGGTGACTATTCTCCACTTCCGGCAGGCGCCTATTGCATTGTGATGCAAAAGGGTGGGGAACAGCAACAATTAAGAATTTTGATTAAGGATTGATGACGTAACGCTAAGCCCCTCTGATTGTAAACAGCAAGGGCAAATAAAAAAGAATCTCCGACTTTGTGGGACAGGATAAATACAAAATAAGCCGCATCTATTCAGGTGCGGCTTGTTTTGTGTTACTAGTCAAAGCTCTTACGTCTGCCCTATAGGCTTCCAGCCAATCCCTTCCACCTCATTTTTCTTCTATAACACGATTTCAGATCTACAAGAAAAGTTAAATGAGATTTCCGTGTTGATGTTTCTGTGATTTTCTACAAATTGTTTGCAAATCAAAAGGAAATTTCTAAACTTTGTGAGAAAGTTACGCATACCTATACTATGCAGTATCTGATTATTAAAACATTAAAATTGATAAAATTTACAATTTATTCTAAGGTATAATTTATGAAATTGATTCAACCGACGGTTTTATAAGTATTGCTTTTCTACATTTGTGAGATGATTTATCAATTTTGACTTTTACCGTTAATTCACATACATATTAATAAAAGAATATGGAGAAAGAAGAGATGTCCAACGTTTACACAGGGAAACGAACATTTGAATTTTGTGAATGGCTTACCGAAGTCACTTTTTCAGGTAATTTTCAATCTATTAAATCCAATGCATTCATGTGTTGTACAGGATTGGAAAAAGTGGTCATCCCCGAAGGTGTTAAATGGATATCCAGTGACGCATTCTCGGGTTGTGTCAACCTTAAAGAGGTGATTCTGCCTTCAACCCTCGTCTCTATCCTAGATGGTGCTTTCGTGAAATGTACTTCTCTAACCAGCATTACCTTTCCGTCTGGCCTTGAGTCTCTGGGGAAAAGGGCTTTCTGGGGGTGTTCTTCTTTGGTTGAAATAAATTTGCCGGAAGCGACCCATGTTGTTGAGAAGGATACTTTCCAAGAATGTGAAAGCTTGGAGAAAATTAATGTGGATCCCCAGAATAAGCGCTATTCTTCTTATAACGGTATATTATTAGAAAATGGGAATGTAATTCATTGCCCCCGAAAGATCCAATTGACAGAGGTCGAGTTTCCAGAAACGGTAAAAAATATATATTGGTTCGATGGCGGAAGTAATATTCAGTCAATAACGGTTCCGGAGGGAATTACATCCTTGTCTAGGCTTTTCAAATATTGTGATAATTTAAAGGAGATAAAACTCCCCAGCACATTGGAAACTCTCTGTTGCGAATTTAACAGTCCAAAGCTAACAAGCATATATATACCCGCTTCTGTAAAAAGAATGGGCGAGACAACCTTTAGAAATTGTGAAAATTTAGCAAATATAGAGATTGATGCGGCCAACCCTTATTATCGGAAAGAGAAAGGTTTACTGATTGCAAAAGAGTGCGAGCTGACGTATAATAGAAGATACGAAAACGTTGTGGTGGGTTACGAGCATAACCAAACTGACGTGGTTATTCCAGAGGGGGTTACTGCTATTGCTCCTTTTGTGTTTAGTGATAACAAGAAGATAAGGTCAGTAACGATTCAAAACGGTGTTATAGCAATAGATCGTACCGCATTTGCTAATTGCGAGAATTTGGAAAGTGTGACTATCGCGGATTCTGTAAAAGAAATTGGCTCGGAAGTGTTTGAAAATTGTCGGAACCTGACAACCCTCTTCTTGGGGGCTGGAGTGGAAAGCCTTGGCAGCGGCATTTTCTATGGTTGCGACAACTTGAGGAACATAACGATTTCTGATCAGAACGAGCACTTTGCAATAGAAGATGGAATGCTTATGTCGAAAGACAAGAAAACATTGATTCTTGCATTCCCAAAGGATGAAATAGTGGTTCCTTCAAACATAGAAAAAATTAGTAGTAAGGCTTTCTGCCTTTGCAAGAAAGAGAACATAAGAATTATATTCCCAGAGGATTCTCTCTTTGTCTCTTCTGCTATAGAGGGATGTGAAAATTGCACCTTTGTCGTATCGGATGTCACCAAGGCGATAAGTTTACCAAACAATACTAAGAATTTGACCTTTGAACTCTATCATACGGGACTACCAAAGACGTTTTCGCGCGACTACACGTTCAAGGGCGTGAAAAAGGTGGTTTTCCCCAATACCATTAAAAATTTGGGTACTGGGGCTTTTAGGGATTGTGCCGATTTAAAGGAGTTGGTACTTCCTGATTGTTTGGAATATATAGAAAGCTATGCGTTCAAAGGTTGTACATCGTTGCCTGATCTGGTATTGCCCGACTCTATGAAAATTATAGGGAAAGCGGCTTTTTCTGATCTAAAGAACTTAGAGTTGCCCAACCTCTGCACCGTGGAAGATGGCCAGCTCGAACTCAATGAGCCGTTCTCGTTCGAAGGAACTAAGGGCCAACTTAGGACTAGCACTTCTATAATAGACGTGGTGGTCCGTGGTGTTGATACAGAAGAGGGACACCAGCGTTACGAGGCGCTGAAATTTTGGTTGGGACAGGTGAAGCCTGCCTTGATACAAGCAGGAATTAACTCGTGCTATTGGAATGCCGCAGACAGCACGTTCGTGGTAAAGATTAACAAAAAATCCAAAGTCATTTTTGAGCCAGAAGGAGGTTCGAAAGCGGAGGATGCTACTGGCGTTGTAAATACCTTGCTGAACAATCTCGACAGTCCTAAATCCAAAAAAATACGTGAAGAAATGAAGCAGTACGGAGTGTGCTGCAAGTTGGTGTAAGTTTGGTTGTCCTTCTCACTTTTGGAAAGGTGTGCTAAAATGCATTTTAAATGATAAACAATTAAAAATCAATACTTATTAAAAAGATAAAAATGGGAAAAGAAATTCAAAGTGTTTGTTTTACTGGAACTTGTCCAGACCACACACGCGCAGAACTTATCGAAATGGCAGAGGACCAGTTCGAAATAAAAGATAGTGTTACCAAAGACCTTGACATCTTGGTTTGTGCTGACCCTAATGCCAACAGTTCAAAACTTCAAAAGGCCGCAAAGAATGGTGTTAAGATCATATCGTACAATGACTTCTTGGAAATGTTGGAAGGAGAAGGAGACGAGGACGAGGAAGACGATGAGTATGACGACGAAGAGGAGGAGAGCAATCCACTCTATGATTTGATGGATTATCTGGAGGAACCCAAAGTCAAAATCGATGCGGAAAAGGTCAAAAAGGTAGAAGAAGCTTATGGCATAAAAGCACCAGACGCTCTGAAACGAATGGTTTCAAAATGCGGACGTACCTTTGATGATTACATCAGCAATTCCTATCAAAATTGCTTCCGTATTCTGACTTTTGACGAAGTTGTTGATCCGACCGAAAATATCGACGGTTTGAAAATGGACTTCAAGAAAAAGAATTGTGTTCCGATTGCCGATTGTATGAATAACGACTATATTGTCTATAACTACAAGAATAACACGTGGATGTGGATAAATGACGAGGCTTCGGAAGGCGAGGATATCGCTAAGGAAGATCTCTATATTGAACACGATAGCTTGCGTGTTGTTCTTAATGTGATAGACGACGAGAATGGATGATTTTTCATCCTATAGGCAATGTTTTCCTAACAATTTTCAATAACCCACCATTTTAATAGGTTAATATCCGAATCTTTTGTATTTTTGCAAAAAAATAGAAGCAATGGAGAAATTAGTTTTTGTGACAGGCTCTAACAAGGGCATAGGATATGGCATTATCAAACATTTGGGGTTGAGTGGCTGGCGTGTCATCTTGGGTGCGCGTGATAAGGCGCGCGCGGAGGCTTCCATACAAAAGTTGCGTGGCTTAGGTGTTGATGTGGCCGGTTGGGTGAACATTGAGTTGGCCGACTTGAACAGCATAGAGAAGGCGGCTGCCGAAATTGCGGAGAAGTATGGCAATCTCTCTTTGTTGGTGAATAACGCAGGTATCCCGGGCGATATGTCCGTGGCAAGTTTCGATACGGATATCAAGGATATCAAGGAGACGGTTGAGGTGAATTATGTGGGAACGTTTGCTATCACGAAGGCCTTGGTGCCTTTGTTGATTAAGAACAAGGGTCGGATTGTCAATGTGACGGTTCCTTCCGAGGCCAACCCTTATTGGCATCCGTTGGCTTATGTGGCGAGCAAGGCCGCTCAAAATGCGATGACGGGCGTGATGGCATTGGAGTTTGAACAGAAGAATCTCCCTGTGGAGATTTTCACTGTCCACCCTGGACCGACAACTACCGATTTGAACGGCAATATGGCTCTTCCTGGATTCCATGATATTGAAACCGTAGGAGAGAAGATGGCTGAACTCATCAATGACGGACAAAAGCATAACGGAGAGTTTATAGAACTCTATCCGATTGTGAAGGAGGATTGATTAGGATTCTTTATTCAGATAGAAAAGGTAAGCCCCGAAAATCAGATGACTTTCGGGGCTTTTTATTTTTTGCTTCAACCTCTTCGATTAGAAGGCGAATTGAAGCCGTGTTTGAATGGCGTTGTTGGAGAACTCGTCGTCACCTCTTTCTACCTTGGCAACCGTATAGTTCAAACGGATGTTGAGGTTTTTGTTGAAGAAGTAGTTCAAGCCCATGGTGAAGTCCATCACCTTTTGCTCAGGGTTAGTGACTACGGCACCTGTCTCGTCGAAGGTTCTGTATTCGTCGATAGCCAAGAAATCTACACGAGCCAACAACTCAAGGTTCTTAGGCGATGCGTTGGCTGCCAAACCTGTCTTTTTGTTGTAGTTTTGTTTAGTTCCCTTCAACAAGAAGCTGGCTTGAGCGTAACCACCGTTCATCTCGATGTTGTCAAGTCCGTCAACCATGTTGGAGAAGGCTGTCAAGTAGTGCGTCTCGAAGTAGAAGCGTCTGTAGATATAGATGAGTTCGGCCTCGCCACGGTTGATGTTGATCGTGTTGGCAACAGGGGAAGGCGTGCTGATAAGGGTTCTTGAGTTGAACGTCTCAGGTTGGTTGACCGTGTAGTTGTAGTCGTTGGCTACATCTGTGTACATGGCTGCGACACCGATATGGAGCACGCTGCTATCGCCGCAGATAGGGCGGCCGATCAATTTTGCTGCAACTGAGTAGCCTTGGTTGACACCGTTAGCACCGCCGAGGGCATCGATGTTTGCGTCGCTGTAGAGACCTGCAGTAGCCTTGACAGGGTTGCTGGTGTAGTCGTAGCTGACACCAATCTTACGGGAAGGACAGATGGCGTAGTCTGCTTGTGCGTCTTCGATGAATTTGTAACCCAAGCCTAAGATCTTCGCACCGAAAGGTTGGAAGTGGTTACCACCCGTCAAACTCATTTTATCGTTGATCTTGTAGCCGATCCACAAGTCACGGAAAGAGACTGCTCTGTTGGCGTAGCAGATTTCCATTTTTGCTGTCCAGTCTTTGTCGAAGGTGGCGATACATCCCAATCGGGTATCGTTCATCTTAACTCCGTAGTTGAGTCCGTCGCTGTGTGGAATGTAGCGACCGTAATCCAAGTTAGTACGACCGATGAGGCGGAGGTTCAAATCTCCTGCGTTGGTTTTGACAACCACTTGTGACATGGCGTTGGCTGCAAATAATGCGCATGCTGCCAAGCTGAGTAATGTTTTCTTCATATCGAAATTAAAAATTAGTATTCAGAGAAAAAATCAAGATAACCTTGAATTTATTCGGGCGCAAAGTTATCATATCTTTGAGATATCTTTTACAAAATGAGGGGATAATCTTGACAGAGGAAGGGATTTTTCATGTTATAGGGATAGGGGAGACTTTACACGGATACATTCCCCTCGACCTTCCATTGAAGTGTGGCGCTTCCTTGATTTCGTATCTGCGACAAGGCAGAATGTGGCTGATGTTATGGAGAACCGTAGGGTAAAGTCCCCTATGTCCAGAAACAAAGAAGGCTGCCCATTCGAGCAGCCTCCGTTCCCTTAGAGTAAGGCGGATTGATTATTTAACAGCCTTTGTCAAAATCTTTGCAAATTCCTTTCCTGCCTTTGCGTAAGCCTCACTGACACGGTCGCTAACTTGGTAGTCGTTTCCACCAACTGTTCTACCAGGAGCCTTAGTGATGGTAACGGTAGCCAAAACCTTCTCAGGGTTAGCGTTTGCATAAATTTTGATTGTAACGCTGATGAATGCGTTTTGTTTAGCAATACCGATGTTGAATCCAGGCTCGAAGAAATCTGTGTTTACTTCAACTGTGTAAGCTTGCTCGTTTTTGCTAGTCTTTACTTTGCTGTGCTTGTCCATCAAGTCGCAGAAAGAAGCTGGGTAAACGCTGTTCTTGTCGCCTTCCCACATGGTGAACCAATTGTCTCCCTTTCCTGCTTCCTTTTGGTTGTATTCGCTCACTTTCTTGTCAACGTAGGCTTGCTCTGTCATCTTTCCTACTGTCATGTTGTTGTAGGTGAATTTGACGTTAACGAACTCTTGTCCCTTGAGGCACTTGAGGTCGCCTTCTGTTTTTGTGTTCATCGCATTCACTGCAAACATGGTGCAGAAAAATGCCAACATCATAAATACTGTCTTTTTCATTTTTCTTTCTTTTTAAATTATTGATAAATAGTTAATTAACTTTGTTGCTTCGATTCTTCTTTGGATGCGTTCAACCTCATCCTTCAATTATTGATTTAAAATTCATCATTACTTAAAGCTTCCTTCCACATTTTCCGGCTTTATAGTTTCCATCCCGTTCATGCGGAGATAGACTTGAGCCGTGGCGAGGACATCCTTTTCACAGTATTTTGCAATACGGTCGCAGTCCTTTTCATTGTAGAAGACTCCCGCCACTTGGCTGCCGTCGATGTCGTCCTTCGGTGTGGGTATTCCGAAAAGGGCGCAGAGCAGTTTCAGTGAGGTGAAGTGCTTGTAGTCGCCAAATTTCCACATCTCCATGGTGTCGAGGAATCTGCATTCCCAAGGTTTTTTGCCGGAGACGTTGAGGATATCGGGCAACGGAATCCTATGGACGAGCATCCTGCGGGCGATGAAAGGGAAGTCGAACTCCTTCTAGTTATGTCCGCAGAGGTAGCAGTCGCTTCCTTGGTAGTGCTTGTTCAGCAGGTCGGCGAATTCGGTCAAGAGTTTTTTCTCGTCCTCCCCGTAGAAGGATTTCTCCCGCAAATGAAGTGTCTCACCATCTTTGTAGATGATTCCGACCGAGATGCAGACGACGCGTCCGAACTCTGCGAAGATTCCAGCTTCGTGGAACATGCTATCGCTGGTGCTCTCTTGCTCATATCGTTCCGGGATTCTCTTTTTCAGTTGTTCCGCCTTCTCGTCCCAAAGATGGGCGAAAGTAGGGTCTAATTCGGAATAGCTCGCCGTCATGGGAGCTGTTTCGATGTCAAGAAATAATATCTTTTGAATGAGTTGCATTGTTTTCTAAATTAGAGCCTACCTTACTATACTGTCTCATAGGTTTAGTGCAAATGTATATATTTTTCAAAAATAATCATAAAATGGGGAAATCTTTTATCTATTTTTTTAACTTTGGGTATGTCTAACAAAATCTTACGCTAATGGGAAATGATAGTGATATTTATTCGCAAATAAAGGCTATTGCGGAGGAGCAGAAGAGGGAGAATGATCCGATAAAAAGGGATGATTTAGCCTATATCCTATGCCAGAAATTGGGATTGGAGGCTCTGGATGGCGTGGCATTGGAAAGCTACGTTTATAAAGCCTATCTTCATTTTGATAAGTCGGAAGTGATTCGAAATATGATAGTTTCCAATGACGGGACTGTCTCCATCGTCGCACAGGCGGAGTTGCGTGAACTGGCCCAGAATGGCATTACGGATGAGGTCTTGACCATCGTCTCCGAAGATATGCGGGCTACGGAAGAGAGCATTCGGGTTTCAGGCGATAGCTTGGGTCGTGTTTTGAATGTGGCTTTGGCGAAGGATGCCGCCTCGCTCTATACGTGGTTGCAGGGGAAGAACGGCATCGAGGAGATCGGGAAGAAGGGTTCGCTCCTCATGGACAACTACGAGAAGATGGTGCAGGACTATCAGTCGGCCGAATCGGGGGTGAAACGTGACATCCATGATTTCGTGGAACTGAGGAGTTGCGTCAATGCTATTTTTATGCAGAATGCCAGCCTTTTGGTGGATGTCTTTGGCGATTCCGTCAAGGTGGTTGCCCCTGAATTGTTTGACTTTGATACTGTCAAGTGGTTGGATGTTAGTAATATGCAGGCGAAATCCCGCTTGGAGTATGATAAGTTGAGCGAGAAATGTGCTTTGCTGTTGGGCGAAGTTTCCGAGCGATTCAATTCGTTGCTCGCCAATGCAACCGGTACTGCCATGACCATTCGGAAGTGGAAAGGGGCTGGTTCGGGAAAGAGTCTGGGCATTTACGGACTTTTGGCTGTCCAAGCGGTTCGTTGCTTGAACCATTTGTTGGATGCCAATGCGAAGAAAACGCAACTCACGGAGCAATATGTCCGTTTCGAGGATAGTGTCAAGCGGGATAAGTTGAAGGTGACTGTTGACTTGAAGCGGTTGGCAGTCATCCATAAGACATTGAATGATTTATATATACCTAAGGCGGATGCCTTTGCTCGGTTGTCCAATCGGGTTTTGTCCGACGATTTTGACCAGTTGATTGCAGAAATTTACTCAGGCGAGGAGGTGAAATCGTTGAAAGCGGAGCGTGACGAATTGCTTCGTCGTTGCAAGGAGTTGGAGGAGAGTATCAACGACCATCAGGAGAATATAGCGTTGTTCGATTATCAGATTGAGGATTGGAAGGGCATGCTTACGTCCCAGAAGGAGAATTATGATAAGGCAAAACGGGAGAAACCTTCTCGGCCGAATGCCTTGGTTAAATTGTTGACGTTCGGTTATACGCAACGTAAGTATGAGGAGAAGATCACCGATTGGGCGGATCTGTACGGAGATTTTGTGAAGGAGTACGAGTGTGTAGCATCCGATTTGACGGAGGCCAAGGAGAACAGAAAGTCGCACGATGAGTTGTTGGAGAAGAACAAGCGTGACTATGACCAGTCGATCCGTCGCCTGAAGGAGTTGAACCAGCAGATGGTTGCTCGTCTCCAATGTTCTCCGGAGGTGAAGATGAGGGTGGTGGCCCGTTTGAAGGAGTTGGTTACGTTGCTTCATGCCGCCAAGACGGTGACGGAATTGGGCTTGGACGAGAATTTGACGGAGGTTGCCTCCTTGAACCTGCCTGATGTGGGTATCCTGCCTGCGGATATGGAGGAGCGTATCCTTCAGTTCGCCGATGGATTGTCGCAGAAGTTGCGTCAAAATAGTGGCGTCGTGGCCGATTCTATACTGAAGGATGTTACGGGAAAGAGTCCGGAGGATTCCGACTTGCGCGATGATTTTGTCCAAGCGGTAGAAAAGACCTCCCGCCTATTCGATAGTTGGACGCATCTGCAAGCCATGCAGTTGAAGGCACAATTGAACAACGAGGTCTATCTTTCCGAAATGGAGAGGTTGAAGAAGGAGTTCCAGACAGAGATGGAGGGCTTGGATCAGAAGAGCGAAGTGGTGCAGGAGGCTTTGCGTCGGGCCAATTTGTCGGTGGATAAGGAGGAACTTCGTAAGGCTTTGCTCGATTTGGCCGGTGGTTCAGCACAAGAGTGGACCGAGGCTGATTTTGATGATTTCTTGGCAGGTACTAAAGTGTTGAATCTTTGACAGGAAGCGATTTTCTGATGTTGGCATATAAAGATATTGGAATGTTATATAAATAAAATGAAGAAAATGAATTTAAAAATAGTTGTTATACCTCTTTCGGCACTTGCCCTTTTGTCGTGTGGAGAAAGTAGTCAAAATGGGGCAAATCGCCAAGTTGATACGACAGAAACAGTTGCGGCCCTTAATCAGGGTGAATTTAAGTTGTTGCCTGAGTTGGTTTTTGATGATTTGAAGTATGTGTTTAGTGAAAGAGGAGGGGCGGTTCCTGTATCGCTCTCGGATGCTAAAAAGATTGTCATTAAGGGAGACGAAATAAGATTTTGGAATGGACAAAAAGAGGTCTCTTGTAAAATAGACTTGTCTGCGGCGAAGGAGGAGGCTTTGCCTGATAGTTATCATTGGCATTTTAGCACAATAAAGAATCCTTCGGTTCCTGGATTTTCCTTCGACATCGTTAGCGAATACGAAGAGGCATGTGTCGTGCGAAATCTTAACCCTAAGGAGAGACGTATCAGCCTCGTTTTTGAGAGATGGGAAATAATTCAAAATCCGGAAAAATTCACATCTTGGGACAACCTCAAACGAGGAATCACTCAAGATTATCCCTCTGATGAAGAGTATCAGCAGGTATTGTCCTATGTAAACAGGGAGGAAGGAGAAGTCCCTCCCGAAGATTTTGAAGAAGGAAACAGCACCTCGGCCTCTTCTTTGGCTATAGATGATTTGAAGAAAATAGTCAAGATTATAGATGAGAGTCTTGATCCGGATAAATTCGTTTTCAAGGGAAATAGTGGGTCTTACGTTTATGAGGACAATGGCAGTCGTTATGAGAGGAAGTTCTATTGCTATCCATTTGCCACGGGCGGTTGGATGGTTTATGCGCCTGTAGAGTCTGTTTCGGATAAAGGACATCGTTTCTCTTCGCTTGCCTTTAGAGGATATAAGGACGGTGCGGCAATTCTTGTCGCTGCGAGCCTCGAACTTGTCGATGATGCGGAAGGAAAAGGATTTGTGAAAGAGGTCTATTCTTTTTCTGACGAGGGGGTGACTATCACAAGAGCGACGGATGCGAGTGGAAAATCCACAGTGACAAGCCAGTATCGTTGGAATGGACAATTTATGGAAAAGAAATAGAATCATCTTAAATTCATAATTATCAAGTTATGTCGAACGAGAGGCGTAGGGAAACAGAAGAGCGGTTAGGCTTTGACTCGCAGGAGGAGCGACGGATCCAAGAAGAGTCGATAGAGCGGGAGAGGAAACGAAGGGAGGCGGCGGAACAAGTCAGCCAGCGGATCCGGCAGTCGGCAAGTTACCGGATTTTGATCAATGGGGCGTTGGGTTTTGATGCCTTGGATGCCTTGCTGGGATTCTTTGGATGGGCTGCTGGTTCCTTGATCTCTTTCTTTGTCGGCTTGGGCTATGTCTATATCAGTGCCTTTGTCGTGCGCCAACTTCGTTTGACTGTGGCCGTCTTGTTTGTCCTATTGGTGGACATGTTGATTGGATTTGTCCCTTTTGCTGGAACTGTGGTGGATATGGCTTTCCCGGCGAGTTATATTTGTAGGGGCTTGATACAAGGTGTTGTTGATCACGACAAGCAGAAGGTGAAGATGGTGAACCTGATCTTCATGACGGGATTTTTTGTTGTGGTGGCCTTGGTTGCTTTAATTTATTGCTTATTCAAACTGATTGCTCCACAGTAGCTTTATTTGGGAATAGCGTGAAAAGTGTTTTTTGATTTTGTAAATTTGTACCATGCTCCGCAGCAAGTCTGCGGAGATGTTTTTTTTCATAAAATACGAATGTCTATGAATAGCGATTTGATAAAAAGTCATCTTCGGACCATCCCCGATTTTCCGAAGCCTGGGATTCTTTTTCGGGACATTACGACAGTTTTCAAAGACAAGGATTGTCTCAAGGAGTTGGCCGACAGCCTTTCTGATTATTACAAGGATAAGGGAATTACCAAAGTCTTGGGCATAGAGAGCCGTGGTTTCATCTTGGGTTCCATCATTGCTAGTCGAATCGGGGCGGGCTTCATCCCAGTCCGGAAGCCTGGCAAATTGCCGGCAGAGGCCATCAGCCAGGAATATACGAAGGAGTATGGGGCGGATACGGTAGAGATTCATAAGGATGCGCTATCCCCTGATGATGTTGTCCTCATTCACGATGATTTGCTTGCAACGGGAGGAACCATGCGTGCGGCTTATGAGCTATGTCAAAAGTTCAATATACGGAAGGTTTATATCAATTGCATTATTGAGTTGATCGACTTGAAGGGAAGAAAACTTTTCCCTAAAGAGATAGATGTCTATTGCCCTATCATATACGAAGGGGAGTAATAGGAACGGGCATGGGGGCTTGGTGAAAAATCCAAAGGCCTCCTCTGTTTCTCGGAATATAATCCTAACTTTGAACCCTAAAAAGTTTTCATAATGGAGCAACTGAAGAACTTGCCGATTGGCATACAGGATTTTGAGGGATTGCGTAAAGACGGATATCTCTATTTGGACAAGACGGATTTGTTGTATCGATTGGTGTCGGCGGGAAAGTATTATTTTCTATCCCGACCTCGTCGTTTTGGCAAGAGTCTGCTCATCTCTACTTTGAAGGCTTATTTTCAGGGCAAGAAGGAGTTGTTCAAGGGACTCGCCATTGAGCAACTCGAGTCGGAGTGGACGGAGTATCCTGTTTTCCATTTGGATTTGAATACGGCGAAATATACGGATAAGGATGTTTTGAGGAAGAAACTGGCCTCTTCCCTGTTGGAATGGGAGTCCCAGTATGGCAAAACGGATGATAACGACGATTTGGGCCATCGCTTTGAGTGCGTCATTCGCCGCGCCTATGAGCAGACGGGACATCGAGTGGTGATTCTTGTGGATGAGTACGACAAGCCGATGCTGCAGGCCATCGGTAATGAGGATTTGATGAACGAGTACCGTGCCACGTTGAAAGGTTTCTATGGTGCGCTCAAGAGTATGGATGGTTGTATTCGCTTTGCCATGTTGACGGGCGTGACCAAGTTTAGCAAGGTGAGCGTTTTCAGCGACCTCAACAATCTGAAGGACATTACTATGGATAAACGTTATTATTCCATTTGTGGACTCACCGAGGATGAACTCGCCAATGAGTTACGCCCTTATGTCGATCGACTCTCCGAGGCAAAAAATATGAGCGTCGAAAAGGCGTATGCCGAATTGAAGAGGTTTTACGACGGTTACCACTTTACTTATGATACGCCGGGAATGTATAATCCGTTTAGTGTCCTCAATGCTTTGGATAGTTGTGAAATAGGTAGTTATTGGTTCGAGACGGGAACGCCGTCCTACCTTGTGCAATTGCTCAAAGAGCACGACTACAACCTTGAGCAGATGGCGAACGACGAGATGGGTGCGGATGTGCTCAACTCCATCGACGTGACTTCTAACAATCCGATTCCGGTTATCTTCCAAAGTGGGTACTTGACAATCAAGGGTTACGACTCCGAATTTGGAATTTACAAATTGGGTTTCCCGAACGAGGAGGTGAAGGAGGGCTTCCTTCGCTACTTGATGCCGAGCTATACGACGGTCATGGAGGGCAAGGCAGGTTTCCAGATGCGGAATTTTGTAAAGGAGGTGCGCACGGGTCAGGTGGACGCTTTTATGGAACGCATGAAGAGTTTTTTCTCCAACACGCCTTTCGACCACGTCGATCGGATGCTGGAGAACCATTACCAGAATGTGCTTTTCATCCTCTGCGAGCTCTGCGGACTCTATACGAGGGCGGGGTACCACACCTCCCAAGGACGCATCGACATGACCATCGAGACGTCCGACTACGTCTATGTTTTCGAGTTCAAGTATGAGAAGACGGCGGAGGATGCGTTGCAGCAGATAAAGGAGAAGAACTATGCCCAACCATTCAGGGCCAGCGGCAAGCATATCTTCTGCATCGGTGTGAATTTCAGTGACAAGTTGCGGGGAATCGATAGGTATGTGGTGGAGGAGGAATGATTACCTCAAACCTCCTCTTGATTATGAAAAATCAGATCGTAAATCTATACAAGTCATTTTAGATAAGACCATGGATCAGGCGGTAGGCTATGGATCCGGGTTGAGGCGTTGCGGGGCAATTGTTCCGATCGAACCACCCAGCTTCGATCAGCTCCTCTTTTTGGACATTGATTTCGCCACTTTCATATTCGGCTGTGAAGGCCAGCATCAGTTGGTCGGGGAACGGCCAACTTTGACTACCTCGATAATGGATGTTCTTGACGGAAATCCCCGTCTCCTCCAAAATCTCTCGACGGACGGCATGTTCTGCTGTCTCACCAGCTTCCATGAAGCCAGCGATGCAGGCATAGACGTCTTGGTTGCGTTGCAGGTGGCGAGCCAGTAAAATCTCGTTTCCCTTGTTCACGAGTACGATGACGCAAGGCTCGATTCTTGGGAAAATTACCTTTTTGCAGGAAGGACAGAATCGGGAAGTTGTGTCTGTCGATTCTTCCAAGCGGGTGGCGCAACAACTACAATAAACCATCTCTTTTCGCCAAGAGAGCAAGGCTCGGGAACGTGCCAACAGGTAGGAGTCCTCTTCCGAATGGGTCGCAAAGAAATGGCGGGCCGTATCTGTTTTGTATTTGCTTGGAAGAGTATTTGCTTCTGTTAATTCCAAGGCGCACAGTTGATTATCCGGTTCGCTGAAAAAGTCGCCCGCATCCTCTCTCTCCTTCAATTCCAAAAGGTCTTGGAACGTCAGATGATCGCCGTTTTCTTTTAATACGAGGTTGCGTCCAATTAGGGCGAAGCAGTTCTTCTCGGGATCCTTAGGAAAAGTTATCATTGCCATATCGTTTCTTCTCTTTAATTGATGGATATTTGAAAAGCGGAAACCCTGCAATTCGGTGAATTACAGGGTTTCCGCTTGCTTTTATTAGACTTTTGTGGAGCTGGAGGGAATCGAACCCTCGTCCAAACGAGGAACTAATATGCTTTCTACATGCTTATCTTCGCTTAAATTTTCGTGCCAGGGCAAGACCGAAGCCACCAACCATGACCTTATCCTCTAAAATTTCATCAAAGCATCGAGGCCTACTTTGACTATCCCCGATTTATCTGCTCCTCCGTATCGGATCGCGTCAGGGCGTTAGCATCCGGGAGAAGTCTCGTCCCAGCACCTTGTGCCGGGATTAAGCCAATCTACTATGATTCGATTAGGCAGCAAGAGCGTAGTTATTCTCGCCAGTTAAATTTTTGGTCTCCAGATTATAGTGCTAGCCACCAGCGCACTGCATGCTTACATACCACTTCTACCCGCTGTCAAATCCAGTCAACCCCATTTCTGTCGGTAACCTTTAGCGTCTAAAAGCCTACAAAAGTAGATATTTATTCTCTTTCGGCAAATCAAATCTTGTTAAATTTTCTTAGTGGGATGAAAGCCTTCTTTTTCTCTTGATACTTTGTCGGAAAGTGCGTACATTTGCTAAATTTTACATTTTAGATAAATAAAGACGCTATATGGCTATATTGATTAACGAAGTATCAAGGACTTTCGGGGAGTACCTTTTGATCCCCGGCCTGACAACAAAGCAGTGTACACCGAACAACGTGGATTTGAGGACTCCGTTGGTGAAATTCAAGGTGGGTGAGTCTTCTTCCATTAATTTGAATATACCTTTTGTCTCTGCCATCATGCAGGCAGTCTCAGATTCGGGCTTGGCTATCGAACTTGCGCGCAATGGCGGACTTTCTTTTATCTTCGGTTCCCAACCTATCGAGTCGCAGGCTGAAATGGTGAGAAAGGTGAAGAAGTTCAAGGCTGGTTTCGTTGTGAGCGACACGAATGTGACTCCAGGAACCTCTCTTAACGATTTGATCGAGTTGGTTCAAAAGACGGGTCATTCAACAGTTGGTGTGACGGCCGACGGAACGCCTAACGGTCGTTTGTTGGGCTTGATCACGAGCCGTGACTACCGCAGCGACAAGGAGGATCTCACTCGTCCTGTAAAGGATTTCATGACTCCATTCTCCAAGTTGACGGTCGGCAAGTTGGGTATCACGCTTTCTGACGCTAATAAAATCATTTGGGACAACAAGTTGAATACGCTCCCAATCATCGATGAAAATGAGAATTTGGTTTATTTCGTCTTCCGTAAGGATCACGAGAGCCACCACGATAATCCATTCGAACTTTCTGATTCCAATAAGAAATTGTTGGTTGGTGCTGGTATCAATAGCCGTGACTACATGGATCGTGTTCCTGCCTTGGTCGAGGCTGGTGCTGACGTTCTTTGTATCGACTCTTCCGACGGTTTCTCCGAGTGGCAGTTGGAAACGTTGAAGTGGATTAAGGAGAAGTATGGCGACAATGTAAAGGTAGGTGCCGGAAATGTCGTAGATAAGGAAGGATTCGATTATTTGGCTGATGCTGGTGCTGACTTCGTGAAGGTTGGTATCGGTGGAGGTTCCATCTGTATCACTCGTGAGCAGAAGGGTATCGGTCGTGGTCAGGCTACTGCTATCATGGATGTTGCCCGTGCGCGTGACGAGTATGCGAAGAAGCATGGTGTCTATATTCCAATCTGTAGCGATGGTGGTTTGGTTCAAGATTACCACATGGTGCTTGCCTTGGCGATGGGTGCTGACTTCTTGATGATGGGTCGTTACTTTGCTCGTTTCGACGAGTCTCCTACAAAGAAGTTGACTATTGGAAACCGTATCGTGAAGGAGTATTGGGGCGAGGGCTCCAACCGTGCTAAGAACTGGCAACGTTACGACATGGGTGGCAAGGCTGGTATGAAGTTTGAGGAAGGTGTCGATAGCTATGTGCCTTACGCAGGTAAGATGAAGGACAACTTGGATTTGACCTTGGGTAAGATTAGGGCTACGATGTGTAGTTGTGGTTCCATCACGATTCCTGATTTGCAACGCGATGCGAAGATCACATTGGTTTCTTCTACTTCCATCATCGAAGGTGGTGCACACGATGTCATTTTGAAGGAGCAAAATTGATTCTCGGTGAAAAACTGAAAATTAAGAATCTTGATAAAGTAAAAGGGAAATATCCGATTGGATGTTTCCCTTTTGTCTTGTCATCATCAAGTACAATTCTTGATTCGGAAATCTTACAATAGCTTGCTGACTAAGCCTAATAGCTTGATTGTAATTTGATTACCTAAGTTGTTGCAGACTGATCGAACCATGTTCGAGGGGGTGAATTGTTGTTTGAGGTTCGAATATTGTAATTTGATTGTTTTCTTTTGAAAATCAATCTTTTGATCTGTCTGGTCGATGGCAGACCGAAGGTCATCGAGGTTTTTTATCTCCGCTATTTTCATATTTTGTCCTCCGTTTTGTTCCTAAATAGAATGTTGATGAATATTCTCACGATGGGACTCTCCACCCATTTCTTTCGGAAATGGAAGAATAGCCACAGGGTCAGGAGGAAGAGGGCTGCGATGAGGAAGAAGCCAGTCCCCGGCACATCGAATATCTTGTCTAAGAAGAAAGCGGCTCCCATGGCCAGGAAGAAGAGGATGGTGCCGATGAAGAAGAAGGAGACTGCGAAGAGGATTCCCTTGACAAACACTTCGGAACAAATTTCGGCAATGATGAGCTTGGTGCGTCGTATCTCCAACGAAGAGAGTTCCTTCACTTCGTCGTTGCCGTTCTCTAAAATCTCTTTTATCTCGTCTAACATGTTTTAACCTCCTTATTCGATTGATTCTTGTTCGTTGGATCCTCTCTCCATTTTGGAGATGATTTCGTCACGGAGTTTGTCCACCGCCTTTTTTGCTTTTTCCCGTGTCTCTTTGCCTTTATCCGACTTCAAAAAGTGGTAACCGGCCAATGCTAATGCGGCACCGACCAAAATGCCTCCGAAAAATCCGTTTTTTCCCATAATCGTAAAGTTTACGGCAGGTTGTCGTGAATCTGCCAAGATTGTTGTATCCGTGAATTGGGATTCTCGTTCGCACGTCCTTAGGAAGTCGAGGTGTTCTTGGGAATCCTTACTGCGAATATACGAAAAATAACTGGAGTTGTGAAACGGATAAAAAATAAGGGAAGCACACTTAGTTGCCTCCCTTATCCGTAATGAAAAAGATTGAATCTTTTTATGTGGTCTAAAAATCAGAATCCTTACCGATTATTCGGTGTAGTCTGTGTCGCCTTTGGGTTCTGAGTTTTGGTTGATGTTGCTTGTAAATTTGTTGATTTCACTTTCCACCTCGTTGCGGAATCTGTCAAATCCATCTTTTACCTTTTTGCAAGTCTCCTTGCCTTTCTCTGTGTTTAAGAAATAATTACCTGCCCATGCCAAAGCGGCACCGACCAATATTCCTTCAAAGAATCCGTTTTTTCCCATATCGGTAACGTTTTGTGGAAGGGGAATGTTTCCAACACCCTTCCTTGGTTAGTATTAAATTGAAAGGAATCTCTCTTTGTTCCCTTTCCTGTATGCGAAGTTAGGAAATAGGTGGAAATATTGTCTTAACGTATTGTTAATCTTTGAGTCGCAATCGTTAAAAAAAGTAGAGGAGGTCGGGTTGCCCCTCTCTTCTTTGCAACGACAATCTTGCCTGTTGTCTATGGTCGGGCAGATTTGGAACAGGGTATTTGCTCGGGATTTTCATTTGGTTTTTCTCTGTTCAAAATACAAAATAATATGTTATATTTGCGAAAGAAGATTTAAACGACCGAAATGAGCAAGTACGAAATACCATTTTTAACAGCGTGTATCCATGCATTTGGACAACGATTTGCTATGACACGGCAAGAGGCATTCTGCTATTTGCACAAGTACAAGGGACTATCATTTCTAATTGAGTTCTATGATGTGGAACATTTGCAATCGATGGACGAGACGATAGACGACCTACTCATTATCTGTCAAAAAAATGGAGGAGCACTAGCATGAGGCTCTATCACGGGACCAATCACGACATCGGGACAATAGACCTTTTAAAGGGTTTGAATCATAAAGACTTTGGAAAAGGATTCTATTTAACACCCGATAAAGCAACGGCTATCCGAATGGCACAAAAGAGATCGCGTTTGTTTGGAGGGGCAGCTACATTGATAAGTTACGAACTGGACGAAAATGTGTTTCATTCAGACTTAAATGTAAAAATCTTCCCAAAAGAAGCATGCGTGGAGTGGTTTTTGTTTGTGGATGCTAATCGAGATAAGAAAAACAAAAAAACTATACACAATTATGATATTGTTGTGGGACCTATTGCCGACGATGGTGTTGTATTGCAACTAACGAACTACCACGAAGGAATCTATTCGCCGGAGCAAGCTGCTATGTTGCTTCAAGATAAATATCTCGACCAACAATACTACTTTGGAACGGAGCAAGCATTACGTTTCCTTCATAAAATAAACGTAGAAACCTTATGAAACAGCCATCCCATCACCAAATAGCAACATATCTGATTGACTATGCTTTAAGCGAGTTGGTAAAATACGTCATGGAGGATACGGGTTGTTCCATTGAGGAGGCTATGGAACATGTATATAACTCACCCCTAATGTCAGCCTTGCAGGACGAGGAAGGGGAATTGTACGTTCAAAGTCCCGCATATCTTTATGAGCTAATGAATGATTATCTCAGAAAATAGTTCGATGACCCTTGGGGGTAATAAATTTAATAACATGTTCCCCTTTTTTTCTTCTTTTGGGCTTGATTCTCTTCTGTCTCTTCCTGTGACTTTGAAACTATTTCAATGGCTTCTGTTGATTGCTTTTTATTATGTTTCTTCAAAATGAAATTGCCGTGGGGTATTTGCCTCTAAATTTCCGTTATTCGACTAATTTTCATAAATTCGCACGAAATAATACAGAATAGAATATGAAGTCGGTAAAAATCATATTGAAGCCCAAGAAGGAGGAGTCGTTGTTGCGTTTTCATCCATGGGTTTTCTCCGGAGCCATCCAGAAGGTGGAAGGCCATCCACAAGAGGGAGATGTGGTAGATGTATATACTTGTCGAGACGAGTATTGTGCCACGGGACATTACCAAATCGGTTCCATCGCCGTCCGTATTTTTTCGTTTGAGCGAATAGAGCCAACCTACGGGTTCTGGCGCAACAAGATCGCTGCGGCATTCGAGATGCGAAAGGCGTTGGGGCTTGTCGATCGGGAATCGAACAACACCTATCGTTTGGTGCATGGCGAGGGTGACTCTTTGCCAGGTTTGATTGTGGATATTTACGACCACACGGCGGTTTTGCAGGCCCATTCAGTGGGAATGCATACTATCCGCATGGATTTGGCCAAGGCTGTTGTCGAGGTGATGGGCGGTCAGGTGACGGATGTCTTTTATAAGTCGGAAAGCACGTTGCCGTTCAAGTCGAATGTGGTCACGGAGGATGGTTATCTGATAGGAAAGAACCATGACGAGTGTGTCGCCATGGAGAACGGTCTGCTTTTCCATGTGGATTGGTTGAAGGGTCAGAAGACGGGCTTCTTTGTGGACCAACGGGAGAACCGTGCTCTTCTGGAGAAATATTCCAAAGGTCGTTCCGTCTTGAATATGTTCTGTTATACGGGAGGTTTTTCTTTCTATGCGATGAGGGGAGGAGCGAAGTTGGTGCACTCGGTCGATAGTTCGGCCAAGGCCATTGAACTGACCCGTCAGAACGTGGAACTCAACTTTCCGAACGACCCTCGCCACGAGGCCTATGCGCTTGATGCGTTCAAATATTTGGACGATATGGAGGAGGGCAAATACGATTTGATCATATTGGATCCTCCGGCTTTTGCTAAGCACCGTGATGTGTTGCGGAACGCTTTGCAGGGTTACAAGAAATTGAATGCCAAGGCTTTCGAAAAGATTCGTCCGGGAGGCATCCTCTTTACCTTCTCTTGTTCGCAGGCGGTGAACAAGGAGCAGTTCCGTTTGGCGGTCTTCAGTGCGGCAGCCATGTCGGGCAGGAATGTCCGCATCCTGCATCAGTTGACGCAGCCGGCTGACCATCCAGTGAATATATACCATCCGGAAGGGGAGTATTTGAAGGGATTGGTGCTATACGTTGAGTAGTGGACATTGTTTGATCTCTAGTTCTTAATTCAAATTCATAATTAAAGTGTACACGGGTTTATTTTTTGTCATAATTGCCATTTTGGTCTTGGATTTCGCTTTGGAAACCATCTTGGATTACCTAAATGGAAAGAATGCGAGCGATACTTTGCCCGACGAGGTGAAGGATCTTTATGATGCGGAGAAGTACAAGAAGCAGCAGGAGTATTTCGTTGCCAACGAGAGGTTCGGCTTGGTGACGGGCGTCTTCGGTTTTGTCGTGATGATGTTGATGTTCTTTTTGTTCGGTTTCGCATTTGTTGATAATTTGGCACGTTCG
Source organism: Paludibacteraceae bacterium (assembly GCA_017961765.1). Classification (GTDB taxonomy): domain Bacteria; phylum Bacteroidota; class Bacteroidia; order Bacteroidales; family Paludibacteraceae; genus RGIG10190. Next base: position 20,885 of record JAGCWQ010000006.1, on the reverse strand, counting down.
TGTGTGGAGGGTACCATCTTGGTGGCGCTTGTCTTCTTTGCGATACTCTATTATGCCAACGAAATCATCTCGATGCCGTTTAGCCTCTATAAAACCTTTGTGATAGAGGAGAAGTTTGGCTTCAACAAGATGACGAAGGGACTTTTTGTGATGGATACGTTGAAAAGTTGGTTGCTGACGGCGGTTCTGGGTGGCGGTTTGATTTCCCTTTTAGTCTTGATTTACGAACGGTATGGCGACTATTTCTGGATTCTGGGCTGGAATTTGGTGGCTTTCATATCTATTTTCATGATGATGTTCTATTCCAACTTGATCGTGCCGCTTTTCAATAAGCAGGAACTGTTGGAGGAGGGCGAACTGCGTACGGCGATTGAGGTATTTTGCCAAAAGGTCGGTTACAAACTCGACAATCTCTATGTGATAGATGGTTCGAAGCGCACGACGAAGGCCAACGCCTATTTTACGGGATTGGGTGCCAAAAAGCGTATCGTGCTCTATGACACGTTGATGTCAACGCTCACTACCGAGGAGATTGTGGCAGTCTTGGCGCATGAGATCGGTCATTACAAGAAGAAGCATACGAAGAAGATGTTGGTGATTTCGCTTCTCAACTCAGCCGTCATTTTTTATCTCTTGTCTTTGGTTTTGGGCGCCTATTCGAAGCCTTTTGCCGAAGCGTTGGGTTCGGATATTAGTTCCTTCCATTTGAGTTTGATCGTCTTTGGAATTCTATATACGCCAATTTCCACGTTGTTGGGCATCGGTGTAAATGTCTTTTCCCGCAAGAACGAGTATGAGGCCGACAACTTTGCGAAGGAGCAAGGTTTGGCGGAACCGCTGATAAGTGCGTTGCGCAAACTCTCTGAATCGACGTTGAGTAATCTCACCCCTCATCCTGCGTATGTCTTTTTCCATTACTCCCATCCAACGTTGTTGCAACGTATCCGTAATTTGAAGAGGTCATGAAAAAGAATTTTTTAAGGTCACTCTCTTTTGTAGCTTGTCTCGTTTCTCTTTTTGCGTTTGTCGGGTGTGATTCCGAGGACGACGATGAAGGAGGAGAGTATCGGGTGGAGATTGGTGTGGTGGATAAGGCGGTCTATGAGGCTGCCTATGATAGATTGCTGGAGATGGGCTGGGAGTCGCAAGATATGGAGACTCTGGCTGCAGTTGATGTGGAGAGCGTTCGAGATTATTTGTACGAGCACACGGATAGAAAAGGCAATGATTATATTCAAGAGGAGTTGAGCGAGGAGGGAGTGCGGAGCTTGTTCGAGCCACAGGGTGTTTCGGAAGCGGAGGCTGATTCGTTGGTCAATAAGGAACTCTCTCGGATGAAGGCGTTGGGCAAATACTTGGCATTTTTCAAGTCTTCTACATCTTCTGAGTCGAAGGTTTGGATCTATTTTGAAAGGTAGGGATTGCCTGGAAAATTAAGAATTATGGGATTCGTTGTTTGCTCTGAAAATCGCTAAATAGACGAAACCTAGGGGGCGTCATCTGCGATTGTGGATAGGGTGCCGCCACGTAGTTAAAATATTTTGTTTCATGTGTTGCGTAATTAAGGAATAAATAGAATGGAAATAGCTGAACAACGAAATGAATCTATATGGTTTTTGCTAATAGGCGTAATTGCCGGTATCTCCATTGGATGGATTGCAGCTACTAATTTTAGGTCGGATGATTCTCATCCAGTAGAAGAACAATTCTCTGATTCTAAGGAAAAGTCTGTTCTTGAGGAGGTGGAGAAAGAAGGGGAAAAATCTAAGTCAAGAAGAGTTCTTGTCGTTTCTGAAAAGGACGCAATTATGAAGGGAGAAACTTATTCGGCCGAGGTTATAGTGGCTGATGTCGATACGACTCTTCAATATAAGTGCCAATTAAATACGAAGGAACTAGAGAGCAATAAAATCCAATTTATTTGTTGCGCTTTGGGGAAATTTCAGTATCAAGGCCTCGTTCGGGTGACTGAAACTGATGGAACTGTTTCCGAATATCCGTTTTCAAAGGAATATACTGTGACGGAACCTTGTGTCAGTATTTCCTCTTCATTCCTTTTGAAGGGGAAAGAGAATCTTGTATCGGTATCGGCCTTTGGTATTCCATCTAATGATATTAATATTTCGGTGACGAATGCGCAATGTAAGAAGACAGCTTCCGGCTATCTTTTAAACCCTATTCCTGGTGCGACAACTTGCCTAGTTACTGCCTCTGCACAAATAAATGGGCGAAATAGGATAATTGCCAAAAGGGAATTTCAAGTGGTTGAATGATTTTGTTGCGCTGATAATCAATAAGATATAGTTTATTTGATGGGGACTGTTCGGCTTTGAACGAATTCCGTGATGTTCTCCTTGGGGATTCTGTGCTTTCGAACGAGGAGTTCGGATGCTTTGGGTCTTCTTGTTTGGACACCCTTGGCTTATCTCCTTATCGACTTTTATGTTCTAAAAATATGTTTTTTAACATTCTTTTAAGCAAAAAAAGGCTCTTTGAGTTGCACAATATGGAAAAGAGTGCTACATTTGCACTGTGTTTTTCATGGTATTAGATTTAAGGTTAGGAAGAGTGGAAGTCGGGAGACTTCCTTCTTTGTTTTTAGAGGGTTGGGTTTGGAATGTGTTGTTTGTTAAATCTGTGAAATATAATGACTTATGCTATTTGAAATATTCGATGAGGTAAAATGTATCCTCGTTTCTTTGGATCAGATTTCTTTTGTTGTCGTATATGAAAGTTTCTTTTAAGGTGCCATCGCCCATGTAGTAACATCCTTTTAGTAGGTTGTTTTGGGCATCGTATATGAAATGCTCTTTGCTTCCTAAGGTCTCACCGTTGTAGTAACATTTTTCTATTAGGTTGTTTCTGTCGTCGTATTTGAAAGATTCTTTGCTTTCTTGGATTCCAAGGCCGTCGTATTGGCATTCTTCTATTCGGTTATTCCGATCATCATATTTTAGAGTCTCTTTGCTTAGTAAGGAGTCCTTTCCATCGAATATGTTTCTTTCTATTTGGTTTTTGTTTTGGTCGTATGAGAAAGTATATTTGTTGGAGGAGTAATGTCCGGTAATGATATGTTCCGTCAATTGGTTTTCTCTGTTGTAATGGAAGGTGTTGCTCTCTACCGTGTCCCAATCGCAATTATCCTTAGAAAAGAGTCGGTTTACGACTTTCCCCCAGAAAAATCTATTGATGAGTTTTCCTTTCGATTCTTCCCATTCTTCGATGTCGGAGGTAAGCAAGCTTTCTCTTTTTATTATCCTCCCTTTTCTGTCGTATTTGATTGTTTTGACTATAATATTGATGTCGCTGTAGTCAATACATTTTGTGCCATTCCCTTTTCTGTCGTATTCATACTCCTTTTTGTATCTGAGGTAATCCCCAAAACAACACTCTTCTATTATGTGTCCTTTCTTGTCGTAGCGGTAAGCGAAGGTCATTTTGTGGGTCGTGCTGTCAAAAAGGCGATTGAAATCTTTGTATTCCACGTCTTTGTGATAGTCCCAAAAGGTAGTATGAGATGATCTTTCAATCATATTATTGTGACTGTCGTATTTGAAGTCAATGCAATAATAATCTTCGTAATTTTCGTATCTTATCAGATTGTGCAAGGAGTCATAGGTTTCCTTAAACACGAGGAGCGTGTCTTGTCCCTCTATCTCGTATTTGGTCCTTGTCTTCACGTCTCCTTTTACATCGGGGTCTTGCATCGGAAAATCGCCCCATGCATAATGGGTGAATAGCATTAGGGATAGGCCCAATGTTACCAATCTGAAAAGTGCTTGGTGAAATTTCATTACGTTTGATCTGTGGAACTATTCATCGTAGTATTCGTAGTAGTAGAGAGTCGTACAAGAAGCGGAGTCGCTTTCGCCGATGAAGACCTCTTCTTTGGTTACATTGTCTTCCTCGTCATATTCGTAGGTTACTCGTTCTTGTTTGTTTTCATTTGCTTGAAAGTCAAATGTCTCTATTATGTTGTTCCTTCTGTCGTATTTCCAATTCCGTTTAGATACCAGCGTGCCATCCTTGTCGAAAATTTTTTCCTCCGTAGGGTAGTGCTTGGAGTTATAGGTATAGCAAGTTTTTAGGAACAACGAGTCGTTTTCGTAACTGGTTAGTTCTATCAAGTTGCCAGCTTCATCGTAAGAGTAGGCGTAGCTACTTTTATGCTCCTCTGGCTTCTTTTCAAATATCTCTTCTGAAAGGAGGCGACCCTGCACGTCGTACCGCCCAATCTCTTTCCTGAAAAGGGTATTGCCGTTTTCATATTCTAAAATTTCTGTTTGGTTGCCCTGCTTCCGATCTTTCCATTTTATGGTATAGCTGGAGCAAAGTTCGGACTTCTTTGTTTTCTTCCCGTCCTGGCGTGTTTGTTGGCATGCGATGGAGTCGTTGTAGTGGTAGTGGGTATATTTAGAGAGTTCCCCTTTCTCGTTGTATTTGAAAAACTCTTTTGAGACTAAGGAGTCGTTGGTCGTACTGGTTTTCACTATGACGTGCCCATCCTTATCGTAGAGATAGTAACTGCTCATCGTGAGCGTGTTCGTTTCAAAGATTCCGTTGTAGCGCTCTTCGATAGTGATACGCATGCGTTCTGTTTCGTTGTTTCGGCTGTCGTACTTATAGAGCCATACCGTTCCGTCGTTTATCGATTCCTTAATTAAATTTTGAGCCTTGTCGTAGGTTGCAATGCTTACAAGAATGGTGTCCCCCTCTTTTACGGCATATTCGTCGATACTCTTTACGTCTCCGTTGAATTCTCTCTTTTCTCTGGAACCGAGACACGATGCTTGTGCTTGAGAGTATAGCAATAGGCTTAGAAAAAGGGTGGTCAGCCTAAAAAGTAGTTCGGAATAGTTCATTGCTTTCATGTTTTCTTTTGTACAAAAATAGGAAAATATCTGAAGAGTGAAGCCGATGTGTCTAACCAATGTACTTTTGAAACACAGAAAAGAGAGGTATGCTCGGAGAAAAGCGTCGTGGTTTTGATCTCTTTTGGGGAATTTTTGAGTGGCTGGAGTACTCATTTTTTCTGTTTTTTCTCTCTTTCTTCTCTTTTTTTGCTTCGTTTTAGTGTGTCGATAGGGTAGAAAAGGGAGGTTTGGGGCAAGAAATGGAGCATTTTCGGGGTGCGAAGCGAAGAAAGTGGATTTGTAAATTTCTGATATATAGAGCCATGTTTTGGACGGTGTGTTTTTTTTGAAAAAAGTGGCTTAAATGCTTGCCATGAATAGGAAAATAACTACCTTTGTGCCCGGGTAAGTCCTATACGACCAGCTCCCTTTGAATCCCCCAGGGCTTGACCGCAGCAAGGGTATTAGGTTGTAGCGGTGCGATGTAGTAAGCTTACCCACCTGCCTCTTTAGCTCAGTTGGCCAGAGCACGTGATTTGTAATCTCGGGGTCGTTGGTTCGAATCCGACAAGAGGCTCAAAAGAGAAAGGGTGTGAATGTGCGCCTTTCTCTTTTTTTTAAATACACATTTATTGCCTCTTTAGCTCAGTTGGCCAGAGCACGTGATTTGTAATCTCGGGGTCGTTGGTTCGAATCCGACAAGAGGCTCGAAAAGGAGATTAGGATTCGTATTTTCCTTTTTTTTGTATAAGAAGGTTGATGATTGTTTCTGCTGGCTGTTTGCCAATCCTAAAGAAAAAAGAAAACGGAATCTTTGTGATTTCTCCCAATTATTATTCGGAAAATAAAATACGGAGTCGTGAAAAATGTATATATTTGCATAGTTGCGAATGAAAAACATTTTGATTTCCGATAATAGATGATATACTAATGAAAAAGAATCAGAAAATGACGCGTTTATTGATCGCATTTGGAGTTGTGCTATTCCTTTTTGCGTCTTGCTCGTCCAGCCGTGCCTCTCGGCAAAAGGTGGCGTCAAAGCCTTTGCCTATTCCCGAACTCTTTTCTATTTTGGACAGTATCGTTGAGGAAGGCTGGCATTTGTACTATTCGGAACGTGCCAATTGGGTTGCTTCAGACTTGGTGATGGAGAAATATCGTGCGGAGGATATTGGAGGTTCCGTCTCCTGGGAAAGTTCGGATTCCGTTTGGCATGTCAGTTTCTTCGACAAGGAAGAGCAAAATTGCATTTTGGAATATCAATATGATTTAAAATCGAATAAGCCCAATACATCCTACTCGATTCGTCCAATAACCTCGGTAGAGAGAACCAATAAAGCCATAAAAGATAGTTTGATTAGTTCGGCATTGAATCTATATGGCGATAGTTTGCTGTTTGCCGACAGTAAGTTCGGCTCTCCCAATATAGATGTGGTTCACATTAATGATAAGTTGATTCGGCTATACTTCTTGCAGGGTACGTTTATCCCAGACGTGATTCCTTTCGGAAACGACTATTCGGTCGATTTTGATGAAAACTTGAGACCTCTCGCTTTCCGACGTTACCACCACTCGTTGATTGCCATGAAAACGAAGCGGGAGGACGGCAAGATTGTTGTCAGCAATATCCACTCCCACCTACAGGACAATCCCTTCATCACACCGACGGATATTTGTAATTTCCTTTTGTATCGATCAAAGAATATGAGCGATTTTCGTGTCTATAGTACGGTATATGGATGTCAGTTCTCCTATTCCTATGGATCAAATAAAATCATCACGGTGACTGAATAGGATGGGAATGACGATTGATAGAATTTTGAATTATGGGTTGCTGGGTTCGGTTGTTCCTTTCTTTTGTCAGCTTGTCTATGCTCTCCTATTACGCTATTATGTAAGGGTAGTGCATGGAACCGTTGACCCTGTTATTCTATTTTCGCCCTGGCCCCAAATCTTGCTTTTCGTTTCTGGATTCTTCTTGCTGGTGGGTTGTGTGACGTTCCTGTTGGCGGCCCTACGGAAGCGCTGGAAGGTTTGTTTGGCGGTGCTGGTGGCCTTCTTCGGCTATCTCTTGCTATTTTTCTACTGCGCTGTCAATGACCCTTGGGGTGCGTGGTAGTCGTCTGCCAAGGGAAACCTGTTCGCCGCTATATCTTGTTTTAAGAGATTTCGGTAAGTCTGATCGGAGGACATACTAAAGGGCTGTCGATAGGGCAGCCCTTTTAGTTAGCATTTTGTGGCATTCTCTTATTTTCCCACATAAGAAAATTTATACAGCATCTTCTTTTTGTCCTGCTGGTTTATTGTTTTCTTTCCTCATCTTGTGCTTCGGTTTCGCTTGGAAATACGAGATCGCCGCGTGTTTCTGTTTCTATCTTTTCCGTCTCTTGCGATAAATCTACGTCAATGTATCTTGCGTCTCCGTTGCTGGAATTTGAGAATTCCCTTTTTCGCCTCTTTGTCGTATGAGAACTCGCAAATGGTGTCCCCTACATTAAGCAGATACTTCGAAAGAGTGGCGATAGTGGTGTCTTTGGTGAGTAATTCAGTTCTTTTTAGTACCCCCTTCAACCTTTTCGTTGTCCTTCTCGTCATCTTTGTCGCAAGCGACAAAAGTCATTCCAGCAAGGGCTAAGCCCATACCGCATAACATAATCTTTTTCATAATGTTAAATTTTAATGAAACGTATTTGTTTTACTATATCCAATACGAATGTATCGAAAAAAAACAGAAAATGCGAAAGGATAGGGCTTTTTTGAAAAGTTTATTGTATGGCTTGTGCTTTCCCTATTCTGCTTTTTCACCTCAAGTAAGCTCAGGGCATTGCCCTGAGCTAGGAGTGAGGTCTTTTATTTTGATTTGTTTGCCTTTTTTAGAATGTCCATTTTATGCCACCGAATAGGGTGGTTTTAGGCATTGGGAAGCCTGCATTGATTTCGTATTCTTGTGCCAACAGGTTTTCTCCTCTGACGTTCACCCATAGTCCTTTCCAAACACGGTAGGCTGCGTGGGCGTTCCAAAGGACGAAGTCCTCTTGTTGAGGCTTTTCTCCTACGATGGTGTAGAGGCCTGCAACGTATTGCACGGAGGTTCCGACGTGTAGGCGGTTGTGCTTGTAGTTGAGCGCAACGTTCAGTTTGTTTTCTGGAGATCCCAGCGAAGGTGTCTCCATGTGCAGATAGCTGTAGTTGGTACTGAAGAGCAGCCCCTCTGTGATTAGATAGGAGAAGTCCACCTCGAAACCTGTGTTCTTGATCTCTCCCGTGTTCACGTTGAGCGGTTTGCCCTCAACCATCTGGGTCTCTATGTTGTCCTTCGCACGCAAGTGGAATAGGTTGGCACCCAAGCCTATGCGTCGGTTGAGCAAGTGCTGGCGGTAGGAGAGTTCGTAGTTCCAAAGATTGACGGGATTTAACTCCTGATTGGCAGGCTTGTACATGTAGAGTTCTCGGATGGTCGGATTCCGGTAGCCTTTGCTTGCCAATAGCTTGATTTCGGTCTCCTTGGGGAGAATGAAAGACAAACCGCCTTGAGGAATGTAGCTCCAACCTACTTGCTCGTGGTAGTTGAATCGTATGCCTGCGTCGAAGGTGATCCATGATGTGAGTTGCTGCCTGAGATCAACATATTCGGCTATTTCGTGCTGGCTCTTGTCGATGATGTCGTAAGTGCTGCCGTCTGCGATGGCTTCGTTCCAAGCGTGGCCTCCGAATTGGTTGAAGTCGAAGCCGACAGTGGTGCGGTTTCCTTCGAAGAAGGCTATTGATTGATAGATGTTTACGCCTGCGAGGTAATCGGTGTGCAGGTAAAGTTGGCTCTGTGGGGCCGCTTCGGGCGCATGACCGTCGTTGATTTCGTGGTCTCCCATGTTGTAGAAGGCGCGGATGGCTCCTGACGTAGGGAATCGTCCCTCTTCATGGCTGTTTTCTAGCGAGAGGGTAGCCATTCCTCTGAAAATTTTCATACGGCTGTCTAAGATGGGACTCTCGACGGTACCTGGGTTATGGGTGTCGAAATAGCTTCCATTGCCGAATCCGACCAATTTCCAGTGGGGCGTGAAGTCGTAGCCTAAACGTAGGAATCCGGCATATTCGGTGAACTCCATGTTGTCACGGTGACCGTCGGTGCTTAGATAGCTGAATCCTGCGGCGGACGAAAATTTGCCTTTCCTCACTTGGTTGGTGATGCCCACGTCGAAGGTGTTGTATGAGCCGCCTTGGGCATGCAGGGTCGTCAATACCGTGTCTGTTTTGGGTTGGTGGGTGACGATGTTCACCACGCCGCCCAATGCGTTACTGCCGTAGTAGAGTGATGCCGGACCACGAACTACCTCGACACGCTCTGCAAGCATGGTCTGGTAATTGTCTGCGATAGGGTGTCCGTAAAGTCCTGCGTATTGGGGCATGCCGTCGATGAGGATGAGCACGTCGGTATTGCTTCCGCCGCCGATGCCTCTCATTTTGATTCCTCCTGAACCGCCGGTGCTGACACCGTAGCCCAGAAGGCCTCGTTGGGTGACGAATAAGCCAGGGACTCCTTCGGTAAGGGTGGGGAGAATGTTGACGTTTTGTTTTTCAGTCAGTTGCTCTTCTCCGATGACGGTTACTGTCATTGGGAGAATCCTTGCGTCTGTTTGGCTTCGGGTACCCGTCGTGACGATTTCAGGCAAACTTGTCGTTTGCTCCATTGTCTCTTCTCCTTGTGCGTTCGCCACAGAAAAACTCGTGGTGAAAAGTAGAATTGGCAATAATGTTCTTCTCATGTTGTAATTTTGTTATGTTAGTTTAGGATAATTGTATTCTAAAATCCAATAAATTTGATTGAATATCCATTGTTTTTCTTTCGTAATGATGCTGTATCCGCTCATTTTTTAAGACTTGCAAAGATACTTAAAAAAAGTAGATGGCAATCTCCTGTGTTGTTTTTCAGATTCTATAATAATTTCGGTAAATTTGTATTCAATAATCAATAGACAAAGAAGAAAAGTATGACAAAAGAAGAGATTTACAAATTAATGAACGAGCATCCAGTGATGTACGTTTCAACGAACGATAACGGGCAACCTCGTGTGCGTGGCATCTTGATGTATAAGGCCGATGCCGACGGAATCGTCTTCCATACGGGAGTCGTGAAGGACCTCTATCGTCAATTGTTGGCAGATCCGCGGGCTGAAGTGTGCTTTGCCTGTGGCAAATATCAAGTCCGAGTGGAGGGAAAGTTTGATTTGGTGGAAGATCGGAGTTTGAAGGAGGAGATTGTCAACCATCCGTCACGTAAGTTCCTCCAGCCATGGAGGGAACAACAGGGCGACGAAGCTTTCTTCAAGTTTATGAAAGTCTTTCGTATGCAGCACGGCAAGGCACATGTGTGGACGATGGAAGACAACTTCAAACCAAAGGAGTATATCGAGTTGTAATCTGAATGGGTGATTGGGGGCAGGGTGTTTGTTGAGAAATGCCTTGCCCTTTTTATTCCCAGAATCTAATCTGTAGGTTCAATTTTATATACACATATTTATGCATAAAATAATCTGAAACAACCTGTTTTTTTGACGAATGCTAAAAAAAATTGGTATGTAAGGCTATTAAATGTCGTATATTTACTAATTTTGTGCCCTGTATGAGTGTTTATAGAGAAATAGATAAGCCTAAAATTGGGTATGTGTCATTTTGCTTTAGAAACTTTGTTCGCATTATATTAATATTTTGAGTATTGAATTAATATGCAAGGGATAACCCTGCACGATAGATTTATGTTTACATTCGGTTATTTTAGAAGAGTTATTGCTCTTATTTTTGTTTTGGTGAGTGCGGTGAATTTGGAAGCTAAAACATTGTATGTTACTACTTCACAAAATATAGACAATGAGGGTAATGTCGTTGAGGGATCGTTATATTATGCGATTAATGATCTTTGTACGCTGTCTGGATCTCATACAATTGAATTTTTGTTGCAAGAGGGAGATAACATTGTTTCTTGGCCCGTAGAGAATGCTTTTAACGAAGGATCTGAGAAAGAATTGATAATCAAAGGGAATGGTGTTACTATCAATTTAAATTGGATAGGATTTGAAAAACTAAGTAAACTATCTCTTTTTGATGTTAATTTTATTGGGAATAAAACTAATTCTAAAATAGAATGTCCATCGGTCATCGATGAAATAAAAGGTTGTTCGTTTAATCAGGTGGAAATCTACGCTCGATACTCTCGGACTTCTTCTACTATGATTGCAAAAATTGATAGTTGCAGTTTTGTTTCTGAAGCTTCTATGATTGATGGCGAAACCATCAGTATTGGCTCATTAACCAATACTAATTTTACAGGAACTTTAATACATGATGGAAATTATGTTAATTATTATTTCGATATAAAAGATATTGATCTAATAGATCATTGTACTTTTGATGTGTTGGACAATAGTTATAATGATTTTTTAAACGTGTCAGAAATCGGAACAATAAAGAATTCTTATTTCAATTTAATTAGATTTTCTGCTAAACGTGATATTAATAAATTTTATAATATAATAGGTACTGTAGATAGTTGTGAGTTCCATAATGTTTCTTATGGTGCAGCTGAAGTAGTAGAGTGGAAAAATTGTAAATTCTATAATTCTAATCTGAAAATTGAGAGGGAGGGAAAACTAACGAATAACTACTTTTATAGCAGCACCGCCTTATATAGCATAGGAAAAACAGATGATAATCCTAACCCCAAAAATGTTGTCCTTTCTTGTGCGAATGGATTATTTACATTCACTGGTGAGGCTGGTCCTTTCTCTAAAATTGAAATTTATAGATATTATAAAGGGGCTAATCAATATAGATATTATGCGGACTCTTTAATTGCAATGCCTATAGCGGATGAAAATGGAAAGTTTACTGCAGAGATAGAATATAAAGATTTTATAGGTTTCATATATGGTGGTCTATCTTTTGCTATTAATGCTACTTATGATGATAAGTATACATCAAATTTTACAATATGCAATTTTAATTTATCTGATAAAATCTATGTTAAAAAAGATGGGGCAGGCGACGGCTCGAGCTGGGATAAAGCAATGAGTCCTGATCTTTTTGCAGCTGTTCTTCCTTTTGCCGAACAATCTACTACCTTCCATATTGCAGAAGGTGATTATTCTCCTATATTTGATGCCGATAAAGCGTTGGGGAAAAAAGGATTGTTATATCAAATAAATGAGGCCGTTACTATTATTGGAGGCTATTCTCCTAAGGAATTAGACGAAACAGCAGTAAGCGATCCTTTGAATTATCATACGGTGTTCACAACAGACCCTAGCGGCGATAATGTTTATTCTTCGAGTTCAAATACTCTGAAAGACCCATCGGGTGATGATGTGGGTTCTACTATTGGTCTATTTTTAATCTCAGGGGCTTCTAAAGTCACTTTCGATGGTGTTGAATTTGAGGGATGTGGTACTACAATAAAAGGTGATTATAATGTAAATGTTGTTCTTTCAAAATGTTCTTTTAAAAAGACTCATAGAGCAGTAGAAAGAGTTAAAGGCTTGGAAATCAGTGATTGCTCATTTTCTGAAATGACCATTGGTCATGCTCCTTCCACTATGGTGGCTGGTGTTAATGGCCATCTGGATATGCGTAATAGCACAGTGTCTGGATTGACAGCTTCTGCTGGATTCATTTTAAGTGCTGATTACGAAGATCATAGTGCTACTGGCATGACATTGATTAACAATACGTTTGTTGGTAATAATTATATTCCAACCGAAGGTTATAATGGTTTAATAAATTGTTCGGCTCCTTGTGAGATTTACAATAATACCATTATTAATTGTCCTATCGCAGATAATCCATTATTTCAAGTTGGTTCTACTTCTAGTTTTGTCGGAAACCTTGTAGTTGCAAATCCAGGGGTTGAAAGTTTGGAAGACATAGTATTCATAAGTAAGGCAACAAAATATGGTAATAATTTATATGATATAGAAGGTTTGTCATCTGACTTAAAAAGCACAAAGCTTGAATATTTGACTAATTTTATAGATGGAGAATATGTGGCTGGAACGTTTAAAGCAAATCTTGCAAAAAACGGGGGATTTACTACAACTGTTGCTTTGACTTCTGTAAATGATGGAAATGGAACTGATGTACGTTTTTCTAGAACATCAGGCGTAGATAAAGACCAAAGAGGTGTTGAGCGTCAGTCAAAAACATGTGTCGGAGCCTTTGAGAAAATTCAAGAAGATCCTAAGTTCTATTATGTAAAATTAAATGGTAAAGGCGATGGCTCTAATTGGGATAATGCAATGGGACCAGAGCAATTTAACAAAACTGTTCAGAATTGTCCTCCGGGTTCTAAATTCTATGTGGCAGAGGGTGATTATCAATTATTGAAGGTAAATGAAGGTGATGACTGCTTTACGCTTAGAAATGACGTTTCTATTTTAGGTGGATTTTCCGATCAATTAGAAGGAACAGATAAGGCAACGAATGTTGCAAAGAATATAACAAGAATTCGAAATTCTAGCATTTTCTTAACAAAAGGTATTAATGCAAGATTTTCGGGATTGGAATTTAGTAGCTCAGGTATTTGCTCTAATTCTAATCACAAATTAAAATCATTACATATAGATAGTTGTTCGTTTAATAAAAACTCAGGTGTTCTGATAGGTAATAAGGGAATAGATATAGCTATAAGCAATAGTAAATTTGAAGATTATGTGATAGGAAAGTCTTGTTCGGGGGATCATCAAGTTTTGTCTTTGAATGCAACTAATGTCTCTATAATAAATTCATCGTTCATTAATATTGAAGATGAATGTTATACTTCTGCATATGTTCTTCGCTTAGAAGGTGATTATTGCACGATAGAAAATTCTACATTTGCGAACATTAAAAAAGTCTGCGACTTAATATATTGTAGTTCAGCTTATACGAAGTTCAATAATAATACATGTGTAGGACTTGATGTCGTGCAAATGGGTAGCGTGGGTTCTAATTATCAAGAGTTTTGTGGCCCTAGAATTACAGGCAAAGGTGAGATGGTTGGTAATATTATGGAAAACACATCGGAGTATGGATTAACCAATATAACCACTTCACATAATAATATTTTTATACCACGATTTTTCCAAAATCCAGGATTTTCAAGCGCAGGTGCAGAAAGTAAGAATATTTATATAAAGGAAGAAGAATTAAATAAATTAATTAGTGGTAGTTTAACGCCCAAAGTAGTCTACGATCACGATGCGTACATCTTCTCTCCAAAAATAGATTGTTCGGGATTTCTGCCAGTTGTTCGTTTAATAAATGATAAGTTATCTAATGAAAAGGATATTCGTTTCGCTCTAAATAAGACAAGTGTAACTACAGATCAGAGAGGAATAACTCGAGAAGATCCTACTTGTCCTGGTGCATGCGAATTGCTACCTTCAGAGAAAATTGACCGAAACGCCACCGACTATTACGTAACCACCACAGGTAAAGGCAACGGTTCTGATTGGGAAAAAGCCATGAGTTTTGAAACGTTTGCTGATTTTGTGCCAGAAGCAAACAAAGGGGTGACTTTCCATTTTGGAGGTGGCGAATATACATTCACTGAAGACATAAAAATCTCCAATGATATAACGTTAATTGGTGGGTACTCAACAAAACCTACCTCTGAGACGGAAAAACCAAGTTCGTGTGGAACGAATACGAAGTTTTCTTTGTCGTCGAATTTGGAGTTTGGCGAGGGGTTGAAAAAGGTGAATATTAAGAATATCTCTTTTGGGGAAGAGGCGGGCATCAATATCCCCAACAATTCTGGTTTGATGCTTTACGTTGACAATTGTACGCTAAATGCATTGACCGTTGAAAATGCAGATGAAATTCATGTAACAAATTCTACACTCTTAACAAATGCAAAGAATTATATTGACCTTTATGCCCAATATACTTATGTGGAATCATGCTATATAAATTCTGAAGGATTAATCATACACGATCATTTTAAATTCAGGAGTCACAGAAATACTGTGGTCAGAAATTCGACAATTAAGGGTTCTTCTGCTGAAATATTTGCCTTTTCTTACGGATCAGTAGCCTTTTGTAATAATACGGTATGTCATTATCCTTACATGATAAAGGACTTAAATACCAAAATCTCTATAGAGGCTGAGTCTGGTGCAATTGTAGGAAATATCCTTAACACAAAAGGATTTGTTTATGATTTTTCTAAGAATGAAACTGTTATCGATAATATAGTATTGGAAGATTCTCACGTTGCTAATTCCTTTGCAGGGAATAATATTTTTGTTGAAGGAAAAGACTTTGATGGAGTCATAGAAGGAACTTTAGAACCCCAAGGTTATGCCTTTACACCTAAGGACAATGGAGGTTGTACTAAAACTGTTAAATTATTAAGTAGTTATATTACAGATGACAAGCTTTATATAAGGTATCACAAAAATGATTATAATCTGTGGTATGACCAACGAGGCGAAGATCGAAAGACTTTCATATGTCCAGGTTCTTACGAACTTCCTTATGAAGTTGTTGAATATAGTGCATCTATTTGTCGTGGTGGAATATATAACGACAATGGTTTTGAAATTGATTCAAGAGATTCGCTAGGTGGCGATTATGAGTATTATAGATACGAAGAGACATCAACTGCTAATAAACTCCATACGTTAAAACTCACTATCACGCCTCAGTCTTGTGCAATTGATCTTACTGCTACCGAATTCTACGTTAAACAGAGTGGTAACGGCAATGGTTCAAGCTGGAAAAATGCAATGAGTCCTATGGACTTTGTGGGAATGTTGCCTTCTGCTGCAGAAGGTGCAACTTTCCATGTTGCTGCTGGAGAATACGATTTTTATGAGCTAACCAATGGGGCCTATTTGCAAAAGCAAATGCAGGGGTATAATTACTATGGTTATTATGTATGGAATAATAAAGTCAATATAATTGGAGGATATCCGGAAGATCCGGAGGAGATGGATGTGCCTTCTGATCCTAAGGCCAATTCGACCGTTTTCACCAATTCCTATTTCTGTGAAAAGACGCATATCTATTCTTATCTTGACGTAAAAGCGGGAAGCGTTAAAAATATAACGTTCGATCGATTCATGCTTCATAATCCGTCGGTAGTTGAGGGTTGTACATTCTTTTCTGATTTCAGTTGTTTGGGAAATAACCGTGCAAACCATGATGCTATATCAATAGATCATAAAAATGGAACAAATTATGTAAAGAATAGTACCTTCTCTGGCGATTATGCGTATGTTATTATATCATCTTATGATGATCTTATAATTGAAGGATGTACTTTTGATGCCATTGATGCACATGATTATGTTGTCTTAAGTGCTACTACTGGAAGTTTAAAACTATACAATAATACATTCGCAAACAATAGCGTCTATTATGATTATCTATTCAAGAGCACGTCTCCGCAAGAGATAATTAACAATACATTTGTCAATAACTCAAATGTTTCTGATGGTTACAATGTGTTTACAGGTAATATTCTAGTTGATACAGAACTTGAAAGCAGAGAAGGTGCAACTATTACAGACAACCTCGTTTCAGGTGCCGTTGGTATAAAAGGTACGAATGCAAAGGAAATAGAGAAGAGTGAGTTAGCAACCATTCTTGATGGTACATATGATGAGACAAGCGGCAAGTTTACCCCTAATTTAAAAGATAATGGAGGTCTTACGAAAACGGTTGCTATCGTTGGTGACGTTTTGCCAAATGAAAAGAGCATACGTTTTGAACTTTCGGAGTCAACTGTAACCACTGACCAACGAGGAGAGACGCGTTTGGATCCAACATGTCCGGGCGCATACGAATATTTAGATGGTGTTGAAAAACTTCAAATTGTGGGTGAGCCTACTGTTAAAGATAACACCTGTTCAACACCTAATTCAAAAGTGGCAATCAACGTTTCTGGTTGGACGGAGAAATGTTCTGCGAGGATTATCTTGAATGGTCGTTTTGAAAAGCCGGTAGAGCCTGTCAGCGTAGAGGATGGAGTTGCTTTGTTTGAATTAAATGCTCTTGGTAACGGTGAATATGTGTTCGAGGCGACGAATAATATTAATTCAACTATTCAACATTCTTTTGAATTAAGTTTTATCGAAGAGCCTTCGATAAGGGATTTAACCTATTATAGTAAGAATTCCGTTTCATGTATTGGTTCAACAGATGCAACTGCAGTGTTGGTGCTTAGTGGTGGTAATCAGACGAACTATAAATTTACAGTAGGCAGTACGGTGATACCATTCAACTACATGAACCGATATACAATCGACAACTTAGGAGAAGGAACTTATGTGTTCACATACAGTAGCACGGAAGCTGGTTGTGAGGATAAAACTGAATATGAATTCAACGTTACAGTTGGTAATAAACTAAAGGTAGAAGGTGTTGGTTTAGATATAACTTGTCCAAGTGCAAAAGGCCAGGCTGAAATTACCATTTCTGATGGATCTAGCGCTTACGATGTTTCATTGACCGATGAAGAGGGTAATGAAATTAAGACGACCTCTTCTGTCAAAGAGTTTGTGATGGATGGTTTGACTCCAGGGGTTGAGTACACCTTAAAAGTAGTTGATGTTGATGATTGTGTGTCAACATTCAATTTACCAATTGTCTCTAATCTTGTAGTCAGCAAACCTTCCATTAAGCGTACTGCTGGTAATTTGGCACTGAAATGTATTGGAGATAAGAATGGTAGTGCAACATACACCGTAAGTGGAGGTAACAGCAACTATGGTCTTCGTGTAAATGGCGGTAGTTGGTTGACGCCTCAGGAAGATGGTTCATTCTTGATAGATAATTTGAAAGCAGGTACTTACAAGGTGGAATACTTGAGTAAAACTGGTGATTGTGACGATTTTGATCAAGATGAGTTCACGGTTACAGAACCTACTACGGTCATGGAAATTGCATCTAATGTTGAAGGTGCATATTGTACCGAAGTTGGAGGATCCATCACCGTTGATGTGACTGGTGGTGAAACTCCTTACACTTATCAATGGACCGATGGCGAGGGTGAAATCTTGACTCAGGTTGGCAACACGGTTACTGGCCTTCTGCCAGAGCAGAAATATAGTGTTAAGGTTACTGATGGAAATGGTTGTGTTGCTGAAGAGAAGGATATTGAAATGATTTGGGCGACAGTGCCAGAATTTGAATTCGAAAATCCTGGTTGTTCCGTAGTAAATCCGACTTGCTATGGGAAAAAGGGTGCTATAAGTGTTCCTTACCCTGATTATACGGGTGATATGAACTTGGTAGCCTACGCAGGAGAGAAGAAGTCCACCTATGATGAGAAGAGCAATTGTTTGGTCATTTCAGACCTTGCTCCTGGCACTTACGATGTGAAGTTAGGCTTTGAAATTGAGGGTTGCGAGCTGGCAGACCACACTCTCCTTGTTGAAGGCAGTGTAGTGGTTGGTGCTGTTGAGAAACCTGCATTGACCGACAACAATGAAGCCCTCACTATCCGTTGTGAAGGATCAACAGTTACCGAGACTATCCACGTAACTAATTACGATAAGAACCTCTACACTTGGACATTGGCCAAGGATGAAGAGGATATAACCGCTACAGTTAAACCTACAGTGACAGTAGGCGAACAAACCGCCTTTAAGTTCACAGGCCTTGTGCAAGGTGCTTATGTGTTCAGCCTTGCAGACGGATGTGGTAATAACTGGCCTTTCGATTTTACTGTTACTGAAAATCTTAAGGCACCGATCTCTATTGCCATGGGTGACCCCCAACCATATACTTGTGCCGATCGTGCGGATGGTAGTCTTTCTTTTGTGGTTTCATCTTGGAACGCTGGTGACAAGGCTGAGATAAAGAAGGGGGAAGAACCGATTGAAGTAACTCCTGTTGAGAAAGAAGGGAAAGCCTATTTTACATTGAACGAATGTGGAGCGGGTGTTTATTCTATTTCAATTACCGATGTTTGTGAAAATACAGCAAGTAAAGAATTTGACTTGACGGCATACTCTAAGGAGAACGGCTTGTTGACTGTGGCAGCAGAGATTTATGAGGAGGCAGCAAACTGCGAAATCGGTAAGCGGGTCATAAAAGCGTCAGCTAGTGGCGGTACCGCACCATACGTATACGCCGTTACCAAGACAGATGGAACGGAAGTCGAAAAATCGGACTTGCTTGCCACTTCGTTTGAAAGCAAATTGATAGGCGAGGGCAAATACAAAGTCAGTGTGACCGATAAAACAGAGTGTACGGCCGTTTACGACGGCGACCTGACCATTGCCTCCGAAACGCTCAATGTTGTACTTGGTGAGTTGGAAAAACAACCACAGACCTGTTATAAAAAATCGAACACAGGTATAAGCGTTGGGTATAAGGGTTTCAATTCGGCATTGGCAAAACTTCGTTTGGTTATAACCGAAAAGAGCGAAGCGGAGAATAAGAAAACATTCGATGTCTATGCGGAAGAGAGCACAGGCACACTTGCATTGACAGGATTCCCTACGGGAACTTATGACGTAAAGGTGGAGCTGATGGGCGTTAACGGATGCGAAATGAATAACGGTACTTTGCTAGAGGAAGTTGTTGAATTCGAAGCACCAGCCAAGCCACTCTTCCTTGAAGATAATTATTCAATGGTTCCCAACCGATGTGAAGGACAGAACGAAGGTCGTATGCATTTTGAGATGACCGGATGGCAAGACGGATTGTATTCCTGGTGTATCGAACGAAACGGACATAAATCGGAAACGAATACCCATTGTGGGGAAACGCTAAGAAGTGGAGTTGTGGCGTTCGATCTATGGCATCTTCCAGAAGGACAAAACATCTTCTATATGTGGGATCAATGTCAAGATACCTTCTACACGAAGGAACAGGTAATACCAGCCGCTTATGAGGAACCTCTCACAATCGACATGGGCGAAACCAAGGCCTATACATGTCTTGACCGCGCAGATGGTAGTGTAACCTTCGTTGCATCTTCATGGGATCCGGAGTTCAATGCTGTTTTGAAGAAGGGCGACGAGGTTGTTAAGGATGGTGCAAAGCCAAAGCTCGTTGAGGGCAAGGCCTATTTCGAATTATCCGATCAAGGAGCCGGTGTCTATACGCTTTCAACAACAGATTACTGTAAGCGTACCGTCGAAAAAGAATTTGACTTGACGGCCTACTCTAAGGAGAACGGCTTGTTGACTGTGGCAGCAGAGATTTATGAGGAGGCAGCAAACTGCGAAATCGGTAAGCGAGTTATAAAGGCATCGGCTAGTGGCGGTACCGCACCATACGTATACACCATTACCAAGAAGGATGGAACGGAAGTCGAAAAGTCGGACTTGCTTACCACTTCGTTTGAGAGCAAATTGATAGGCGAGGGCGAATACAAAGTCAGTGTGACCGATAAAACAGAATGTACGGCCGTATACGACGGCGACTTGACCATTGCCTCCGAATCGCTCAATGTTGTACTTGGTGAGTTGGAAAAACAACCACAGACTTGTTATAGAAAATCGAACACAGGCATAAGTGTTGAGTATAAGGGATTCAATTCGGCATTGGCAAAACTTCGTTTGGTTATGACCGAAAAGAGCGAAACAGAGAATAAGAAAACATTCGATGTCTATGCGGAAGCGAGCACAGGCACGCTTACATTGACAGGATTCCCTACAGGAACTTATGACGTAAAGGTGGAGCTGATGGGCGTTAACGGATGCGAAATGAAGAACGGCACCTTGCTAGAGGAAGTTGTTGAATTCGAAGCACCAGCCAAGCCACTCTTCCTTGAAGATAATTACTCAATTGTACCAAACCGATGCGAAGGACAGAACGAAGGTCGTATGCATTTTGAGATGACCGGATGGCAAGATGGATTGTATTCATGGTGTATCGAACGTAACGGAAATTAATCGGGTACGAATACCCATTGTGGGGAGACTCTAAGAACTGGCGTTGTGGCGTTCGATCTATGGCATCTTCCAGAAGGACAAAACATCTTCTATATGTGGGATCAATGTCAAGATAACTTCTACACGAAGGAACAGGTAATACCAGCCGCTT
>JAGCWQ010000048.1 GCA_017961765.1 Paludibacteraceae bacterium | reverse complement strand
TAGCGAAGATAGGGTCGCTCTCCTCTGCTAATTTTGCGTTCCATTTAGCGGTATCGTTAGCAGAGATATGGGCAGCGACCGAGTGATTGAAACTAGGGTCGCTTTCGATGAAGTTGTCCAATTTAGCGTTCCACTTGGCCGTGTCGCTGGTCGTGATATGTGCGGCTACGGATTGGTTAAAGATTGGGTCTTTCTCCTCGAAAGAATCTGATTGTGCATTCCATTTAGCGGTATCGCTGGCTGTGATGTGAGCGGCGATGGACTTAGCGAAGATAGGGTCGCTCTCCTCTGCTAATTTTGCGTTCCATTTAGCGGTATCGTTAGCAGAGATATGGGCAGCTACCGATTGATTGAAACTAGGGTCGCTTTCGATGAAGTTGTCCAATTTAGCGTTCCACTTGGCCGTGTCGCTGGTTGTGATATGTGCGGCTACCGATTGGTTAAAGATTGGGTCTTTCTCCTCGAAAGAATCTGATTGTGCGTTCCACTTGGCGGTATCGCTGGCTGTGATGTGGGCGGCGATGGACTTAGCGAAAACAGGGTCGCTCTCCTCAGCTAATTTAGCGTTCCATTTAGCGGTATCGTTAGCAGAGATATGTGCGGCTACTGATTGTTTGAAATCGGGGTCGCTTTCGATGAAGTTGTCCAATTTAGCATTCCACTTTGCCGTGTCGTTGGTTGTGATATGTGCGGCTACGGATTGGTTGAATATTGGGTCTTTCTCCTCGAAAGAATCTGATTGTGCGTTCCACTTGGCGGTATCGCTGGCGGTGATGTGGGCTGCGATGGATTTAGCGAAGACAGGGTCGCTCTCCTCTGCTAATTTAGCGTTCCATTTAGCTGTATCGTTAGCAGAGATATGGGCAGCTACTGATTGTTTGAAATCGGGGTCGCTTTCGATGAAGTTGTCCAGTTTCGCATTCCACTTGGCCGTGTCGTTGGCTGTGATGTGAGCGGCTACCGATTGGTTAAATATTGGGTCTTTTTCCTCGAAAGATTCTGATTGTGCGTTCCATTTAGCGGTATCGCTGGCCGTGATGTGAGCGGCGATGGATTTAGCGAAGATAGGGTCGCTCTCTTCGGTTAGTTTTGCGTTCCACTTGGCTGTATCGTTAGCAGAGATATGGGCAGCTACCGATTGATTGAAACTAGGGTCGCTTTCGATGAAGTTATCCAATTTTGCGTTCCACTTGGCCGTGTCGCTAGCCGTGATAATCATAGTCTCGTTAGGTTGAGGCTCTGTCTTTATTTTCTCGTAATCCGATAGGATGTTGTTGAGTTGTGCTCTGCTGACGAAATCCTCGTCGTTTTCCAATTCGCTGACTTTTGATGGTAGTGCGTCGGGCGAAACCTTCTCAGCATAGAGTGCGTAGGGTACGCTTGTCAGTGGAGTTGTCATGGATAGGGAATAGACATCTTGTCCCAGCAAATCGACTTCGCTTCGGATGGAATAGTCGCCCTTCGACCAGTCGATGGCGCCTATGTTTTGGTCGCTTATCTTTCTTCCGTTGCCGTCACCGATGGCGAAAGAGATGAGACCGTTCTTGTTGGTCCTCACAATTCGTTCTTCCACGTAGATGGCCTCTCCGTTTTGGAGAATGGAAACCTTGATTCCGATTTCAGATTCTTTTACAATATCGCCGTTGCTGTTGCGGATGACGGCTTGGTAACTGATGGTGTGCGGTGCGTTGGCCCATGCTGCCAAAGAGGCACAAAGTGTTAGTAAAAGGGTGAGAATTATTTTTTTCATCGAGATTAATTTTTTACGATTTTAAATACAATGATGTTGGGTTTCTCTTCGTTTGGACGAATCATTAAAAGGTATTCTCCTGCTGGTTGGTTGCCTAAGGAGAGGATCGATTGATTTTGTACGACGCCTTTTTGGATGGATTGTCCCGTTATCGATGTTATTTCGTAGGAGTACCTATTCTTGTCGGATATGGAAACTTTGCATTCACCGTGGGTCGGATTCGGACCGACTTGGATGGTGAGCGATTCGGATTCATATAGGAGACCCTCTTTTGTCGGCAGCGCCTCCTCTAGGATAGGTTGTTGCTCTCCCGTATAGATGCCGCCTTGTCCATCCTCCTTGAATTGATAGATTGTTTGCCCCACACTAAAGGAAAATTCGCCATCAGATCCGAATGAGATGTTTCCTCCTCCCGATAGGGTGGCATTTTGCGAAAGACAATTGGCAGTGGCAATCCAAAGAAATGCGTACAAGAGTGTCCTGTTCCAATGTATAAGAAGTTTAGACATATATATCGCCAATTTTGTTTAGGTGTTTGTTTTGCAAATATAGGAAAAATATTGATATAAGTTATGAAATTGTTGATTATTAGCGTGAAAAGTCTTGGGGGTATCCTTTGTCCCCTCCCAAAAGAAACGCCGTGGTGAAAAGTTCATTTTTAGACTTCTGCTTTATTCTGATAATATGAGAATTTTAGTGCGTTCCCATTTTCGGAGGAGAAAATCGTAGAAGTGTTCTTCTTTGTTTTTCACGGGAATTCCTTTTATAGTGAGGTCGTTTTTATAGTTGTGTAGAAATGGCTCCAATGCCCATTGGTCGGATACTATGATTTTAATCCCGCTAAGTTGGTTTTGGGCGAGGCAGGAGTCGTTGTCGGTAAGTAGGCTCGTTTGAAAATTTCCGTTCTCTTCCAATCTTTTTTTCAGTTGTTGGAACTCTGTGGTGTCCATCTCCTTCTTAGGAGTGAGATAGACGACGGAGAAAGGGGCTCTGATCTCTTCTGTTGTGATTATCTGATGACTCAATTCGTTGCGAATGAAGAAATCGGCTCCGAAAAAGAGGAAAAGTACGCAGAACAGCAGGGCGGGAATGAATTGGCGGAGAGGGGGCTTGGAACCTTTGAATCGGTATTCTCCCGACTCTTCCTCCGCTAATTCATCCCAGTTCTCAAAGGAACTATTCTTGCCCAGTTCTTCCACGTTAGTCTATTCGGGTTATCCTGGCTCCGAGTGCGTTGAGACGAGTGTCTATCTGTTCGTAGCCACGGTCGATTTGTTCGATGTTGCTGATGGTGCTTTTCCCCTTGGCGCTCATGGCCGCAATGAGGAGGGCTATACCGGCACGTATGTCGGGCGAAGTCATGTTGGCAGGGCGGAGCGACGCTTTCTTCTCCAGTCCGATGACTGTTGCTCGGTGCGGGTCGCAAAGGATGATTTGGGCGCCCATGTCGATTAGCTTATCGACGAAGAAGAGACGGCTTTCAAACATTTTTTGGTGAATCAAAACACTGCCTCTTGCTTGGGTTGCTACGACCAAGAATACGCTCAGAAGGTCAGGCGTTAGTCCAGGCCAAGGAGCGTCGGCGATCGTCATGATGGAGCCGTCGATGAAGGTGTCGATGGTGTAAAGGTCCTGCTTAGGGATGTGGATGTCGTCACCGATCCGTTCTATTTGAATGCCCAGTTTGCGGAATGCGTCGGGGATGATGCCGAGTTCTTCGTAGTGGGCGTTTTTTATGGTGATGTCCGATTCGGTCATGGCTGCCATGCCAATGAAACTACCGATTTCAATCATGTCTGGCAATATCTCGTGGTCGCAGCCGTTGAGTTTTTCCACGCCTTCGATGGTGAGCAGGTTGGATTGGATGCCGCTGATTTTGGCTCCCATCTTGTTCAGCATTTTGCAGAGTTGTTGAATGTAGGGTTCGCAGGCTGCGTTGTAGATGGTCGTGGTGCCTTGGGCGAGGACGGCGGCCATGATGATGTTGGCTGTACCCGTTACGGAAGCCTCGTCCAACAGCAGGTAAGTGCCCTTCAACCCTTTGGTTTGGATGTCGTAGCGTTTTTTGTCGGCATCGTAGTTGAACTCAGCCCCTAACTTTTGAATGCCACGGAAGTGGGTGTCCAGCCGTCGTCGTCCGATTTTGTCTCCTCCGGGTTGCGGAATGATGGCTTGCTTGAATCTTGCGATCATGGGACCCACCAGCATGACGGAGCCACGCAAGGCGGCGCAACGTTTGTGGAACTCCTCCGTTTCCAAGAAATCGAGGTTGATCTCTTTGGCGGTAAAGGAGAATGTGTCTTTCCCCTCTTTGCGGACGCTAACGCCCATGTCTCGCAAAAGGTTGATCAAGTTGTTGACATCTAGGATGTTCGGTACGTTGTGGATAGTGATCTCTTCCGAAGAGAGTAGGGTGGCGCAAATCACTTGCAGTGCTTCGTTTTTTGCTCCTTGCGGATATATGTCGCCGTGAAGGGGATGCCCTCCTTCTATAACAAATTTTGCCATAATGAATTCTCAAACTAAAAATCTCTCCGAAGATACGGAATAATGATGAATTTTTTGATTTTTGCACATAAAAAGGCTTGATATTTTATCTTTTGATAGCGAAAAAAATAAAAGGAATCTTCCCAGACTCCTTTTACCATTTAACTTAAACCTTAACTATGAAAAATCTACCTATTTTGTTTGCATTACAAAGATAAGTCGTTTGATTCTAATTTTCACTTGATATGGATTAAGTAATTTGCGAATTGTTGTTTTTTTATCGTATCTGTTTTTCCAATCAGTACAGGCTTAAGGAGCAGAAATGGATTAGGGAATAGGGTGGGTTGAAGGCATAAAAAAAGGCGTTTTTATCCGCCCTTCTCATTTATGGTTGAACTTGTCGGGATCGTACTCCCACCATCCCTTGTACGTCCGCTTGTCCTCTTTATCGACGAAGACAATCCGATAGATGACGTAAAGACTGACCAATATGCTAATCAATGTAATCATGGTGTCCTCCTCTCTTTGTAAGGGCAATATAGGAAATTAAAATGGAACATCAAAATATGGCAGACTATGTCGCTACGGGGCGCTGATGGCCTCCATGCTTCACGACGGCGAGGGCAACCTCCGCCCCTTCGAGGAGTGGCGCAGGGCCACGGCCTCCATCCAGAGCCACTTCAACCGCTCGTGGCTGGAGACCGAGTACAACACCGCCATACTCCGTGCCGAGCAGGCGGCCGACTGGAAGGGCTTTGAGCGTGACAAGGACATAGCGCCCAATCTAACGTGGATGCCCACCAGCAGCGCCGACCCTAGGGAGGAGCACGCCGTCTTCTGGCGTGACGCCCTCACCCTGCCCGTGGACGACCCATTCTGGGACGAGCACCGACCGGGCGACCTTTGGAACTGCAAGTGCTGGCTCAAGCAGACCGACGCACCCGCCACGCCAGGAAAGGATATCCCCAAGGGCAAGGACGTGCCGAAACCCGCCAAGGGTCTGGAGCAGAACCCCGGCAAGACCGCCGAGATGTTCTCCTCCAAGCAACCCCACTACCCGGACCCAAAGACCTGCATCTGGCTGAAGCTCGCCAAAGGGAGGGGAGCCAAGGACAAGGGGCTCGGCTTTTTCAACTCTGCAAAATGCGATGGGAAGTGCAACGAGTGTGCATTGCCGGGAGACCCTCAAAATCCTTATACAAAACTGTCCACAGAAAGGGGCGTACTGCGCATTCACCGGGGCCACGGCAAATCCGAAAAATCCGAAAATATACGCATAGGTACATATTTGGCGAATAAATATGGGTTTGAGATTGATTTGCTGGATAATCCGCCCGAAAAGAAAACGGCGGATAGCTACAATCATACTTTGGGTTGTACTCAGGAATACAAGTCAAACAAGACGGCAACTAAGAGCTCCATCGACAATCTCTTAAGAGATGGCAAAAGGCAGGCTGACAATTTAGTGTTGGAAATAAATTCAAGCATCCCGTTTGGCGATCTTACAGAGGTAGTAAAGGATCGTGTCCGTAGGTCCACGAATATTAGAAGCCTGCTAATAATTAGGGATGGAAAAGATGTGACGTATAGCAGAGAACAGATGGTGGCCAACGACTTTAAAATACAACAGACAGACTTCCGATAATGAAAATCTGCCTGAGGTGGGGTCCAAACCCTTTCGGGAATGAACCGTTGCAAACATACAATAAAAAAAATGATTAACCGAATAAATTGCACAAAAAAATGAAGAAGATATATCTCAGCGGCCCCACCACCTCGATAGGGGTGAAGGTCGCACACAGCAGATTCGCCTATGCGGAGGAATGCCTCGAAGCCGCCGAGAGGCGGTGGAGGAGGCGCCTCGGGATGCCCGAAGGCCGCGACTGGCAGATCGTCAACCCCATGAGGGGGAACCCCCGCAGGGAGGGCAGGTGGCGGATCAAGCACATCTTGTCCGGCCTGCGCCTGCTCCTGGAGTGCGACGCCGTCATGATGCTCCCGGAATGGGAGGAGCGGAGCCTCGGCGCACAGTTGGAGCGCCGCGTGGCGCTCCTCCTCCAAAAGGAGGTGTTCTACTTCCATCCGGAGGACAAGCTCCATTTCTCCAAGTTCGACGACTCCATCATCCGCTCCATCCTCCCGCCGTTCTGCTACCACCTCCCCTAACTTTTAATTTTTAATTCTTAAGGGCACTTCTATAAATTAAATATCTAAAAACCAATCAAATAACTTGTGCTTTAGAGCAAAAAGTTGTAATTTTGGAGATGTAAAAAGAAGAGGAATAATGAAGAAGTACCACGAGAATTCATCCAAAGGATTTTTTGATTCAGAATATACGGTTCAATCCCTTTCAGAAATGGGGAATCCATTGGATATGTTAGATAAATACGTTGATTTTGAGATGTTTATGAACTTTCTTGAGGACGTTGTGTTGCCCAAGGAAAGGAAAAGCAATGCAGGCAGGTCTCCGATTGACCCCGTGATGATGTTCAAGGTATTGATTTTACAGAGATATTATGGACTTGGAGACGAGCAGATCGAGTATCATAATAATCAAGAAATTAGGGGGTAAATTTGCGTGAGGAAATCAGACCGTGTAAAAAGTATTTAAATTAACTTTGGAAAGTTGTCCATGACGGACAACCATTCAGTATTCGACTTAACGGGTTC
>JAGCWQ010000047.1 GCA_017961765.1 Paludibacteraceae bacterium | reverse complement strand
GTTCATTTATGGTGTATTGTTCTTCAAACAACGATTTTGGGGTGTTTTGATGATATTTCTGCATATTTTGTTGATTTTACACTATAAATATACGCATAATATATTAATTATCAAAACTTTAATTTATAGAAGTCCCCTAAAGACTCGCCCTCCATAGAACAACATAGGAGCCCACGACCACCTCGCGGACTCCTATTTCTTTTGAGAGTGATTCCTTATCACTAATCTAAGTATTTGTCTGAAACGATTTTCAACTGGAGCGTCTTGCCGTTCTTCAATTTACCATCAATTGTGATGGTGATAGGCGTTCCGTCATTGTTTCCAGAGACACGGAAGGTTCCGCTGCTGAAGATGGACTCGTTTTCAAATTGTTGCCCCTCAATAGAACCGGACAAGCCCTTATCACCGTTATAATAGCCTTGATAAGAGATTGTGAATGCCCCATCAACGAACCATTCAACCATCATTCCATCCGACCACTGATCCATATTGGCAAGGTCCACATTCTTGTTCCAAAGCTCAGGCATAATGTGGATGCCCTCAATACGAAACGTAGGCTTGCCATTCTCAAGCACTTCACTGGAATAGGCGTCCACAAGTGTCAATTCTGAATGGAAGTAATTCACCTCCACAACGTCAATCTTATAAGTACGTCCGTCGTAAGAGACGGTGTTATCGGCCATGCTCTGCACATCATCCGTTTTATCATCGTCCTTGTCACAAGCGACAAAGGTCATCATAGCTGCCATAAAGGCGAAAAGAATTGCTCTAAGTTTCATAAAAATATGTTTTAAAGGTTAAGTGAGTTCCATAAGATTTGTATTGGATTTCCCTCTTTAATAATAAGTCGAAACACGAAGTTTGAGGACTTTGCCGTTGGTCAGAGTTCCGATGGCGATGAAAGACATTTGGCCACGATAAGCTCCTATCTCAGCATAGCCATCAACGAAAGGGTTGGCAACACTCTTTCCATCCAACTGACACTCTAAATGGTCATTATTCCAGAAATAAGAAAGTTGCAATTCCGGAAGAGAAACATTGAAAGCAAATTGGTATCCGTCTCCAGAAGGTTGATCAGGCAAATCCGCATGTAAATTATCGGAGCTCGGATAGATGTCGCCCGATGAACTAATATTCGCCGATTCATTATTGCCAGTCCAATGAATAATCGCATTCGACGGATTCTGCTTAGCAGAAGAAGTCAACTCATATTTCACACCATCGTAGATAAGGGTATTCCTTGAGAGAGGGACGATCTTCTCGGTAAAAGGAACATTCAACTTGATAAGCACAGCGATGCCACTTTTGAGCGTACCATCAATGACAAGAGTATAGCCACCCTCTATCTGTTTCGTAGTCAACGTACCACTGGCAAAGATTGGCTCATCCGTGCCTTCCTCATGTTTGTAGTCGCTGTAGACATTACCAAGGTCGTTTCGCTGAGTGAATTGGAGGCCTTCCTCCTGTTCAAGAAATTCCTCATATCGGAACCAGTACTCTTCTGATGCTTGCGGAGTGGCGAGGTTTATCGTTTTTCCTATCGACTCCCAGGCAATGCCGGCACTAAAATGGATGCGTTTCCCTGCCTCCATTCCTCTGGCACTAAAATTAGCTTCGCCAAAATCATCAAACATCAAATCGCAAGACAACGAAGATGTTACATCTCCTACCTTAGCACTATTATCCGAATTAGAGATAGTCTCTCCACCCTCCTCATTCTCATCGTCCGAACTATCCTTGTCACAGGAAACTATCGCCACCGCAAATAGGGCAGCCATCAAGTTTATAAAAAATTTCTTCATACTGTTTGATATTTAAAAGTTTATAAAATGGTTATCTAAAAACATCCTAGTTTCAAGAATAGCGAACACCCGTATCTCCACGAAGAGGACAAAACAGAAGAGAGGGTGCGATCACCCTCTTCCTCGCGTTATATCCATACCGCCATCCTGAATGTCGCCCAACGTACCCTCCATACCGCACCAAGGACAAGAACACGTACGTCCGTCGGAACACATGATATTGCCACACTCACACACAACAAGGCCATACTGATTGCCACAGCAAGGACAAGTCGGCACACCCATCAAATCATTCGTGTTTATGTTTCGATTCGAAAGACCATCGGAAAGCGATTCAAACGAGGCCTCCTCAATAGGGTAGGCTCCCACCAACCTATATTTCAAGACGCTGAAATTTGGCAGAAAATCGGATGCTCCCACACGCTTGGCGAACTTAATCAAATAGCGGTTTCGCGTGTTCGAACATCGACCATGCAGTACGACAAAATTCTCATCCACCACAGAACGCCTCTCCGTATCGACCTTCTCCAGACTGATTCCGTTTAAAGGAGCCAACTTCAACTCATCAACACCCATATCGGAAACCGATACGCTACTTGTCTTGATAGAGGCCGTCACCCACTTGAAAAAGGCCTTGAAAGAGTACTCGTCGGTACCGTTCAACCGCAAGACATTTTCCGAAAGTTTTCCCAATAGGTTCGTATCGGCATTGTCGCCAATCGAGATGCAAACCATGTGACACTTCGTCTTATAATGTCTCTGCCACTTTTCTATGGCTGAAGTCGGGTCGTCGGTAGGCGTACCGTCCGTAAACAGGAAAATAATCGGCTTCCAATCGCCCTTCACCTCAAGCGTAGTCTTTTGGACCGAACGCTCCATATCATCCATCAGATAATTTAGGGCCGTTCCTAAGGCCGTTCCACCACCAATTGGGAATTTCGGAGGATAGAATTTGTAAAGTTCCGTAAGAGGAGAAAGACTTTTCGCCCGTCCTGCAAAAGCAACGACAGAAACAAAGACCGTCTCAAGAGCATACGGGTCTGTCCTTAGCTCCTGTATGATTGTACGCATACCATCTTCAACCTGCTTGATAGGTTCACCTACCATTGACTCTGACACATCGATCAGAAAATATATTGGCAATCGTCTCATAAGTATAATTTTTTCTAAATATAAGGATTTTTTGAATGTCACATTTCTAGAAGAATGAATTTTTCGTCACAACACAATTCCAGCTATGGAAACTTATGCAGAAATCACCATTCCCTTTAATGGCAAGCCATAAAACATCATTCCTTGGAAGAGAAATAGGTATATAAAAGTATCTCCTTGGGAGATTCCTCAATAATCGATTTTGCCTTTCGAAAGCCGTCTGTCGTAATCGTCACGCACCCCGAACATGCACCTCCATTTAGAGGGATATTATCAGTAGGCAGCAGCGAACACTTGTCAAGGTAATGGGAATCATGAATCATCAAACCACGGGCACAAGCGTTACTATTTGTCTTGTCCAATCCCAAAATCAATCGGCTACGTTTCTCCCCAAGAGAGTTTCCATAACAGTTCTTTTTAACGACGAATCGTCCCAATGAAGAACAATTACTTCCTTTCTCATTGCTGAAAACAGGCACTTGAGCCGTACTTCCCTTGCCAGGACCATGCATACAATAGTCTGAATATTCGATTTTGTCAGTTGCAAAATTCCAAATAAAGAACCTTGGACGCCCCGATGGGATGGAATAATCCACAAGAAAGCAATGGTTTGTGTCGTAGTTACGTCGGATGGCATACTCCTTCAGAGAATAGGCTCTCTTTTTCGCCAAATTATAAACAGAGGTTCCGTCTTTTGGCGGAAGACGTTTATAATGATTCACAACGAAAAAAAGGCCAGAGACCAATGCGATGAGAAGCAAAAGCCAAAGGGATAGGCGGAATATAGTTCTCTTCTTTGACATAAATAACTTGTGTTAATCTTTCTACAAATACTAAACCAGTCTCTATTGCCCACTCTTAGGCAACCATGGAAAGCCAAAAACAAAGGGGCGAAAAAACTCCGCCCCTCTCCTATTGCAATTATGCTAATGCTTAACATCAATTGACCCTAATTGGCCGTGCTACCCGAATTATTTAACACCCAACTTCTTCTTCAAAAGCGGAGCGACATCGATAGACTGCTCTGACTTGAACAAAATCGCATTCGTGTCGAAAATGTAAAGGAAGCCGTTTTCTGCACCTACCTCATCCATAGCCCTACGGATCTTATCACGCAAAGGAGCTTGCAACTCCTCTTGCTTTTGTTGGAGCAAAGATTGAGCTTGTTGATAGTAATTCTGCATCTTGGTTTGAAGAGTCTGCAAATCCTCCATACGGCTCTTCTTGATGGTCTCGTCAAACTGGCTCTCACCTTGCTTGTACTCGGCGAGCTTACGATTGAACTCCTCCTCCATCCTCTTGATTTCATTCTCATGCTGAGCGCTCAACTTCTTCATCGTCGAATCGATTTGCTTAGCCTCTGGCATGGACAAGAACAAAGATTGGACATCCAAATGTCCCAACTTCACTTGCGTGTTTTGAGCAGACGCCATGAAAGGAGCCGCAAGAAACAACACAATCGCTAATTTTTTAAACATATCTATAGTTTTTAGTATTCAAATCACTTTTTAGAGTAACCCAACTTAGTCAACACATCATCGCTGATATCCGCCTTGGATGAATAGTAAACGATGTTCATGCTAGAAGCCTTGTCGAAGACCATTTGATAGCCCTTTGCCTCCGAAACATCCTTGATGGCAACATATATCTCGTCCTGAATTGGTTTCATCAAACTCTCTCTCTTCTTGTAGAGTTCTCCTTGAGGACCGAAATATTTGCGCTTCAACTCATTAGCCTCCTTCTCCTTGGCAACAATCTCGTTTTCCTTCTTGACTCTCATTTCGTCAGACAAGAAGACCACTTCCGTCTGATAGTTCTTGTAAAGGTTCTTGGCCTCCTCGTTCTTCGCCTCGACCTCCTTCTGCCACTTCTCAGAGACTTGCTTGATTTGCTCGTTAGCAGACTCATACATCGGGATATTCTTCAAAATATACTCCATATCCACCATAGCATACTTCTGAGCCGAAGCTGAAATTACGGAAATCATCGCAACTGCTACGAATAATAATACCTTCTTCATGTTATTTTCAATTTAAAGTTCATATACCTTTTAGAATCATGAAAAACCAAATGGTTTAATCATCTTATCTTCTTCACTACCCAAACTGTTCAGGATTACTGTTCCTGACCGATGACCAAGTGGAAGTTCCATCCACCATCACCCCTCACGTATGGCTCGTCGAATCCGTAACCCACATCTACACCTATCAAACCAATCATCGGCAAGAAGACACGCACACCGCCACCGACAGAACGTTTCAAATCAAACGGGCTAAACTCGGAGAACTCGCTCCACGCATTACCCGCATCCATGAACGAGAGCAAATAGATCGTGGAAGTAGGCTGCAACATCAACGGATAACGCAACTCCATGGACAATTTAGAGTAGAGGTTACCCGTCGTACGGTTTCTCCAATCACGAGGAGTCAACGAACCGTTACCATATCCTCTCAAAGCCACACTCGTCGTAGCATACGTACTGCTGGAACCCGTCATACCATCACCACCTACATAGTAACGCTCAAACGGAGAACGGCGGTCCCTGTCATAATAACCAAGGAAACCATACTCAACACGAGTCATCAAGACCAATTTTTGGTTTGGAGAAAGTGGAGTGAAGGTCTTAGACTTGAACTCCGTCTTCCAATACTCAACCCATCCGTACAACTCCTGTTGCATATCCAAATAGTCCGCTTGATCCTCAATAGAGACATTCGAACCGTTGCCATACTTAGCCAACTGCGCCTTCAACTTCGCATTGTCGCCCTTGAACATGGAATAAGGCGGTGTAGCCTGCAAAGAGATGGAGAACAAAGATCCTCTCCTCGAATAGTATGGATTGTCAATCGAATTTCTGCTCAATGTGAGACCAAGGCTCAAGTTGTTAGCCTGACCTGTCTCCAAATCGAAATAAGACCAGTTTTGCAAATCGTAATGCCTATAGGCCAACTCCGTATAGAGGGAGAAGTAGTCGTCAGGCCAAGGCAACCTTTTACCAATACCGACAGCCGTACCTATAGTCGTAATATACTTGTTCGGATCGGAAGCATACGCATAATAGGAGTTATAGGAACCATTGTCGTAATAGCTTCTATTGTAATAATCAGAATAAAAAGAACTATTGACACCTGTCTGGTGCGCCCAGAAGAGGGATGTCGTCAATGAGGTTGGACGGCTACCACCCAACCATGGTTCCGTGAAGGAGATGCTAGCAGCATTATAGTAGGAAGCATTCGTCTGGAAAGACAACGACAACGTTTGCCCATCACCTTGAGGCAATGGTCGATAAGCCTCCTTATTGAATATATTCTGAATGGAGAAGTTGTTGAACTTCAAGCCCAAAGAACCAGTCACACCCGTCTGACCCCAACCGAAGGAAACTTCCGCCTGGTCGTTACGCTTCTGCTCCAAATTATAGACAATATCTACCGTACCCTCCTCCGGATTCGGAACCGGACGGATATCCATCTTTTCCGGATCGAAATGTCCCGATGCGGCCAACTCACGAGCAGAACGTTGCAAATCCGATTTGCTGAAAAGTTGACCTGGCTTCGTTCTCAACTCACGACGGACAACATGCTCGTAGATATCCGTGTTTCCATTGATCACCACCTCGTTGATGGTTGCCTGCTTTCCTTCGTAGATACGCATCTCCATGTCAATCGAATCACCATCGATATTGACTTCCACCGGATCTATGTTAAAGAAAAGATAACCATTATCCAAATACAAGCTCGCCACCGCATCGTCATCGGTAGTAAGACGTTCTGTCAAGAGTTTTTGATTGTACACATCACCCTTCTTAATGCCCAATACCTTAGACAAGGCATCGTTGGAATAGATGGTATTACCCACCCAAGTTATATTCCTGAAATAGTAACGTTTACCTTCGTACACTTTAAGGTAGATATCCACCCTGTTCTCTTTATAAGAGACTACACTATCGCTCAAAATTTCCGCATCACGGAAACCTTTTTCATTGAACTTGTCAATCAACAAGCCTTTGTCGTTAGCATATTCCTCACGAATGAACTTCTTGGATTTGAAGATGTTACGAAGTTTACGCTCCTTCGTCTTCTTCATCGCGCTCTTCAGCTTCTGGTCCTTTACCTCGCTGTTTCCGTCTATATAGATACGGTGAACCTTCACCTTGCCTTTCTTGTCAACATTAACATCCACGATCACCTCTCCTGGATTGGCAGGGTCATCACGAAGGACAAGTTCCACATCCGCATGCTCATAACCGTTAGACTCCAATTTACGCTTAATCAACGTACGAGCCCTATCCACCTGATTAGGAGATATTTGGTTTCCCTTGGTTAACCCAACACCCGTTTCCAAATCCTCCTTCTCCTTCTTCTTCAAACCATAAAAATTGACCTCCGAAATACGAGGACGAGGCTTCAATGAAATTTGCAACCACACCTTGTTGTCAACCACCTTCGTCGCTATAATCTTCACATCGGAGAAGAGGCCTTGCTTCCAAAAACGCTTGATTGCCTGAGAGAAATCATCTCCCGGCATCTTTACCGTCATACCTTTCCGAAGACCCGAATAGTTGACAATGACATTCTTATCATAATTACCTGCACCCTCTACAGAAATATCGGCAACAACATACTCTTTCGGTGAGAAGGAATAAGTGATCACAGGAACCTCTTCCTTAGGAGCCTCCTTCTCCGGCTTCAAGCCAATTAAGGCAGAAAGAGAATCAGCAACCCGCGCCAACGAATCGGAAACCGACGTCAAAGAGTCCAATCGGGAAACATTCGAATGACTTTCCGTAGAACCTTGAGACGTAGAATCAAGAGGCTCTGCCTGTTGCGCCGACAAAAGCCCTATCGATAAAAAAATGAATACTATGCAAAAAATTTTCCGCATCCTTGTATACTATGGGTGAATTACCAAAATTCACCACTTTGAATTAATAAACAAAAGGGAGTCAAAAAAGAATCCTTTCCTTTTGAATCCGTCCAAGATGTCGCCGCCTGAAAATCAATCATCAGAAAACGACATAAATCTCTATCGACAATCATCAAAAAATTGGAGGAAGCTATTTAGAACTCCAAATATTATTTAGAGACTTGTTCACTCGTCTTACCAAAACGTCTCTCCCTCTTTTGATAAT
Organism: Paludibacteraceae bacterium; assembly: GCA_017961765.1. Classification (GTDB taxonomy): domain Bacteria; phylum Bacteroidota; class Bacteroidia; order Bacteroidales; family Paludibacteraceae; genus RGIG10190. Next base: position 37,181 of record JAGCWQ010000047.1, on the reverse strand, counting down.
CGACAATTGCCTTAGACAACTCCTCTTCATCAAAATCAGGCCACAACGTCTCCGTAAAATACAACTCCGAATAAGAGAGCTGCCACATCAGGAAGTTACTGATACGATACTCGCCACTCGTTCTAATCATCAAATCCGGATCTGGAATGCCTGCGGTAGTAAGGTGGTTGGAAACGAGCTCCTCATCTATCTGTGAAGGATCCAACTCGCCAGACTTAGCCTTCTCAGCGATCTTTTTCACCGCATCCACAATCTCCCAACGGGAAGAATAACTGAGGGCTATCACCAACTTCAAACCATCATTTTTCTCCGTCAATTGCATCGCTTCTTTTAGATTGTTGCGCGACGTATCCGTCAAACGCGACATATCTCCGATCACCAAGAGACGGACATTATTCTTGCAAGCCTTCTCAATGTACTTCTTGATAGCCTCGGACATCAAGTCCATCAAAAAGTCCACTTCGGCTGTCGGACGGTTCCAGTTCTCCGTAGAGAAGGCATAAAGCGTCAAATACTCAACGCCCAACTCCACACAAGCAACCGTTATCTTATCCACCGCCAAGACTCCGTTTTGGTGGCCGAAGAAACGCTCCTTCCCCCTTGCTTTTGCCCATCGTCCATTTCCATCCATGATAATGGCAATATGGCGGGGGATCCTATCCTTTCGTATCTGCTCTCTATATGTCATTTTCCAAACATTATCGCAATTCAGTACATCTGCCCTTCCTCTTTATGATATCCATAGAAAGATAGAGGAAAGCAAACGAATACCAGTCATTATTTTTAATCGAGCTATGCCCGACCTTATAGGAGTCGTCCAAGAACTTGTTAGACGAACCTGTCACATCGAAATCGTCACGGAATAGTTTACGCATTGACCACTCCGCCCCGATATTGAAGCGGTCGGCGAATTTAAACTTGTAACCCAAACCGAAAGCTATATTATACGCATACTCGTTCTTATCGGTAGTCTGATAGATAGCCATGCCTGGACCCAACAAGATATACGGGGTATGGCACTTCACGTTCTTATCCCACGATTCAGGACCATACTTAAAGAAGTTCAACTCATACTGCAAGCCCAACTCCCAGAAGTCACGCTCAAACTTTGCCTGCTGGTTCTTCGGAAATTTATTGGGGAAATTCTCCGTATCGCCCGACACGGAAGCCTTCGCTATATCCAGTTTAAGAACCGACCTTTTCGTAAATGAAGCCCGGAAGAGGCCTCCCAACATCAGATTGTTCTCCACGAAAGGCGTGGTTGAATTCGCATCACCATTGTAATAGGAAACACCCCCCATCACACCAATCTCACCGATATACTGAGAATTGGCAATGCCCAAGGAGCAAATTATAAATATGAAAACAAGATAAAACCTTTTGCTAATATAGCGCATTTCCGTCAATTTTAGGAGTGCGAAGGAGATTTCGCCCCACACTCTATTTGAAATTTAAACGAAGAATAAAAGCCTTTATTTTGAGCCACTCCGTATTTTTGACAAAAATAAACATTATCTTCCACATTATTGGCACCAAGGCACCAGACAAAAGACCTAATTTAACAAAATTTACTAACGAAGGTGTCAGATGGAACAAATAACGGAAATGCTCCAAAGGGAGGAGCCTATTCATAAGGGAATAAAAAACACCCTTTAAGCAAATACGGATGAGGTGTAGGAACTACAACGATTAACGAATTTCCTAAGAGACAAACACAAAAAAAGGCGAAGTTGAACCTCCGCCCTTCTTTATCTTATTTAGAATATTATCTTCTACATGCAGGCTCATCAGAAACTGTCAGCTTCTTTCTGCCGTGTGCTCTACGAGATGCCAATACTCTACGTCCATTTGGAGTCTCCATTCTTGAACGGAAACCATGCTTGTTCTTTCTCTTCCTGTTAGAAGGTTGAAATGTTCTTTTCATTGCCGTATATTATTTTAATTTTATAATCCACATTTTCGGACTGCAAAGTTACACATTATTTGCGTAAAAACAAATTGTTGATAACTTTTTATCCGAACCGGGAACACTTTCTTGCAGACTGCCCTATCATTAACGATTCCTGACAAGGGAGAGAAAAAGGATTACCAGTATACAACAGGACAAGGATAACGCTCGTGCCGTTGATAGATGTAGATGAAGGAAATCTCATGAGACCAGGATCCGTTTCCCTTATGGGACGTGTACAAGTCATACACATAGTAGGCTTGCAAACCCTTATACGTACCACCCAACATGAATGAAATCGTATTGATACCTCCATCGAGGGCACGCTTATAGGCCATACCTCCGATAATAGGAGAAATCATGACACCGGCACCCATATAGGCTGTTTTGTAGAATGGATCTTGGTATTGGAAGTTAGCGTTCACGAACAAAGACTTATCCGACAATTCCGTACGACCCCACAATCCGTTGGACGACTCCAAGTCTCGCACATAACTTGCATGGAATGCATATTTTCTATAAAGGACTTCATCCTGTTCTTCGGCGATACCACTGAAAGGCTGACCGATATGCGAAACGGAGAGACCGACCGTCAACATGTTGGAAACGACAAAGGCCGCACCGAAACCAAAATCGACGAAGGTAGTAGAAGCACCTTCCACGCCATCCTCAGAAGTTTGACCAGAACCATCACCCGTCACATCCCAATACTGATCACCAAATTGATGATCCGCACCATATTTGTTATAGAACACGGCTGCCGTAACACCCAAACGAAGGAAGTATTCCGTACCCATATCCTCCGCCAAACGCATGGTATGGCCATAACCCAATCCAATCTCATTGGTTATGATGTCACTCTGTCCCTTATTGTCATAAATATAATAAGCGGCAAAGGAACACATTCGCTTATAGAAATTCTGGTCATAGGAGAGACGCACCGTGTTGAAGTGGTTGTCCAACGTAGGCCATTGCCTACGGTAATTCAAACCACACCTGATTGCATTGGCATTACCTATCAACGCAGGATTAAGACTGAAAGGAACTATGTTGTGGTTCGTGAAGGTGTAGTCCTGCGCATACGAGGACCACACCATAAACAAACCCATAACCGCTGCTACTAACTTTCTCATCATAATTTTCATCATTTTAAGATTGTAACATAACCTCTATGCTCTCCATCTCTGATGGCTCCGGCACACTCGCCTTTATACTTAACGTACCAACCGTAAACACCCGTTGGACAAGGCTTGCCTTTGTATGTTCCATCCCACTCGTCGTCGAAGGAATGACCCTCGTAAACGATTTGACCTAATCTATCATAAAGGACGAACTCAAACTCGTCGATGAAGTTTCCACCATAGAACTTAAATGTTTCATTCTTACCATCATTGTTAGGAGTGAAGGCTGTAGGAGCCCAGAAGCTTCTCCATACAAAGACCGTATCGTAACCAACGTATTCACAACCGTTAGTATCCGTTGCACGGACTGTAACAACTACCGAGTCACCGATTGACTCCGTATCATACTCGTACCTCAAGTCATTACCCCTAATCTCATTCAATCCAATTGCAGGAGTCCAAGACCAATCTGCATTCAATGGAGAAGTACCCTTGAACAATACCGTTGGATTGTTTGCATCAATCAAGTGAGGGTTAACCTCGAACAAGAATGGTTGACGAGGCAACATGTCAACACTGACGCTCGTTGAAGCCTCACATCCGTTCTCGCCCTTTCCTACGACAGTCAACTTAGTTGGCTCGTCGATAAGGAGAGTCAAGCTGTCCTCGTGAGATCCTTCGCCCAACTCAGGCAAAGAAGGAATACTTGTCCAAGTGTAGAAGACACCACCCTTGACAGAGACTTTCACCTCGTCTGGAGTACCAAGACATCCCATCTTGTTAGAGATGTCGATATCCAACGTAGGAACTGGCTTCACATCCACTGGATACTCTACCGTTGTGCTACAACCGAATTCGTCATAACCCGTCACGAAGTAAGTAGAAGAGGAGATTGGTGCGTAAGTGATAGATGATGTGATATCACCCGTGCTCCAACGATAGGAGCTTGCACCTTGCGCCGTAAGAACGAATGCCTCGTTTGGACAAACCTCCTTGTCTCCGTAAACTACCACATTCGGTGGCAATATCACGTGGACATTAACTTGCGTATCTGACTTACATACTTGCGTTGCACCAGAAAGGAACAATGCAATGTCGTGTTGAGGAGTAACGGTGTAAACAGCCGAGTTAGAAACTGTTTGGTTGCCCAATACCCACTCGTAAGAGGAAGCACCCTGTCCAACCAAAGTCACTGTCTCGCCAAGACAAACCTCTGTTCTACCAAGCACTGCCAACTTAGGAGCGTTGATTGGCGTAACGGTGAAGGATGCCTTGTTCACACAACCTCTGTTGTCCGTACCAGTTACCGTATAAGTCGTCTTCTCGGTGACAATCGGAGAGATTGTAGTACCAGAGATTCCGTTGTAATCCCAAACGTAGAGGATACTGTTACCAGACGCAACCAAAGTCGCCTCTTGTCCTGCACAAACCTTATCGTCACCCGATACGTTGACTACAGGATTTTGGTATACTGTCACCTCAACATTCTCTGAAGCCTTACATCCGTATTCATCAACACCCGTAACCTTATATACCGTAGATGTCAACGGCATCGCCTCAAGGACATCGCCAGTCGTTCCGTCACCCCAAGTATAGGTTTCAGCACCCTCAGCCTTCAAGCGAAGTGGATCACCCATACACAATGCCGTCTTACCAGAGACAAGCACGTTAGGCAAAGAACGAACAGCCACCTCAACGCTCGCTGTAGAGGTACATCCGTTAGTAGTACCACTTACGGTATAAGTACCGCCAGCCGATGGCCAAGTAGAGAGTGAAGATGTCGTCGTTCCGTTAGACCACTTGTAAGAGACAGCTCCTTGTGCTACCAAGTTCAACTCATCGCCTACACAGATGGTTGGGTTACCCAAGATCTTAACATCAGGATAAGGAATTGTCTTCACAGTGAATGACTGCTTAGACTTACATCCGTTGATATCTGTTGCATCGACCACGAATATTGTCGTCGAGTTGACAACTGCTTGCGTTTGAGCGCCGGATGCACCCGTGTTCCATACGTAGTCAACGATCTCGCTTTGGCTCGATGCCGTGAAGGAAGCTTGAGTACCCTCGCAGACTTGAGCATCACCCGTGATGACAACCTTAGGCAACTCGTTAACCGTCACCTCGATTGGGAGTGTGTTCTTACACTTGTTAGCATCCGTACCAGTTACGGAGTAAGTTGTAGAAATCAAAGGAGAGGCAACGAACTCACCCGTCGTATTAGAAGTACCGTTGCTCCAAGAGTAGCTGTCAGCACCCTCAACCGTCAACTCTAAGCGGTCACCCTTACAGATGCTGGTGTTACCAGACTTAACTGCGAGTACTGGAAGAGGGTTGACTTTGATGTTAACCTCTTTCTTCGTCGTACATCCGTTCTTCGTACCGCTGACACTGATCATCTTATTATTATCGAAGAATACCTCCTTGTTAGATCCTCTTGTTTCATCAGACCACAAGTACTCGTTTGCACCTTGTGCTACCAAGACACCCGTACTGTTGATACATCCGATTGAATCACCGATGATCGTGATGACAGGGTAAGCGATTGGGGAAACGGACATTGTAGCCCTATTCTTACAACCTCTATCGTCAGTACCAATCACCGTGAACAACGTTTGTTCCTCGATTGTGTAGTTGTATTGAGCACCAACAAACGTATCGGTTGGGAATGCAGGGTCAATCCATTGATACATCGTACTGCTACCGTTTGCAGTGAGAGTAACTTGACCACCCTTACATACTGAGTTAGGACCTCCGATGCCGATAGTTGGCCTCGAGTAAACCTCAACAGGAACAACCAAAGAGGATTGACAACCATTTGCATCCGTTGCATCTACCTTATAAGAAGTAGAAGTCATCGGTTGAGAAGTCATCGTCTCGTTGTGTACACCGTTGCTCCAATCGTAAGTCACAGCACCTGTAGCTGTCAACGACAACACATCACCTTGACAGATGGAAGTGTTACCCAAGACACTGATTACAGGAGGCAAATTAACTGTCAATGGAATTGTAATCGTGTTCAAGCAATTATCCTTGTAACCTGTCAACTTGAGGTTCTTAGCCTTATCCATCTTCACAACCACCGTAGCAGCCTTAGAGATGACATCGTCGCTTTCCTCCAACTCCCATACATAAGACTTAGCACCGAGAGCACTCAACGTCACATCATTTCCGATACAAGCGTATGGATTACCCTCGAAGTCAAGAACAGGTTTCTCAACTGGAGTAACTGTGATGGAAGCCTTGTTCTTACATCCGTTAGCATCCTCACCCTCTACCTCGTAGGTTGTCTCCGTAGAAACGATTGGCTCGTACAATGCTGCGGAAGGACCATCCACCCACTTGTAGTTGATACAGCTACCTGTTGCGAGCAAGGAAGCAGCCTCGTTGATACATACGGAAGCATCACCCTTAATTCGGATGGAAGGAACGTCATACAGACGAACCGTAACCTCCTTACTGCTTTCACAACCAAGATTGTCCTTACCATAAACCTTATAAGTCGTTGCTGAAGTCGGACTAGCCGTCAAGAGCTCGCCCTTGGTACCATCGCTCCAAGTGTAAGTTGAAGCACCCTTAGCGATGAGAGTAAATTCATCACCGTGGCATATCGTCGAATCACCCTCGAAGGTGATGATTGGCAATTGGTGAACCTCAACATTGATAATCTTCTTAGAAGTACAACCTCTGTCTGGATTGCCTTGGATGTAGTTGGTTCCATTTACGTAAACCGTCGTTGAAGCCTCAGGAGTGAAGCTATAGTATGGTTTAACAGAACCATCCTGCCATACTTGAGCATCTACGCCCTCAACCCAGAGAGTAACAGGAGTACCTGAACATACTGGATCCGCACCTCTAACTGTAATCTCAGGATAAGGAACTGGAGAAACAACAACCGTAGCAGTATTCGTACATCCGTAACCACTTGTTGCAGTTACTGTATAAGATGTCTCCGTCTCAACCTTTGGCGTAATGTTTGCACCCTTCGTCATCTCTGAATCGTTCCAGATATAGGAAGCGACATCTCCGCTAGCAGTCAACAACGTCGTTGTACCTTCGCAGACTACATTTTCACCAGTAATCTTAACGGCTGGCTTAGCGTGAACCACTGCAGGAACATCCATATAGCTTACGCAACCCAATGCATCCTCACCTCTCAACTTGTAGATGGTAGATGAAGTAGGAGTATCCTCCCAAATATTACCACCTTGACCAAGGCCGGCCTTTCCGTTCCAAGTATAGTTCAAAGCGCCGTATGCCGTGAGGCTGATCTTACCGCCCTCACAGATCTCAGATACACCTTGAACATCAAGAGTTGGCAATGGGTTAACCGTTACCATCTTAGGCTCCTTCGTCGTACAGCCATTCTCCGTTGCATTTACGTACACTTGAACATCAACATCAGGAGTGAAGGTCATCGTATTACCCTTCATACCATTAAACCATACATAAGTTGCGTTTCCACCGTTCGTGCTAGCCGTCAAAGTAACAGTTCCACCGAGACAAGTAGAAGGCTCACCAGAGATAGTTACTATAGGGTAAGGTATTGGAGCCACATCCACCTTCACTGTGTTCTTACAGCCCTTAGCGTCCGTACCTGTCACCTTGTATGTCCAATCCTTGTCAACTATAGGCGTGATGGCTGGAGAATAAGTCATGTTGTCATTGCCATCGTCCCATACATAAGTCATGTCATCTGAACCTACAGCAGTCAACTCTGTTTGTGTGCCGTCGCAGACTTTGCGCTCACCCTTGACAGAGAACTGAGGCAATGCGTTAACCGTCACATGGACATTTGTCGTGCTCTGACATTGATGTACATCCGTACCCGTTACAGTGTAAGTTCCAGAAGCGGAAGGATAAGCATTCAACTCCTCTCCAGTCGTTCCTGTATTCCACTTGTAAGAACCACCCTCACCAGCACCAGAAGCTTTCAATGAGAGGAGATCGCCAGCACAAAGTTCAGATTGACCGCCAATCAAGATCTGAGGCAATCCGTGAACCGTGATCTTATGTGTTGCAGTAGAAGAACAGTTGCCTGTTGTTCCTTCAACCGACAATGTCATCGTTCCAACAGCCTCTGGCGCTACCGTGATAGACGCTGTGCGCTCGCCAGTAGACCACTTATAGTTCTGAGCACCCGATGCCGTCAACTTAACTGTTCCGTTGACGCAGACCTCATCAAGACCAGAGATTTGAACATCAGGATTTTCAATCACCTTCACATCTACCGTAAGAGAAGACTTACAGTTGTTACCATCAACACCCTCAACCTTGAAGGACTCATCCTGCGTGATGACAGCCGACATCGTAGGGCTTACTGAGTTATCATGCAACCAAGTGTAGTATTCTGCACCCTGAGCCGTCAACGATACTGAGCTTCCGTTACAGATGTTGCGGTTACCAAGAACCTTAATGACTGGCAATGTATCAACCGTTACAGGAACTGACAATGTAGAGACGCATCCCTTTTCATCCGTTCCAACCAACGTATAGGTTACAGAACCCATTGGCTTAGTTTGCAAGTCGGCGCCCGCCTTAACATTGAGCCACTCGTAAGTTTCAGCACCCAAAGCAACCAAATCGAGCATATCGCCTTGACAGATCTTCGTCTTACCAGATACGCTCAAGACTGGCAATGGGTTAGAGATTACATTGATATTCTTTGTTGACTTACAAGCGTTGTCTGTTGAAGCGTAGTGAGCTGTTGCCGTCACGCCCAAAACTTGGTTGGAAGTAACCATCAAGCTGACATTGCCTGATTGGTCTGCCGTACCATCAGTCCACTCATAAGAGTAAGAGATAGCATCTTTAGCCGTTGCCGTTGCCGTGAAGTCCAAAGACTTGCCGTAACAAGCATCCGTGCGGCCAATGATGTCGATAGATGGCTTGCTCAAAGCGTAAACCTTGATATCGGCTGAGTTCTGACACATCTTATTGTTCTCTGCCATTACGATGTAACCCGTAACAGTGAATGTTGTTGTATCCGTAACAAGTGGCGTAAACTCTGCTGTATTGGTCTTGCCGTCGCTCCACTCATAGTAGGTTGCACCCGATGCGAGGAGTGAAGCATGGTCGTCAACACAGACGCGAGGATCACCCGAGATTGTCAACTTAGGCAAGTCGTAAACCTTAGCTACGATTGTCGTATCGGAAGAACATCCATATTCATCCGTACCAACCAACTTATAGGCTGGAGCAGAAGACTTAGGAGAATCATTCAAGATTTCACCATTCTCGCCCTCACCAGCAGCGCCGTTCCATGTATAGGTCTTAGCACCACCTGCGGTGAGTTCCAAGTTTTCACCAGAACAGATGGAGAGTGCACCGGTTACAATCAAGGTTGGAGCCTTGATTGCCGTAATCGTCGTATATGCTGTGTTCTGACAAGAAACCGTTCCCTCAGAACCTACATAGTTGGCAGTTACTGCAACGCTGACTGAGTTCTCACCGATTGCGTTAGGAAGAACTGTTGCCGTTTGCGTCGTTGTACCGTTAGACCACAAGTAATCGTAAGATTGAACCTTATCAGCTGATACCAAGACTGCCATATCTGCGGAAGTACCGAAGCAGACCGTAGCAGGCTCCAAGGAGAGTTCAGGAACATCCACTGCATGGAGTGTAACGGTTGCCTTGTTCTCACATTGGTTATTATCACGACCTGTAACAGTAATGACATGCTCATCCGTTACGATTGGCTTGATAGATGCCGTACCAGTCTCACCCGTACTCCATATGTAGTTCTGAGCTCCCGTAGCAGTCAAGTTAGCCTCTGAATTCTCACAGACATACAACTCACCAGCGATTTGTACATCTGGCAACTTGTTCAACGTTACCGTTACCGTCTCGGAAGAAGAACAGTTATTGTCATCCGTTCCGACGATATTGTAAGAAGAAGTGAGTGCTATCGGAGTGTAAGTCATCTCAGCCTCACCCTCAACACCGTTCCACTTATAAGAGGTAGCACCGGAAGCAACAATCTTCACATCGTCACCGATACATCCGTGAGTGATTACATCGTGCTTGATGATTGGCAATGGGTTGACTGTTACCTTGACAACCTCATTCTTTTCACATCCTGTCATTGAAGAAGTACCCTTGATATAGACGTTCAATGAAGTTGCAGGCTCGAATATGAATGTCTGACCTGTTACCGTCGTATCACCCGTTGTCCAGACATAAGCCATAGACTCTGAAGGGTTCTTGATTGTCATCGTAGCCTTGTCACCGAAGCAGAGCGTTACAGGATCAACCTCGAAGGAAGGATAGCTGTAAGGACTAACCGTAACCTTCGCATCGTTCTTACATCCGTTAACATCCGTACCGATAACATAGTATTCCAAAGTCTCGCCTACGTTGACCTCCAACTTAGAAGCCTTTGACAAGATAGTCTCCTTATCTGAACTCAACGACCACAGATAGCTGTTAGCACCGTGAGCAGTGAGAGTCGTAGGAGTTCCGTCGCAGACGCTTGTTGTACCCGTAATAGATACGGTAGGCAACTCGTTGACTGTAACAGGAACCGAGATGGAAGCCTTACAAGCGATGTTCTTACCGTTGAACGTGTGGTTCTCCGTACCAACCAACTTGTAAGATTGAGAGTTGGTAGGAACCTCTATCAACATATCCTCGTTATCACCTTGGCCGGCATTGCCGTTCCATGTATAAGAGTCAGCATTCAAGGCCTTCAATTGGAGTTCGTCACCCTGACAGATTGTCGTCTTACCATCGAAATCAACAGCTGGCAATGCGTAAACCTCTACCTTTATCTCCTTTTGAGAAGTACAAGTTGTCTGGGTTCCGTTATAAGAAGCCGTTGCATTGACATATACAGGGTAGTTAGCCGTAGCAGCAGCTGGCTTAACCGTGATTGTTTGATCCGTTTCGCCTGTAGCCGTCCAATAGTAACTGTACTTGATACCATCAGGAGCAGTAGCGGAAACTGACAATGAAGCGGACTCACCCAAACAGATGGCAGCATCATCAGCCGTGATGGTAGGAGGAACGAGTGCATATATGTCAATTGCAGCGTTTCCTTGACATCCATTGTTATCCGTACCGACTACAGTGAATTCCGTATTCTCAGTAACCTTCTTCGTTATCGTAGCCGTCTCCGTGCCATCAAACCACTTGTAGGTATTAGCACCCTTAGCCGTTACTGAAACAGAAGTGTTGACACAAGCCTTAGGATCACCAACAATTGTAATCTCAGGCAATGGGTTGACAACAACATCTACTGGCAATGTATTCTTACATCCGATTACCGAAGTACCGAAGGTATGGTTCTCCGTACCTTCCAAGGTAATCGTTTGAGAACTCTTCAAGTCAACTGTATAAGCGTCGCCCGTTACATCTCCCAAGTTGCTATGCCATACATAAGTATCAGCACCCTTAGCAGTCAAATCGAACGCATCGCCGAAACAGATGGTCTTGCTACCCTCAGCAGCAAGAGTTGGCAAGTTATAAACCGTCACCTTAACTGGCTTACGAGAGATACAATTTGTATTCTCCTCCCTACCGTGAACATATACTGTCGTCGTTTGAGCAGGAGATATAGTCAACGTAGAGCTGTAAGTCGTATCGTTGTTAACCACCCAGAAGTAAGAGTAGTCGCTATCGTGACTATCGATAGACAAGGTAGCAGACTCACCGTAACAGATGGCAACATCCTTCACATCGAAGTTTGGATATGCGTAAGGATTAACAATCACTGATGCCGTATTCTTACACTTGTTCAAGTCTGTACCGACAACAGAAATCTCCTTCTTCTCATCTACCAAGACTTTGATAGAAGTGCTAGTCTCATTCGTACTCCAAACATACGTATTAGCGTTGTTCGCAGTCAATACCGTCTCTGTATTACCACAGACATTGAGATCACCCGTGATTTGAACATCAGGCAATGGGTTAACCGTTACAGGGATGTTGATGGAGTTCTCACAACCATTGGCATCCGTACCCTTCAAGACATAAGTTACAGAAGTAGTAGGCACTTCCTTGAAGAATTCTCCGTGATCACCTTCTCCCTTAACATTGTCCCAAGTATAATCGACAGCACCCTTAGCCTCCAAATCGAGAGCATCGTTCTGACATACCACCGTAGCACCCTCAAACTCGATCTCTGGCAAGTTATTAACCGTTACAGAGACAGTCTTGGTAGCAGCACAAGTCGTTGCGATACCATCGTAGGTTGCGATAACTTCTACTTTATAGTTTTGAGAAGTCTTAGGAGAAACTGTAATAGAAGCCGTCTCCTCAATCAACGTACCGTTAGGCTCTGTCCACTGGTAGTGGTAAGAAGAACCACCCTCAGCCGATGCAGTCAACTTAGCCGTCTTGCCCAAACAGATGGTAGCATCCTCAGCCGAGATAACTGGGAGGTCAACTGCTTTGACGGTAATCTCTATGTCGTTCTTACATCCGTTAGCATCCATACCAACCAACTTCACCTTCATATCCTCATCAATTGTCGGAGCGATACGTGGATTTTGGCTAATAGTCTTAGGATCGCCGTCTGTCGTATTGTACCATACGTAGTTGAGTGCACCCTCAGCCTTCAAGTCAGCTGGAGTATTCTTACATACGTTGCGGTCACCGTTAATCATCACATCAGGCAAAGGATAAACTGTGATTGGAACGTTGATCGTATTTGTACAAGACTTCTCCAAGCCGTCGTACGTATAAACCTTCGTTCCTTGCAATGTATATTCTCTACTCATTGTAGGCACCTTGTCGAGATGAGCATCCTCCACATTGAACTCGCCGCTCCAGTTGTAAGTGTCAGCACCAGAAGCAGTCAAATCGAGAGGATCTCCGTAACATACCTTGCTTACACCTGCAGTAGTAAGCGTAGGCAACTTGAAGGAAACCACCTTCGCCGTAGCCGTGCTTGAACAAGTGTTAGAAGTCAAGTCATAGTGGGCAGTCGCCTTCACCTCGTTGGTGATAGTACCCTCACCTTGTGACTTAACAATCAAGGTAGGACCGTTCACCTTAGCTACAGGCCACTCATACTCGATGAGAGAAGAGTTGGCAGCCACAGCAGAAGCAGAAAGTGTCACATCCTCGCCCACACAAAGGAGAGTTGTCTTATCCAATGTGATCTCAGGATAAGCCAATGGATATACCGTCACAGTGGTAAAGCCTTGACAATCGTTGTTGTCCGTACCAACAACCTTAAAGGTCTCTTGCTTATCTACGGTCAACTCATAAGACTTACCTGTATGAACAGTCTCAACCTCATTATTATTCTCGTCAAGTCTAATCCATGTGAATGAAGAAGCACCAGATGCAGTCAACTTCGTCTTGTCGCCCTTACATACGCGAGGCTCACCTTCGACAACAATAGTCGGAGTCTCCGTCATGACAACTATTACAGAAGCCTTGTTCGAACATCCGTTAGCATCCGTACCTGTAACTTCATATATCTTGCTGTCTGAAACTACATGTTCAATATGCAATTTCTCGTGCATTGAACCAGAAACCTCAGTTGCAGTATTAGCGAAGCCAGTCCACTTATAGCTTGTAGAAGAACCCTTAGCCTCCAAATCCAATGGAGCGTTAGGACAAATCGTCAAGTCTCCATCAATAGATACCGAAGGCAAGTTGTTAACTACCAAAGAGAATGTCGCATTAGAAGTACATATTTGGTCGTTCTGTCCATCTACGGTATAAGTCTTAGAAGCGGACAACTTAACCACCTTCGTACCGTATGTGTTGCCATAATCAGCAGGTTCAACCATTGCGATATGGTCAGAAGCAGCCAACTTGACTCCAGAGATTGACCATACATAAGAACCAGGGTCTGCCGTAGCAGGAGCCGTCAACTCTACAGAAGAGCCCAAACAAACATCGTTATCATCTGTCGTTATGTCTGGACGAGCAAGAGGGATAAGATCAAATGTTACCGTGTCATTACAGTTATTAGCATTCGTACCGATAACCTTATATTTCTGTGTCTCTTCTACTTTCTGAGAGAACTCGGCCGTTGCTGAAAGAACGTCGGTCTCTTCGCCCTTGAACCACTTGTAATCCCTAGCACCTGTTGCAGACAACTTAGCCGTCTCACCGTGACAGATTTGCTTGTCACCAAGAACAGCAACCGTAGGCAACTCAAATACCGTAGTAGGCACCGTGATAGTAGAAGAACAAGCTACGAGCTTCTCTTGTGTCGCATTTCCATCAGTATAAGAGAATGGATGGTTCTCCGTACCAATCAACGTATACTCGTAAGACTCTTCTGGCGTGATTTCCAACTTGTCGTTATGCTCACCCGTAATCAACTCATTTCCGCGCTTCCATACATAGGTGTCAGCACCATGAGCAGTGACATCAAGAGGCAACTTCTTACAAACCTCAGTCGTACCATCGAAGGTAACGTCAGGCAAAGCGTAAGTAGTTACACGAACAATCACATCCTTATAACACTCGAATCGTTTGTCATCCTTCACATAGACAGCAGAACCTCTGAAGCTGATTGGCATTACGCCAGCTGCATTTGGCTTCACCTCGTAAGTAGGAGCCACGTTATCATCGGAAGCCATCCAACGGTAAGCGAAGGTAGCATCCTCTGCCGTAAGAGCAGGAGCGAATGTCACTGAGTTGCCCAAACAGATAGCCTCGTCATGAAGATCTGCGATAGTAGGGTAATCCAAAGGAGAAACTGTAACTGTCGTTGAACCGCCACAAGTCTTAGCATCCTTACCCTCAACCGTGAATGTTGTCTCCTCGGTTATAGTAGGCTCGTAAGTTGTTCCTTCGAAGAGAACATCACCGGCCGCATTCTTCCAAATATAAGAGGAAGCACCTTGAGCGGTCAATTTCGCCTTTCCTCCGTAACATACGTAGCGATCACCAACCACCGTGATAGTAGGCAACTCGTTGACTATGACATCGACCTCAATCTTATTGTCACATGTTGTCGTCGTATTCTTACCATACAATTCAAATGTCTTGTCAACGCTAAATGGATTTTCGATCAATGTAGCTGTATTTGAAACAACCTCATTATTGAAGCTCCACTTGTACTCGTCAGCACCACTTGCAGTCAACTCCAACTTACCATCCTTACAGATAGCAGTCGAACCTTCCACCGTAAGTTTTGGCAATCCGTGAACTGTCAATTGGAATGACTCGTCCTTAGAACAAGAGATAGGGTCGCCATCTGTAGTATAAACAACCGTACCACGAACTCGAATAGTTGGATTTGCTTGAGATGTTGGTGTGTAAGCCAAGACAGAACCAGAAGCATCCTCCATCAATTTGCCATTGACTGTCCACTCGTACATATCTGCGTTGATAGCGTCAGCCGCATCAGACTGTACACTCAACGAAATCTCTCTGTCAAGACAGGTTGCAGGATTCTCAGGAACCTTAATCGTAGGTCTCTTCAACGCCGTCACCTTAACAGTAACCGTATCGCTACATGTATTGACATCCGTACCGATAACAGTGAAGTTGACATCCTTATTAATTACTACATTTCTATAATCAGGTCTGCCATTCAAGCTAGATGCCAAATCAGGATCCTCATCCTTGTTGAACCAACGATAGTACTTAGAACCAGAAGCAGTCAATGTAGTAGTTGCGCCCTCGCAGACATTCAACTGACCATCCACCGTCACAGCATCTGGCGTGTTGACCTTCACTGGAATGTTCTCCAAAGTAGCAGGACAGTAAAGTGTATGATCCTCATTTGCATAATCATCTGGTGTAGTATATATATTCGTACCAACCAAAGTCAAGATGGTTGAAGTCTCGAATACTTTATCCAAGGTATTCTCATCAGAGAGGACTACTTGTCCATCCTTCCATTGGTAAGTACCTGCCGCATTCACACCAGTTGCAACGAGTTGAACAGGATAACCCTCACAAACTATATTGATACCTGTTTGCTGAAGTTTAGGCAAAGCGTAAGCTTGAACCTCGACAGTTTGGTCTTTAGAACACTTGTACTTGTCAACACCAAACTCATAAACAGCACGACCAGTGAAACGAACCCTCGTAATACCTTCACTCAATGGTTTCACTGTCTCCTGACTGTTATAATTATCTACATTAGAAGACCAAGCATACTCAAAGCCATCAGCTCCATCAGCAGAAACGATTGCACTCAAATGAGCCTCGTCACCCAAACATACACCTATAGATTTCAACTCGGTGATTTCTGGGATTGCCAAAGGTTGAACCGTGACAGTCGTGAAGTTACCACAATCGTTACCGTCTGTACCCTCCACATAATAGGTTGCCACCTCTGTCACCTCAGGAGTATAGGTTGCCTCTGTTGATACAACTTCGCCATCCTTGTTATTCTTCTTCCATACGAAGGAAGAAGCACCTGTAGCAGTCAATGTGGTCGTAGATCCTTGACAAGCATATCTGCTTCCTTCCACTACGATTGTTGGCAAGTTATTGACTACAACATTAATTATCTTCTCCGACTTACAACCAAATCCATCGATACCAGTCAAGATGTATGTCTTGTCTGCTTTGAGGTTTGGAACTTCCAACTTGTTGTTGTCGCTGATATGCGTATCTGGTGAATTTGATTCAGCCCAGAAATAAGTACCAGCCGTATTGTTGCCGTCTGCACCTGCAGCTGTCAAAGAGAGATCGCTATCATAGCAGAGAGCCGTGCTACCCGTGATAGTCAAAGCAGGCAAAGGACGAACCTCCAATTGGAAGTGAGCCGTTGTCTTACAAGTTTGAGGGATACCACGTTCATCAGCCACCGTATGCAACTTGCTTCCTGTTACTTGAACATCCATGGTTCCAACCAAGGATGGAGTATAAGTAGCCGTCTTATGTCCGTCGATTTCCGTACCGTTGACCATCCAAACGTAAGTAGCAGCATCATCCTCGGAGTTAGCATTTGCCACATCGAATGTGATTGGAGAATTCAAACAAGTTGCCTCGTTTTGAACCTCGATAACAGGATTAGCAAATACACCAACCGTAACCTCAGCAGAATCCTTACATCCAGTAGCGTTCATAGCTACTACCCTATAAGTCGTATTCTCCGTGATTGCAGGCGTAACAAAAGTTGCCTCCGTCTCACCCGCCTGTTCCTCTCGTGTATTACCGCTCACCTTATACCATTGATAAGTGTTGGTGCTTCCGACAGGGACAACAGCCGTCAACTTCGTTGTAGAACCAGAACAGATATCCAACTGACCAGAGATAGCCACCTCAGGCAAATCATATACCTCAACTGATACATCTATTGTCTTCTCGCAAGAGAGGAGATCCGTATATTTCTTTGTACCCGTTACTTGGTAAGTATGAGGACCAGCAGAAGCCTCTACCTGAAGTTCAGCACCGCTACCCAAGCCTGCAGCCCCATTCTTCCAAACATACGTCATATCTGTTTCTGAAGATTCAGCCTTCAACGTAACCTTCTCACCATTGCAGACATTCTCTGCATAAGCGGAGAAGACTGGCAATGCACGAGTCGTCAAATCGGCTTGAACTGTCTTATAACAAGAGTAGTTCTTAGATACCTCGTTAACGGTTCTTGTGTACTCAGCCGTACCTCTAAAGGTAACCTTGCTGGTACCAGCCACATTAGAAGTAATCTCCAAAGTGTTGGTTGCTACATCTGGATAACCTTGCCATGTGTAACCGAAGTTAACTCCACCATCGATGTCATTTTGATCATCAATAGAAACTGTAGCGGTAAACTTAGCTTGACCACCCAAACAAATATCATCGTTGTTCAACTCAACCTTTGGAATATCCAATGCATAAGCATTAACCGTCAATGGCTCACTGTAGCATCCCTTGTTGCTCTTACCGATTACTGTATATACGGAATCACCATTCATAACAGGCTTGTAAGTCGCCGTCTTAGAGACAACCACATTGTTAGCGTTCGTCCACTCGTAAGAGTTAGCTCCGCTGATTGTGATATTAGCATTGGTGCCCTCACAAGCGTAGAAGTCACCAGCAGCCGTGATGACAGGCTTGTCAACAACCGTCACCTCTACTGTTGCCTCAGACTTACATCCGTTTGCATCTATCGCCTCGTAACGATAGGTTGCATCGCTCATCATCTCTGCGACAGTTAATTTTGCCTCAGAAGAAACAGCATCCGTATTGTTTCCTAGATACCAACTGAATTTAGTTGGCTCAGCATCCGTATAAAGGTTCTTTGCCTCCAACTCCAACTTAGTTCCGATACAAATCTCAGCGTTACCAGACAAGGACAACTGAGGCAAGTGCTTAACATCCAAGTAAACCGTCTTGTTTGTCGTACACTCCAACGTAGTTCCATACAATTGGTAAGCCTTAGATGCCGTAACGTAAACTGGCTTATCCTCACCTACGATAGTAGGAGTAACCACTTGAGAAGAAGAAGTTGAAGACAAATCCTTACCCTCGAAACGCCACTTGTAGTTACCGTCGTCACCACCAGGCAAACTCAATTCAATAGAAGAACCGACACAGACTGGTTCGTCAAGATCAGCCAAAACCGGTCTCTTCTGTGGATGAGCTGTCACGTATGCCGTATCGATACAGCCCGTAGCAGCCTTACCTACAACCATGAGGGAAACTTCCTCGCTTCCAATCTCATTCGTATAAGTTGCCGATGTGGAGATTGGCGTATTGTCGCCCTTCTTATACCAAGTATAAGACTTAGCTCCTTGTGCAGTGAACGTATATCTTGAATCCTCACAGACTAGTGAGTCACCTGCGATAGTTACGTTAGGCAAGTCAACAATATTGATGACGACATCCTTGAAACTTACACAAGACTTATCGCTCAATCCCTTCAACTTGTACTCCAAGACAGAAGAAGGAGTGACATTCTCAATAAGCAAGGAAGCATCTGTCGAGATTGGATCAACATTATTATCTTGCTCGTAAGCTGCCGCATTGTACCAAGCATAGTTCTTAGCACCGCTAGCCGTGATAGTCAAATCAGACTTTTCGCAGACACTCGTTGAAGAGTATGCCAATACAGGCAATGGGTTCACTGTGATAGTGAAGTCTGCTGATGTGTTGGAACAAACCACGTCACCATCCGACGTTGTATAAGACTTAGAAGCAACTACACGACCTACCTTATCAGTCTTTGAAGTAGCCTCATACGTGATAGAAGAAGCGTCACCATCCAAAGTCACACCACCAATAATCCACTTGTATGAGTTGGCATCTGCTTCGCCCTTCTTATCTTCCAACAGAACTGAGCTTTCATGACAAACCTCCACGTTCTCAATTTGGAATGTCGGCTTAGCCAACGACTTAACATCCACATCTTGGTAACCAACACATCGGAGATCGGAAGTTCCGTAAACCCTCAACTGGATATCCTCAGTAATGTTATTTTTCGTATAAGTTGGCAACTTAGAAAGTGGCTCAGCATTCTCATCAACAGACTGACCATCACGAGCCATCCACTTGTAAGTGTAAGCACCCGTTGCAGAGAGGTTGACAGAAGAGCCCTCACAAAGGTTCTTCACACCACTAACCACTATAATTGGCTTAGCATTGATAGTCGGTGTGACATCCGTTGAATTCGTACAGTTCGTCACTGTATTCTTAACGGTCAACTTATAAGATTCACCCTTAGCAGGAACACGCTCCAACGTCCTTGTTGTAGAGAGAACCTCATCCGTACCAATCAACGTCCACTTATATTCTCTGTCCGCGTCAGGACCTGTTGCCGTCAAAGTCATCAGATCGTCTTCACAAAGTGTCGTACTACCAGAGTAGGCAACACTTGGCAAATCGTTAACCGTAACATTGATTACCGCAGGAACCGTACATCTTGTCTGTCCAGTTGGCGTGTTATAGATATTAGATCCATCCAAATAAACCTTATGCAATGCAGCCGTAGTAGGCTTGATGGAGAAGGTGTTGACACCTGTACCAGAAGTTTTCTCTGTTCCAAACGTCCACTCGTAATAGTCTGCACCCGAAGCACTCAAGTTAGCCGTCTCGCCCAAACAGATGACAGCATCGGCAGCTTGAAGTTCAGGCTTAGCCAAAGGAGTAACAGGAACATCCAACTCGTCCTCACAGTAATCACCACCATCCAAAAGAAGTTTAGCTACAACTTTATAGGTCTTCTCCTCTACTGCCTCCGTCTTGAAGTTATCTACAGCAGAAACTCGAGTATTACCATCATACCACTCGTAGATAGCACCCTCCGTGCCACCAGCCGTCAAATTGAAGTAGTCTCCCTTACAAATTTGGGTTGCACCAGAAATTTCGATGACAGGCTTTTGTTGTGTAGTTACAGGAATCGTAATCTCTTTCTTACAATGAGTAATAGGATCCTCACCTACCAACTTATAGCTTGTAAACTTAGCCGTCACATTATCTACTATCAATTGAGCTGTAGAAGAAACCTGCGTATTGGAAGCATTCTTCCAAGAGTAGATACCGTTTTCTATGCCCGTTGCAGTCAAATTCAAAGTAGAGCCCGTACACAAATCCGTATTTCCGGTGAATTCAACATTAGGCAAAGGATGGATAGTAACCTTCACATCTTGTGACTTAGAACATGTTATGCTAGATACATTGTACTTAGCCGTAGCTGTCACCGTCACGTTCACATCTCCTGATGGAGCGTTAGGGCTATAAGAGAAGGAAGCTCCTGGATATTGACCCTCCACAGCATCCCATACATAAGACATGGATGATTGACCCTCCGCTGTAGCCGAAGCAGTCAAAGTGACAGTACCACCAGCACAGACACTCTTGTTTTCCGCCACAATAACAGGGAGCTTAAGCGGTGTAACCGTGTAAGTCTTAGACGCTGGGCAAGAGTTATGAGAAGAAGGTCCATCAGCTGTAACAGTAAAGGTGGTCTCCTCCGTTATATTGTGGGTTTCAATCGTAGCACCCGTTTCAGTCCATGAAGCATTCTTATTAGAAGTCCACTTGTAGTTAGTAGCACCATCTTCTGAAGTTGCCTTCAAGATGACAGTACCATTGGTACATACATACTTGTCACCTGAAACAAGGATAGCAGGAGCCTCATAAACAACCACCTCAAATGTAGAAGTGTTCGTACAAGTCAAACCACCTTGCTTCTCCTCCGTCAACTCTACCGTATAAGTAGTTGTACCCGTAGGAGATACACTCACCTTGTATTTTCCGTTCGCATCAGGAGCCACCTCTACGTTATCCAACTTGTAGGAAGTTGCAGGGCCGTTGAAAGAAACCTCTGCAGTTCCACCATTACAGATAACAGGCTTAGCTGGCGTAAATGCCACAGTTGGCAAATCTTGGTAAGTTACCGTTACAGTAGCAGGCTTAGAACATACCGTTCCGTCGGCATACTTATAAGCTCCCGTCACAGTCTCCTTGATTGGTTGAACATTGACATTGCTTACTACCGTAGTTGGTGTGTTCGCACCCGTTGTCCAACTATAAGTTGTCGTAACGGATGGATCCGTATGGTCAGGGACATTGGCTACCAACGTAGCGTCAGCACCCTTACAAACCTTTACATCCTCAGCTGTAATAGTAGGATAAGCCAACGGAGCTACCGTAGCTGTCTTTATCTTGCTTTCACAACCGTCATTACCCTTCACAGCGTATGTCTTTTCAGCATCAACTACTACTGTCAAGTTAGACTCTGTCTCACCAGGCAACTCTACCGCAGTCTCGCCATCCATCCTATACCATTGATAAGAGTTGGCACCCGTCGCAGACAAAGTAGTCTGCGATCCATCACAGACCTTCAACTTACCACTGATAGCAACAACCGGCAACGCTTTCACTTTCACATCAACCGTTGCTGATTGAGGACAACCCTTGCTGGAAACAACTTCCAAACGTAATGGCATTGTCGTAGTAACATCAGTCGTGTATGAAGTCTGCCACTCATGAGTCGTAGGAGCTTGGCCTTCAGCATCTGGATAAGTTCCACCCAAAAGTGAAGAACCAGAGTACCACTTTGCACTCTGAACGTCAGCGCCGTTGTTACCAAGCGTGTAACTCAAATTGAAGAGTTCACCTGAACAAACCTCCTTCGTCTCAGGCGTAACTTGAGGGATTGGGTTAGCCGACAATGTGACGAACAACTCATTAGAACAGTTGTCCTTCGTACCTGTCAACTTAACCACCTTATTCTGACCCAAGTTGATGGCCTCTGAAGTATAGGTTGCATAAGCACTTGCAGATTGGTCTTCCCAAGCATATTGGATACCAGACTGTTGGCCATCAGCAATCAAAGTCGTCGTACCTCCATCACAAACCTCCAAATTACCAGTGTAAGCCAATGTAGGCTTAGAAACAGGAGTAATCGTGTGGTGAGTATAGCTCTTACAGAATCCGTTGTCACCCATCAAATAGAGCGTAGTAGGATTCGTAATATTGGTCAACTTGTATGTTGCACCATTACCGACAGCACTCAAAGTATTATTGCCTTCTGGATTCGCATTATACCATGCATAAGTGATTGGAGAAGAAGAAGCAGAAGCAGTCAAAATTGCATCCGCACCAGAACACAACTTATCAACACCTGAAATCTGCAAGTCGGCAGGATAAGAATGTACGTGGACAGTTACATCACGAGAATCGGTACACTGAGGCATAGAAGTTGAGTTCAAGTCTGTTACCGTAATCGTAATCTTGTAATCACCAGCTTGTGATGGCGTATAAGTATAGTCGTATCGGCCTTCTATCTTATTACCACCCTCCAATTGCCAATCATACTTATACCTACTATCTTGTTGATAATACAAGTTAATATTATCACCCAAACAGATGTCAGTAAGACCCTCTGGCATAGGCAATGCAGGTTGCGTCTCCACCATTTCGATGGTAATCAGACCCGTTCCCTTACAATTATCAGCCGAAGTAACCGTAACCGTGAATTGTTGGTCGTTTTGAGGAGAAGCCAACTCAATATCCTTCGTATCCTCACCCGTACTCCAATAGTAGGTATAAGGAGCTCTTGCATCAACCGTATTTGTAACATTTGCAGACAATTTCACACCTGTAACATCATCTGCACAGACACTGTTCTTACTAGCATCAACTTTTACAACCGGCTTCTTGAAGATATCAATATTATAAACAAGTTCTTGCCAACAATTATTAGCATCTTGTACCTTAGCCTCATATTGGAATCCAGTTGCTACGACATCTCTAATTTGAGAGGTTGTCGCACCCATATTAGTGGATGTTTGAACTTTAGTCCACTCGTAATTCTTGAGATTGATTTGACCCAAAGAGTTGTTCTTAATCTTAAGGACAGCTTCCACTCCCTCACAAACTTTCGTTGGAGCCTCAATCTCAACAGAAGGAACCTCACGAGCCTTCACCTCCGTCGTTGCAGATGCGGAACATGCAGCATCCGCTACTTCAACTTGGAAACGAACTGTCTCGGAGTCATTTATCTTACGAGTTTCATAAGTACTTGTAGCATTCTCTTTCTTGACATTTGTTGAAAGGTCAGTCCATGTATAATTCAAGGTAGAACCATTAGCTGCCGTCGCATTAGCAGTCAATGTAGTTGGCTCATTCGGACAAACCAATACAGAAGCAGGAAGAGTAACCGTAGGCAATGGCTTCACCTCAACAGGGAATGACTCAGTGCTGCTACAAGTAACCGTTGTGTTACCCAATTTAGGATTACCTTGATATATCTTCGTAGAAGTCAAAGAGACAGTGAAGGTACCAGAAACGGTCGGAGTAAAGGTAAACTCTGCAGCAGAACCCGTCAAATCACCCATCTTCCATTCACGGGAACCTGCATTACCCTTATCCTTCAACGTGATGGACTGGTTCACACAAGTTGCATTATAATCATCCAATGTGATGGTTGGCTTATCCAACTTCTTGATTTCAATCTCCGCAGGTTCACTATTACAAGAGTTACCATCCGATGCCTTCACGATGAACTTCGTATCAGCTGTGATAGTTGGCTCATAGGTCGCGGAGTTGGACTTCAACAACGTCGTTCCATCAGCAGCATACCAGTTATACTTTCCTCCCTCAATACCAGAAGCCGTCAACAAGGTTGCATTTCCGTCGCAGGCATATTCACCTGACAACGCAACAGTAGGCAATAGATATACATCAACTGAGCCTTCGATGTCATAACTACAAGCAAGACCCGACTTGTTTTTAACGCTTACCGTATAATTGTACTTGCGAGCAGTTGTTGTGGAAGAGTTCGTATTAGACTCAGTCACAGGAACAAGGATAGACTTGTCTGTTGTCCATGCACCGCCGTTCCAACTATATTCATAGTCCTCGCTCTTCGCATAAGTCACTTCCAACTTCACCTCACCACCCAAACAAGTAGGAGTTGCCTTCACCGTCACAACAGGCTTAGCCACTACTTTGAATAGATATGTAGCATCCGTATAACAGCCTGAAGTCGTATTTGTACCTCTAACCGTCAACGTGTTCTCACCCGTCATTACCGGAGTATAGGAGATCGTATTTGTCTCCGCTCCAGTTGACCAAGACCATTTGTTGGCAGCAGAAAGGCCTGTACCCGTAAGTGCACTAACTGAGAGTTGTTCGCCCTCGCAGATTTCAGCCGTAACAGGGTTAAAGGCAATCGTAGGAACTGTTTTGACCCTCGCAACTTTGCTGACAGAAGAGGTACAACGCGTATTCTCGTTCAATGCCAACACCGTGATAATCGAATCCTTCGTGATTGTATAATGGTTGCTCCTGCCTTCGTAAGAACCATCATCGTTCCAATCATACTTAAAGTCATTTGAACCATTCAATGAAATAGTGAACTCTTGATTAGGACAAACAGTAGGAGCATCGAAGTCGAAGGCTGGCAACTCCTCTACTGTAATCGTGACAGGATAAGAATTAGTACAACCATTGCCATCCGTACCCTTCAATGTATAGTTCTTAGGGCCAGTAGAACCGAATGTCTTTGTGAAGATTGCACCCGTTGCCACCGTCTCCCCTATATTATCATAATTATCTTCCCAAACGAAAGTCGTAGCAGGATCTGTCTCGGTCTCGTTCACACCCGTAAGCGAGATTTCCGAATTCTTACATACGGAACGGCTACCTGTAACTGACAACTGAGGCAATGCTTTGACTTCAACATCCACATACTTCGTAGCGACACACTTCTCACCATTAACATATGCTTCTACCTTCAAACGCTTCATACCCAATGAGGTTGGAGTATAAGAAGGAAGGATATCTGACGTAGAGATTTTTGTTCCATTCTCGTCATACCATGTGAAAATAACAGGGCGATCCTCACCTACGATTTTCGCCTTCAGAGTCGTAAGCGATGCATTTAGACAGACTGGACTATTTCCTTCTATTGTGATATCAGGAAGACCGTATGTATTGATTAACTGCTTATTAGAACCTTGACATTGGTAAATATCCTTTGCCTCGACTACGAAAGTAGTAGGAGTAGCAATGGAAGTAGTCAATTCATCCGACGTACTCAAGACATTTTCCGTATTTTCAACCTTCCACTCGTAAGAAGTGGCGTTATCCTTCTCCACATCCGTTCTCTTGACAGACAAAGTGAACAGGGAATCTGCACAAACAGAAGGTTTAGTGATTTGCAAGGTTGGCAACGTATGAACATTGACAACAAAGTCTTTGCTAACCTTACAACCCAGATTATCCTTTGTCGTTGCCTTCAACGTATAGTTGAATTTACCAACGGTGCTCATCAAAACAGACAAATCTGCAGTATTAGGCGTGGATTGATTAGTCGTTGTATTTGTCCATGTATATTCCATCTCCGCATTAGGATTCGGCATACTTGCAGACAAATGCAACTCATCATTCTGACAAATCTCCGTACTACCTGTAATTTGTGGCTCGGCAACTGTGATAGCCGTGATACTTACCGTTGTAGGATTCTGAGCCTCACATCCGTTCTTGCCCAAAGGATAGACATAGAGGATGGTGTTCTCCTTGTCTGGAGTGAAGGAGTATTGAAGTACGCCTCTTACCTCATCGTTACCATACTTGAACGTATAGTTCTGAACATCCACATTGTCAGCCGGGATGACTGTGGCTTCATTACCCAAACAAACCGTCTGGTTTGGAATAGAAACCACAGGATACTCTTTTGGTTTCACCGTAACGGTAGCCTGGCCGTGACAAGTTCCATCGAAGACATCAACAGTATAATCAGTTGTGGCCTCCACAGCAGGAACCGTAATCTCAGTTGCATTGGAGTTATTATGAATCCACTTATATACCAAACCGCTTTGACCTCCGATGGCTGTCAACTTTTGGGTCAATCCACGGCAGACTTCCGTTACACCATTGATAGAAGGCTCAATAGCGACAGTCGGATTCTTCTTGATCACTACTGGGATGGACAAATCTTGGGAATAACATCCATGTTCGTCTTTCGCCTTTACTATATATTCATAGTCTCCGAAGTTCACCAACGTCTCTTCGTATGGGTTCACCGTCACAGGATTCACTCCTGATCGCTCCCAAGTATATTCCAAGTCACCATCGCCAGATACCTTTCTTCCTGTCAAAGACAAAGGAACGCCAGCACATAAGGATGTTTCACCTGCGTAACTGATTTCAGGGCTCTTGTAAACCGGCAATATAATCTCCGTATAAGCCGAACAGTTGTCTTTCGTACCTGTCAAACGTACTGTCGTTGTCTTATTGTAGGTAGCCGTATACAATTGACTATTGGTTTGCATCGTAACACCTCCAACAGACCACACATAAGAAGTACTGCTCGTATTGTCCAAACGATTAGAACCAGTCAACGTCACCTCACGGCTATCACAGATTGGCAAGTTATCATACTCAATCTTCATATCAGGAGCATCAACTGGTTTTACAGTAAACTCCTTTTCTGCTTTACATCCATAGACATCCGTACCCGTCAATGTCACATTAAGAACTGAATTGATAGCAGGCGTCGTAAAGTTCTCACTCAAAGTAGATTGTTGCTCCTGATTTTCATCAAGATATTGCCATACATAATTTACTTGAGTGACATTCTCCATGTCTTTAGCCTTCAAAGTAGTGGAAGCTCCACGACAAACAGTTTCCACACCATCAATGGATATCTTAGGTGTTGGGCGGACTGTAACTCTGACAATCTCTTCTTCCACAGAAGGACAATTTCCTTCCGTTTTTGCCACCACATGGAATACATAAGGCTGCCCATCCGGACTTGGATTCAACAACTGCTGGTCAAGAGTAGGACCTGTAACTGTATTTTCCCAAGTATAGGTATATGTCGCACCCTCAATGTTGGAAACAGCTCTTAGATGCAACCAATCACCCTGGCAGATGGTCGTCTCACCCTCTACATGGAAAGAAGGACGGTCTTTAACCTCAGCCACTACTTGGGCAGAACCGGTACATTCATTAGAAGAAGTCACTTGAACAGAAATCTGCTGAGCCTTCTCGGGAACAAATGTGACAGTTGAATTCTGGTCGGAAGCGGAAGTTGACCATTGGTAGGTATAAGGACCTGCCGCATCTGCTTGGTTAGTAACCACAGCCTCCAAGGATAGAGGATCACCCGCACATTTAGCAACATTTCCCGTAATAGTTATCTCAGGCAACTTCTTAGCCGTAACCTCCTTAGTAGCATAAGCCTTACAATGCAAATCTGTCTTGTCCGTCACATCGACACGGTAGGTACGCGTCCTTTCCGTCACAGGAGAAATGGAAGATGCCATCGTGTATTGATCGTCGTCCCACAAGTAAGTAACGTCCATGTTGGAAGTAGCTGTCAACGTAGCTGTCTGTCCAACGCAAGCAGCCGACTCTCCCGTAATCGAAACCGTAGGCAACTCTTGGATATGAGTCTCCACCGTAATTTTGTTCTCACATCCATTCACATCCCTACCCCTCAATGTATATTTTTGATTATCGCTATTCAATTGTTGAACCACCAACGGATTGACAAGCTGCTCATTCCACCAATAATCTTTTGCACCAAGAGCCGTCAACTCCAACTTGGATCCCTTACAAACGGTTGTCGCACCGTCATAGCTAAGTTCAGGCAACTTATTGACAGTGATGTCGATTGGCACCGAAGTAGAACATGTGACATCGAAAGTATTTAGAGAACCTACCGTCTTTGTAATACTACCCGTTACATAAATCGTCGTAGAGTTCTCTGGTTTTATACTATATGCGGCTGAAGTTCCATCTCCATCATTCCAATTCCAAGAGGTATTGGCTAAGTTGGAGCTCGCTGTCAAATGAGCTTCCTTATCTTTACATATCACTGTTTCTCCGTTCACCGTCACCTTTGGCTTATCTACACCATAGACTATATATGAAGTAGAACCCTCACACTTGTTCGCATCCTTACCCCTCACGGAGAAGGAGCGCGAAGCATGCTCAACAAGAACCTCCCTATAATCCAATTGGGAACCATCTCCCCATTCATAGGATTCAGCACCCGAGGCTGTCAAAATAACAGTCTCTCCCATACATGCGCCTCCCTTATCCGCTGTTATTTTAAGTTGAGGCAATGGCATGATCTTCACCTCGATATTCGTTGTCGTGGAACAACCAAGACTGTTTGTACCCGTCAATTGATAGGAGTTGTCTTGCGTAACCTTCGTCAAACTCAATACTGGTCCATCCTCACTATTTGCACTCCATCTATAAGATTCTGCTCCCACCGCAGTCAAGACTAAGTCGCCACCCTTACATACCTTTGCAGGCTCACGGGTTGACAATGTCGGAACAGGATTGACGGAAACTAGAACCTCCTTCGATGTCGAACAACCTTCATTAGAGCCCTCGATTTCCGTGGTTCCCTCCACCGTCAAAATCAAATCTGACTGTACCTTGTCAATACTAATCGTTGATGTAGTCGCACCTGTTGACCACAACCATCTTTGTGCAGTATTACTAGATGCTGTCAAGGTGACTGTCTCGCCAGCACAAACCTCCGTCGGCCCATCCACTTTTACTGTAGGATAAGCGACTACATTAATAATCTGTCTCTTTTCTGAAGAACAACCATGCTCGTCAAATCCTTGCACCCAATAGGTAGCTTTATCATTTACCACAACATCACGGTAATTCTCCGTCGTATTATCACTCCACAAATAACGTGTACAAGTAGGAGATGTTACTTTCAAACGGACTGAGCTTCCCTTACAAACCTTAGATGGCCAATCAATTTCCATCAGAGGAGCCTTATAGGCCGTAACCGGAACTTCAATCGTGTTCGTACATCCGTTCGCATCCGTACCTGTCAAGGTATATTTCGTGTCGGATGTCACATTCGTCAATTTCAAAGTTGCATTGGTATTACCATTACCCCAATCATACGATGAAGCACCAGTTGCCGTCAACTCCAAATTTCCACCTGAACATACACCCAAATCACCCAAGACCATCAAAGTAGGTTTAGGGTTAACCTCTACATCCACATACTCTACAGAAGAACAACCGTTCAAAGTACCAGTTACCGTGAGTCGGAAATTTCCTGCTGGAGTGTTTTCATATTTTGTAGCACTTACTATATTCTCTCCATCATCCCATGTATATGCAGTACCACTTGGTCCACTAGGCGTCAAGCTGACTTTATCGCCCTCACAGACACCTCTATCACCCAAGATAGTGAAGACTGGAGGAATACGCAATGTAGGAGTATAATTATCCTCGCCTTCGCATCCATAATTATCGGTCACAGTCAAATAGAAAGTCTGTGATTGCTCAATCGGATCTGTCGTAACATGGTCGTACGCACCACCGCTCTTTGACCAACCGGCACCATTAGACCATGAGTATTTGACAGGATAGGCTTTGTACTCCACATCGCCTGCCGTGAAATCATTGTAAGTAGTATTCTCTGCGTCAATGGACAACTCAGCAGAGTTCCCCTTACAAATAAAACTATTGCTTATTCTCACTTTTGGTTTTTCTATCACATATACGTCTATTGACTTTTGAGCAGGACAGCCACTGCCTAAATTCTGACCCGTCACAACATAAGTATGGTGACCCACACTTGGTGTGAACTTTTTCGATGCTCCAGTACCCAAGTTGTTGTCCCAACTATATATTGCACCATCGTCCAAACCTCCTGCAATAAGTTCCAACTCCGATCCTTCACAGATTGGAGAGAGTGGTGCCCCCATAACATTCAAGTCTGGTGCAGGTAAAACATTGACCGTATATGCTTTTTCTGCACTTTCACAAATCTTACCTGAAGTTGTCTTTGCCTTCACATAGACCGTTGTATTGGTTGAAGTAGGTACAAAAGACAACTGGGTGCCATGTTCCTCTTGCGTAACAGACTCACCCGAACCAGAACTAATACGCCAAGTATAATAGAGGTTAGAATTATTAGCAACCAACGTAGCAGTCTGACCAGGACAGACACTAAAGTTACCTGTCACCTCAAATCCTGGGACATCGGTCATCTCCACCGTAAAATCGGCTGTATTCTTACAACCCTTGACATCGGTGGCTGTCACTGTATATTTAGTCAAGTGAGCTGTCGGTATCGGATTGATGACACGCCCCGTACGTTCGTCTGGAGACCAAGACCATGACTCAATATTGTCGGTGGATTGGGCTGTGATTTTGGCAGCCATACCTTGACAAACTTCTTTTATACTATTTGTCTCGTCTATCGAAACATTCGGCAACTTGTTGAAGGTAAGTGTGAACGGCTTGGATGTTTGACAGTTATTGATATCCGTTCCAACCACCGTATAACTATAGACTGCAGGTTGGGTCTCGGTAAATTCGAACTTACCTGTTATATTTTCCCTCACACCTATTTGATAAGTACTTGCACCACCAAAAGTCAATTCCGCCGTTCCATTGACGCATGCCTCTGGATTACCAGAAATTGTGATGGTCGGATTTTGGTTGACTGTGACAAATCTGTACCATTCTGCCCTACATCCGCCTCGTGTGGCGATGGCCTTAAAATCACCTCCCTCACGCACCGTAATAGAGGTAGCGTGCGAACCATTGTTGGCATCTGGCGTCTCCCACGTAACTTGGGTATTCTCACTCAAAATAGCATTCAAAATTGTTTCTGAGTTCGTACCAGACACACAGATGTTCGGATTCTCCGGAGTAATAGTTACCGTCGGCTCTGGGTAAACCTTAAACGAGACCTCTTGGTTGGCATTACAACCATTCAAATCGGTAACCGTCACATTGTAAATTTGCTGTTCGCCAACAGAACTAGATGTAGTTGTAGCTGCCGCAGTTGCGACTTGCAAACCTATGAGTGTACTGTTATCTTTCACCCACTTACAATTGGTAATATCCACACCTTCTGGAGAGGTGGCTTGAGCCGTTAACTTAATTGTCTCACCAGGACAATAAGAATCCTTATCCGCAGAAGCCATCAATTGAGGTTTCCTATGGACATTCAAATTAATTGTCTGTTCAGCTGAACAATTAGTCTCGCCACTCGTCACCTTCACCTTATATACCCCGTCGCTAGTTGTAGTGACACCAGGGAAAGAAAGTCGAGTAACATGATTAGCATCAGCAGCAACTGGTTTTTCCTGACCATCCTCTACCTTATACCACGAATAGGTATAAGAGTCACTCTCTTCAAATTTATTCGTTGCTCTGTTATAGACTTTCACTACAAACCCAACATTTTCACCTTCGCAGACTTCTTGCGAGCCTTCTATCGTAATGGATGGAATATCTTTAACAGTAACATTCTCTATTTTCGTAGCAGTGCACGTTACTGAAGTCTCCCTTCCCTCTAATGTATACTTATACTCTTTCTCAACATCCAAGGTAATGCTTGTCATATCAGCTGTCGTCTTGATGGATGGTTGCTGCCCCGTAATAGCAGGATCATTATTCCACTTATATGTAGCTCCCGTTGGATTAGCCACAGGACGCAAAAATTCACCTGCACAAACAGGAACAAGTCCAGAAATGGAAGGCTCTAGTTTAGGTGCCATCAAAATGGTTGCCGTCTTTGGATTACCAAAACAACCGTTCATACCAACTGCGCGGACCTGCACAGTATTGGATCCTTCATGCAAAGCACTGACAGGAACCTGATAAGCAGAAGTCAATCTTGTCTCACTAGTTGAATTAATCTTCCAATAATAACCATCACTGAGAGGAGTCTCCGTTGAAGATGCGGACTCAAAAACCTCAACCATAGGAGACTCACCGAAACAGACAGGATCCAATGGGCTGTAAATCAAGTCAGGAATACCTTTGGTCTTTACTGAGACCACATCCGTACCCTTACATGTCACATTATACTCCTGATACGTCCTTTCTGCCGTCAATTTATAAGACATAGTCGTATTAGGGGTTCCTATTGAAGTCGTAACCGTACCATTGCAAGGATCGGGGCAATCCACCACATCCCAACTATATTTATAATCTGGAGATCCAGACGCCACAGACAAAGTAAAATCCACTGTCGGACAAACCTCCGGCTCGCTGGACTTTGCTTTCACAATTGGATTTTCCAAAGGAGTAACAGCAATAGTCTTTTCATATTTACATATTTGCTTCTTCCCATCTTGCCTCGTATATTCAGGAGACTCAACTTTCACCTTATAATAATGCACCCTATCGTCTATTTTCCCCTTATATGTAACTGTGTGACAATTCAAAGAGACTTCATCATCTCCAGCTATATTTGAGGT
Source organism: Paludibacteraceae bacterium (assembly GCA_017961765.1). GTDB lineage: Bacteria > Bacteroidota > Bacteroidia > Bacteroidales > Paludibacteraceae > RGIG10190. The sequence continues at coordinate 4,548 of JAGCWQ010000047.1, read as the reverse complement.
CTCATACCAATCATACATATACCCTGGATAAGGAATCTGTGGCGCCAACGTAAAGGAATCACCCTTACAAACATATTTATTTTCCAACCAATTCTCCTCCAAGAATTCAGGCACAGTAATCGTAATTTCACTAGTAAAATCACATTCCGCATCTGTATATGCAGTCAACTTAAGCGTCCTCTCCTTTGGCAACTTATCTCTAAAAACATAATCTACATCTTTCGTAGTATAAGACCTTCCATCAGGGAACTCCCAAAGATAAGAAACCACCTTGGCCTTACCCACATCTACCGTGTCTTTTTCATTCAAATTCTTCAAATGGACTACGCCACCACAACTATCAACCTGCATCGCTTGAGGGGTCAAATTAACAGCTCTAAGGCGAGTTTCCAAAGTAAAAGTAGAACATCCCCTCGTATCCGCCTGATCCACATTAATCAAACAAGTGACTTTCTCTCCTGGAGATACTGTAGACCGTTTTATTAAAATCTCATAAGGTTTCTTGGGGTCGGGAGTTATTATAGAACCAGCTGAACTACGAGACCATGTATAAGTACCAGCGACATTTGATAATCCATTCGGCGCAGTCACTTTTATATTCTCATCATCATTTGAACAATATCGTACTTTCAGTTCCATCTTACGAACCTCCGCTTGGAAATATCCATAAGAATTATGTCCACCCGCAACAACTGCATTTTGATTGTTCCACAACCCTCCATTTCCATTATCCTTCATCAAACAATCATGGTTTAAAACCTCAACACGAACAGTCTTTCCTATATAGTTAGTCAAATTCGCAAATCTTGTTCTCCACCCAGAATTATGATAACGAGCAGTATAAACTTGGTTGGTTGCATATGGCTGAACAGCAACATAATTCAAAAAACAACCTGTGTTGACTGTTCCCGAAGAATTCCCGACATAATGGGAGGTTTGCTCCAAATGGGTTTTTTGCTGATTATCATTATTTGTGATATATATAGGGATAAGTTTACCCTGATCAGCATAACCAGGTGTCTTAAAAAGAATCGTATTACTTGCTTTATTATAAGGAATGTTTGGAAACATTGGCTGCATACCAGGATAGTTAAGAGCAGGAGAGGCTGCACTTGCTATTATATTATGCTCAGAACAACTATTAACATAAGTCCACTCACCCGACTGATCATCTTTTACCATAACCCTAACAGTCATTTGAGGATACCCATGCTCTGCATGATTAGTTGTTGCTTCTGGAGAAGCAACAACTGCCAAAAAATGATATATGAGCAATGTTCTGTCTTCCGTTACCTTAAAATCATAATACATTCGCTCTGCACCTGCCCACGGATTATAACTATCCTGCGAATATGTATGATATGGATTATGCCAATCTTTTTGAGACAATCTTCCTGTAGCTAATCCATAATACTCACATCCTCCATCATCAAATTCCATATCACGTAAATTATACGAAATTTGAGGGAAATAGAAACTATTTCCATCGGAATCCTCCGTATTAGGACCTCCCATAGTTCCAGACACAGTAAACCTTACTCCTTTATTACCCTTCCATATATCAGGACGACCTATACGCATAACATTTTGATTCTCGGCCTCTCCTTCATTATCTGTATTAGGATAAACATACAAAGGTATATATCCAAAAATTTTATCCTTTTCCTCTGGTTTAGTAATTCGCCAAAAACGCGCCTTCTCTTCATCAGAAAGAGTATAAACCGTAGAGCCATTTGCTGCAGTCATATTGGCAATCGCTATCGGCCTAGAATTACCCACAGATTTTTTATCCCATATATATGTACATTCCGATGCAGACGATCTATTTACCGTACACCAACCAGTTTGGAAAGTCCAACCTCTTTCTTGCTTGGAAAAATCCAGATTTAGGGTATCCGAATTTTGAGCCCAAGAAATATGGCAACAAGCCACACAACAAGTATATAGTAATAAAAGTAATCGTTTTTTCATAACTCTACTTTTTTGTTTATTTTCAGCAATTTATAATCTCTAAAACCCTATATTTTTTCAGTCGTCAATAGCATGGACATACTAAATCCTTATACTAGGTCTTGCAAAATTAAGATTATTTATCGTAAAAAAGGTAAAGAAAAGGGCATTTTTTATGATGAAAGATAAGATTTTTTCTTTTTGTTCCCATGCTGAAGCATGGGCTAATGGTTGCGACGTCTCGTTTCTTCAAGATGGAGAGGATAGATGAGAGGACGGAGATTGATTCTGCTCCCCACACTGAAAGTGCGGGGCTAATAATTGTGTCGTCTCTCCGAGACGGGAAGGATGGATGAAGACGGGATTCAATTCTGATCCCCCATGCTGAAGCATGGGGCTAGCAGTTGTGGCGTCTCTCCGAGACGAGAAGGGAAAACGCGTTGGCGACACCTGCCGTGTCGAAGACACGACACATATAATAGCCTCGCCTTTCAAGGTGGGGAAATAATTGTGGCGTCTCTCCGAGACGAGAAGGGAAAATGCGTTGGCGACACCTGCCGTGTCGAAGACACGACACATGAATAGCCCCGCCTTTCAAGGTGGGGGAAAGAAGAAAGAGACGGAATGGACGCAACGACAGCACCTGCCGTGTCGAAGACACGACACACATGCTAGCCCCGCCTTTTCAAGGTGGGGAAGATAAAAAATAGAAAAGTCGGATTTTTCTAACATAAAAAATATAGAAAAGTCGTCAAAATAATCATGAAATAATATGGAAAAGTCGTTTTTATGCACCGAAATCCACTGAAAACATTATATTTGCGAAAATCAATCCCAATGAATCATGTTATATAGAAAAATAGAGAAAGAGATAAAAGATTTCCTAAGCGCAAAACCGAACAAGATTTTGCTTATTGATGGGGCAAGACAAGTGGGGAAAACCTTCATAATAAGAGAAGTTGGCAAAAAGTTATTTAAAAACTTCGTCGAAGTCAACCTTCTTCAAGATTGGAAAGGAGAAAAGGTGTTCAAAAACATACAGACACTATCCGACTTCTACCTCCAACTAAGCGTTATCGGAGGAAACCAACTAAACCATGCAGATGACACTCTGGTATTTCTTGATGAAATCCAAGCCTACCCTCACCTTCTGACTATGCTCAAGTTTCTCAGACAAGACAACAAATACACATTTGTAGCCAGCGGTTCTCTATTAGGAGTCACCCTTTCACAAACCGCCTCCATCCCTATCGGAAGCATCCACGTGATGCAAATGTTCCCATTGGATTTCGAAGAATTCCTCATCGCCAATAACGTGGGAAAAGATATGCTCGAAAATATGAGACAACTCTATCAAAAAGAGTCGGAACTATCCGAGGAAAACCACAACATCATCATGAAGATGTTCAAACGATACTTGCTATGTGGAGGGCTACCCGATGCCGTCAATGTTTTTTTAGAAACTAACAACATCGTCAAACTGAGAAAAGTACAAAGCGAAATACATCGCTACTATGGGATGGACGCTTCTCAATATGATTCAGAACACCGATTGAAAATACGCAGGGTCTATGAATACATTCCGTCCGCACTTGAAAACAAAAAGAAAAGAATTGTGTTCAAAGAGATTGAAGGAGGTGGGAAAAAAACATTTTACGACTATCAAGATGAATTCGATTACCTAATTAACGCCGGCATCGCATTAGAAGTCAAGGCCATATCAACCCCAAAATTTCCTCTATTGGAATCCGTCAAGAAAAATCTATTAAAACTATACTTGAATGATGTCGGCATTCTAACCTGCTTACTGTACCAAAACAACTTCAACGCTATTTTCAACGACGAGACAAGCATCAATTTAGGAACTGTTTATGAATCTGTTGTCGCCCAAGAGCTAACAGCACATGGCCTTTCACTCAACTACTATGACAACAAACAGAACGGAGAAGTCGATTTCTTGGTGGACGACTTTAATTCTCTATCTGTACTCCCTATAGAGGTGAAATCAGGGAAAGACTATACGAAACACTCTGCACTCACCCGCTTCCTCTCAAACCCGGACTATTCCGTCAAAAGAGGTATCGTGTTTTCCAACCATCGCCAAGTGAGGAAAAAAGGGGATGTTCTATACCTGCCAATCTACTATGTCATGTTTATCGGACAAACAGATATAGAGGAACAGATTCCATAAACACATTTCCATTAGCCCCACACTGAAAGTGCGGGGCTAATAATTGTATCGTCTCTCCGAGACGGGGAGGTTGGATGACGACTGAATTCGATTCTGATTCCCCATGCTGAAGCATGGGGCTAGCAGTTGTAACGTCTCTCCGAGACGAGAAGGAAAAATGCGTTGGCGACACCTGCCGTGTCGAAGACACAACACATGAATAGCCCCGCCTTTCAAGGTGGGGGAAATAATTGTGACGTCCCTCCGAGACGAGAAGGGAAAATGCGTTGGCGACACCTGCCGTGTCGAAGACACGACACATTTACTAGCCCCGCCTTTCAAGGTGGGGAAAATAGTTGTGACGTCTCTCCGAGACGAGAAGGGAAAATGCGTTGGCGACACCTGCCGTGTCGAAGACACGACACATT
>JAGCWQ010000046.1 GCA_017961765.1 Paludibacteraceae bacterium | reverse complement strand
CCAATAGAATAATTTCTTATACTCATTCATTTGTCTCAACACCCAAGAGAAAAAGAAACCCATAAAAGAAAAGAAGACAACATCCCTACCAAAGAAAGAATGCATGTCAATATACGTTTCTTCCTTTAAAAAGAAAAGCAGTAAAAAAGTTGTCACACAAAAACACACTATTTTTCTCATAGGCAAATCAACATTCGATAGTAATGCAATAAGAATTGCGTTGACGAATAGAAACACGCCTGACAAGTGACACAAATTCAAGTATAACTCAACAAAAACCATCTTCTACTTTTTTAGTATAACATAACATTTATAATGACACATATACTAATTAATGTATTTATCATTTCACTTCTCTTTTTTATATTCTTCTATTCCCATTTTCACAGGACCGTTTCGAAATTTAGATAAGCAAGAATCGGTTGGCATACAATCGAGCACCTTGTTATTATGTGGATGGTCTCCTTGATATACAATCAAAATAGTATCCTTGATTTGGTCTCTGCTCATTATTGTAACCATTCCAGTGTTAATTTTCCCGTCTTGAGAAAAAAAGTAAAATGCTTAATATATCCAGGCTGAACAGGTGTTTCTCCTGGTAATACTATAGCATAAGTGATATAAGAATTATGATAAAGTTCTTACTTCTCTATATTCAAAATCTTTTTATTGCAATAAAAAGTTGCGCCCAAAAAAAGAATAAAAGATGCAGGGAACCATTTATAATTATTTTCGTTCTTATTTATCAATAACCAAATCAAAAATAAAAATGGAATAATAACAAAATATGCCGAGGCTTCAGTCAATATGAATTTTGTTTCTCCTTCATAACGCTCAACACTCAATGGGAAAACAAACACATCCATTATGAGAATGAGTGGCACAATAATTGAATAAATTTTATTTGTCATTTTCAATCCACTCATTAAAACTATTTAAAGTTATATAATACTTTTAGTTTCTGTTTTCGCCATAATATATTTTTCTTACATGAATTCTAAAAACCAACGATATTATCAAAAGTTCCCCATATAGGATGGTCTCTATAGGTTTTTAAAGAGTTATTAGGCACATATAACACACATTTCTTTTTGTTCACCATTGCAAATGACGATTCTTGGACAGAGGGTGGAATAACAGCGGAGATCTTGATGACTTCCAGATTCTTACAATTTGAAAAAGCGGCACGTTCAATCATCTTCAGCTGAGAAGGTAACACAATGTTCTTAAGCCCTATACAGTCATAGAATGAACAACCACCTATTCTCTCAACAGACATAGGCACCTCATAAATACTTCCTTTTGCGTTTGGATATGCGATCAAAACTTTCTTTTTTTTGTCAAATAACACACCCTCTTTCGCACTAAGGCTAAAATTATCTTCGTTTACGTCAAACGACATTAGTTTATAACATCCCGCAAATAAATAATCATTTCTAAGTTGCTCAGTTTCAATACGAACGGTCTCCAATCCCTCGCATCCTGAGAATACGAACTTCCCCGCTGTCTTTAAATTCTTAGGCATACGGATAGTCTTCAAAGAAACGCATTTGAAGAATGCGAATGATCCGATTCTCTCTACTGTTGTTGGAATATCTACGAGTGACAAAGCCGAACACCTATAAAAAGCAAAATCACCGATAGATTTCAATGTACTACTCATCTTAACGGTTTTTATTTTGTTACAGCCATAAAATGCGGCATCTTCCACATAAGAGATTTGAGATGGCAAGGTATAATCCCCCGTTGATACAGGCGGGACAAAAAACAATCTATTTTTGTTCTTGTCGAACAGAGAATTGTTATGCGTGGAATAGAATTTATTGGAAGGACTTATACTCACATTCTGAAGCGTAGGGCAATTGACAAGTGCCATGGGCCGTATATCCCTTAATGAATCTGGCAAAACAATAGTATGAAGATTCGGACATTCTTCAAACAAATGAGAACCTATCGTTGTCAAGTTTTTCGGAAAAACAATATGTCTCAGCGTTCTACAATCTCTAAAGGCATAATTGTCAATGACGTATTCTCCAATGTCATAGTTCTCGTTAATAATCAACAAATTAGACATGTCCAAGTATTTTACCTGCAACAAAGCCTCCTCCTCACTATCATAGGTCTTCATCTTATAAAACAAATCACTTTCCATATATTCTCCTGTCACCACCAAAGAGTCCACTTTGTACGAATGAGAGAATGGATTAGCACCCATGCTTAATTTAACCTGCACTTTGTCCTTTGACATCAAAGGGAAAATCGTTGTCATGGAAGCAAGCAGTATTAATATTACTTTATTATTCAACTTCATATATCACTTCTATTAATTGTACGATATTATTTCCATTGCATTTTATATTCAAATATGTGTTTCTAAATTCAGGGACATAGAGGCCACCCAGTCGGATTCCGTAATCATGTTGGTCCGGCGAGGACGTGGATTTTAACAGATAAGGGTATATTGATTCCACTTTCTTGGCGTCAAAATGACTACCCACAACAATCTCATAAGGCTGAGATTTCCCACTATATAATGTGACGACAAAAGGGTATAAAGAATCTTTAATGATAAAACCCGTGAAATAGTCTCCTTCTAGGGAACCTATATTTGACAATATTTCGTTCTCCCCATATTTATACCGATTCAACGAAGGAGGGGTGTTTTCATGGAATGGAGGAACATCATACATAAAAACCTCAGAAGGCATTCCTAACACATCAAAACACCTACTCAGTGAATCATTTAAATGGATACCATTCAACAAAACATTTTTCACATCGTAATATTCATTCAATAGTTGGGAATGGCATAAGCTACTCCACAAAACAAAAAAAAGTAACAACAAGTTCCTCATATAAACATTTTTTTTGGGCAAATTAGTACTAAACAAATCTAAAACATCCACATCTCTTTAAGATTCACGAAGTTGTCGATTCAATATGTAAGTGATAGTAGGCCGTATCTGCCACTGTGTATCCAGCAGCATTAAAGTTATATGATTTCCTTTATGACAAGAACTTAAAAATGAAAAAAGTTTCCGATATGTTTGTGTTATTTATTTCGTAAATCATTCAATGAATTCATCGAAGACGATATCTTTCTTTCTTAGATAACCGACAATTACTTTCCCACTTTTTCCCCTACATTCCATTTTCACATATTTGCCATTTGATTCAATGACAAAACATTCTTTTTTCTTTGTAAGGAACTCATTCGTTTTATGCATTGTAGAATCATATATATATGCCTTATCTACCTTTATTCTTGCACAATTTACAAAATATCCAAAATCAGGATCATAATAAAATATCGATTCCTTTAATGCAAAATTTAAATTACCTCTTCCATACATTGCAGATGATACATATAGATCTTCTTCCGAGCAACTCATCATCTCCTGATAACATTCACTAATAATCATAGCT
>JAGCWQ010000045.1 GCA_017961765.1 Paludibacteraceae bacterium | reverse complement strand
GTACGTGATGGACGACAACGGCTGTTCGGACACGATGCCGTTCTACATGGATCCTCCTGCAATCATCGTCCCTATCTTCTTCTCGCCAAACGGCGACGACACGAACGAGCAGTGGATCCCTACGAACTTGAAGGAGGTCTATCCCGACGCGCTCGTGACGATCTTCGACCGCTACGGAAAGAAGCTGGCGCAGTACAGGGCCAACGAGGAGGACTGGGACGGAACGTACGAGGGTAAGATGATGCCTTCTACCGACTACTGGTACGAGATCGACATCGAGGAGATCGACAAGCAATACATCGGCCACTTCACGCTGTTAAGGCGATAGACGCCTGACGATTAGCTGTGGCTGGTAACAGAAAAGGGAATGCATTTTTGCATTCCCTTTTCTGTTTGGTTGGTTAAACTGAACCCCGTGTTATAGAAGAGAAAAGAGGTGGAAGGAATTGGCAGGAAGCCTCACTTAATACCGACGAAACGAAGTTCCCCAGCCTTCCCCTTCTCTCAGTCATCCACCGACAGCACCTATCGGTGCAATCGGTTACTAATAGGGCAGACGAATCTCCTCCAATGACATTTTTAAACAGGTTCGATTCTAAGAGCCTTCTTAGATGAAAGATACATTAGCCATAAAACAACCTAGAGCAACCAAGAAAGGCGAATTTGGAGGGCACATTGAAACAAAAAAAGTGGCGAACCCAAACAGTTCGCCACTTCCGTATTGCTATAGAATTTAGGACTTAGAACAAGTCTATTCCCAAATACTTTTTGATGATTTTTTTGATCCATTTAGACCAGCCGGTATTTACATTAACGGCCATCTTCACCTTCTTGTTCGTACTTTTTTCTACAAGATTCTTACCATAATAGAGTCGGACATACACGCCATCCTTTTCGAACGCTGCAAATTTTTCCCAACGATTGTCATCTTTATCTGGGTTTCTCACATAACCGCTTTCCTCCAAAAGAGAAACAGCCTTGTCAAACGTGGATTCGTCTGCCTTAATGTAGCCAAAATACAGAGAGAATGGCTCCGCATTACCTGCCACCTTTGTTACACAATCGATGTCAGATTCTGCAAACTTGTCATAGAACAAAAAGGTATTAGGCAATTCCAACAGATTATTTTGGTAAACATAAGGTGCTGGAATTCTTGGTCTAGGGATGGTTGGTTCCCAACACAACCGAGTGAAATCATCACACTTGCCTAGGTACATATAGGAAATCGTGTACGTTCCTTCGAAGACCGCATCTTTTTCTTCTCCCCCTTCCGTAGCCGTAGCCTTCCCAGAGGCGATGATATGAATGCTCACATAGTTATCTACCTTTCTCTTTTCGATTCTTGCCGATGTGGATTCAAACTTGTATTTCTCGATTGAGACATGGCCATTCTGTTCTATGGACTCCTCATTGTATTTATCAATGACAACATTCACACCAGAGCCCTCCAATGTCAATTTCTGCTTTTCAAAAGAAGAATAATCGAACTCATTTCCTTCCAATGGAACAACCTCTTCCCCCATAGTGATTCGAGGTTTCTCTCGCTCCTCCAAACTTTGGCGACAAACTATGATTGGATCTTGAATCTTGTAATCTTCCCCAGCGAATGCAACCTCTTGGACGACCTCTTCACTGCCAGGAACCCTAACATAAACCACTACATTGCTGGCATCGGTAGGAACCCTAACAGAGAAGGATCCTTTTGCATCGGGCAAAACAAACGGAGTCGTCTCACTCTTTCCCTCCTTCTCATAGCGGCAGTAGATAGGGAAGATGACATTCTTGTCACATGTGTTTGTCAATTTTCCTGCAATGCTAGGAAAAGAGGGCAAAACAATATCTTGAGTATAAGAAGTATTGCCAGGCTGTCCCTTTACCAAAGCTGAGAATTCATTGTCGTAATTCAAATAATCCTCTTTCCTCACCTTCACGGTCACATCCGTTTCGCTCGGAATGCGTACGCTATATTCGCCATCCTCATTAGAATAAGCATATACTTGTTCGACAATCACCTTAATACCTGAAAGTGGAGCGCCTTTGTCATCCTTCACGGTACCCTTCAGAACCACGAACTCTCTAGGATCGTCTAGATTCACCCAAGAGAAATGCGCCACCTCACCTTCGTACACATCACCATTCTTCACGGCCACGCCACTCTCCATCCAGATACCTTTCACCTCGTCGAAGTGCCACAAAGGCATTTGCTCAGGAGCCTTGTCTGCCATGCCCTCTGGGATAGGGAACGTCACCTTAGACTTTACCTCCTCGTTCACCTGGAGTTTCTTGCCTTTGGCGTCCTTCATTACTACGTTCACCATACCATACGAAACCAGAGGAACCTCCTGTGCGTCACTTCGTTGTGCTACTAGATCACCACCAGGCATAGCAGATTGGAAGGTCGGTTTCTTGGGGTCTAGATACAAGACGTTCACTTCCACATTTCCCTTATAAGGCGTTCCATCCTCATAGACAAGCGCATTCTTCGGAAAATCGACCGTCATGCCACCCACAGAGACCTTTGCTCCTCGAGGAGCGGAGAAACTGGATTTCGTGCTTACCTCCGGAATGTTTTCTTTCACCAAGACAACCTCTACCAATCCCACCGAGCCGGCATCGCCCGAGCGGACTACAGAGAAATAGCCTTTCTTGCTGAAATTCATCACGTATCGCCCCTCTGTGTTACGGACATGTTCCAATGTGAACAAACCATGATCATCTGTTTGGACAGTATATTGGTTAGACTCTACCTGAACATTGGCGATAGGATTGCCGTCAATATCCTTAACGACACCACTCATGTACTCTATCGTAGGCGATTTTTTTGAACAGGAGTAGAGACTGCCCAACAACAAGACTACCAATAGTCGGAATAAATTTTTCTTTAACATGACTTGTAAAATTATACTATTAACTGCACAAAAGTAATCTATTTTTCATCTATGCACAAAAAATCTCCCATGAGGGTTTTTCTTAAGTCCATTTTGGCTTGGGGGAATTGAGAATATGGATGGTATCTCTATCTTATGAAATGATAGATTGTAAATAGTTGAATGATGAAAACTTGTGAGTGTTTGGTGCGATTAATGAAATTGTCTTGGAAGTAAGCAGAGAATATTTCGTGTGAAACCCTATGCCGAATCGTTTTTTTCCCTATTTTTGAGAATTAAATATAAAAATATTACAGATATGAGTATAGAAGAAACCATTTCAAAAGCGAGCCTAGCAAAGAGTTTTGCAATCAGTGTGATTATTTTTTTGGGAGCACTTTTCTTTGCCTTTAATTTTGCAAAAGATTATTACAATGAAGATGACAAGATTTATGCGTCGATGCTTCGGGATAGTACGAAAACCATAGCTTTTTTGGACGAGAGAGTGAAGGTGACTATTCCTAAATACTCAGCCGCAACCTATGAAGTAACTTGCCAATACAATGCGGAAGGCAAGCATTATGATGATGGAAAATTTGTACTTGACTCTATGCCGACTTCACCGTTAATGGAGGTTTACTATTATAAAGAGGATCCAACTATTCTTTGTTACGACCCGCAGAAGGCCTATGATAAAGCTGTGGCTGATCATCGGTCTGGATGGAAGACGATTCTCTATGTGGTTTTATCCTTGTTGGTGGCTCTTGTCTTTGGTGTCCGTGCATATAATAAATTCAGACTATTGGCCGCATAACTTTTTGCGTAAGTTCAATTTTGGCATGTAACAGGATGAAACAGAAAATTTTTTATATTATTTTATCTTCCTTGCTATTAGTTAGTTGCGAGGGTTTTCATAAAGAAGAGAGTGTTGAATACATTTCAAGTGTCATAAATGAAAAATATGATGCGGTAATACCGAAAACGGATGAATCAATTCTTCAGAGTATGGGTAGAGATTCTTTTATTACCCAACTGAGATATATCCGTGATTCTATTAGTAATAATATTAAGGGAGAGATTGAATATAGATTTGGTGGAGGTAAAAAAACATATTCAAATCAAAACGGGAAGGAAGTCTACTCTGATTTCTCAATGATAATTGTAACTGATAATGAGAAGAAAATGACAGTTGCCCTCTCGTATAATCGAGAGGGGAAGGTGATTGGTTTATGTCCGGGATCTGTTGAGAAATGTACCTCTACGTTGGCATCTGGGATTGCTGTGATATTACTGATTGCTTTTGTCGTTTGGATTATTGTCGTTGTTTTGAAGAATAGGCATAAGAGAGAAGAAACTCTCATAGAGAATCCTAAGGATACTTCTCTATAGCAACGTGTATCCACCACCCATCTTTGTTTCTCTCGCAACTAAGGCGGAGCAAGAGGGGTGATGGGTATTGTGATGTCTATAAGCGGGTTTTCTCTTCTTGTCGGGGGTGGCCCGCTTTTGTTTGATTTTGTCGCTTGAGGATGCTTCTTTTGTGGCGAGCGGGTGGATATTTGTTGTTAAGGACATTACACTATATTCTACTCTTTTTCTCTGTTTATTTCCTGAATCGTATTATCTTTGCGAAAAAGAATCATCCGTTGGATTAATCTGTGAGGGTTGGTTGGATGGATGTTGGTTCAAAACTTATGTGATGGTTGAAGACGGAATATTGTTTTTGAATGAGGTCGATTCGACAAATGCGTATATGCGCCTTTTGCTTGATGGAGCGGAAGAAACTGTCCAAGAAGGATTGATGGTCTGTGCTGAATACCAGAGCCAAGGTAGGGGACAGATGGACAATAGGTGGGAGTCCGCCAGAGGGGAGAACCTCTTGTTTAGTTTGTTGCTCTATCCGACTTTTGTTGCTCCTTCGGATATGTTCCTTATTTCTCAAGCTGTTTCGTTGGGTGTCAAGGATATGTTGAATGACTATTGTGGTTTGTCGGATATCTCCATCAAGTGGCCAAACGACATTTATTGGCGTGACAAGAAGATAGCTGGCATATTGGTGGAGAATTTCATTTCGGGCCATACCATCGAAAGCTCCATTGTGGGAATAGGCATCAATATCAACCAAAAGGAGTTCTTTTCTGATGCTCCTAATCCTGTTTCCGTCACTCAAATTACGGGTAAGGAGTTTAATGTGGACGAATGTGCAGCTGTGGTTCGCAAGGCAATTCTGGATCGTTATATCTATCTGCTCAACGCCAAACTGGAGCAGTTGAGGGGAGATTATTTTTCAGCCCTATATCGCCGTGAAGGCTATTTCCCTTATAGGGATGCGGCTGGCGAATTCTTTGCAAAGATAGAGGAGGTTTTGCCTCAGGGAACCTTGATCCTCTCTGACACGGAGGGTCGTAGGCGTGAGTATTCCTTTAAAGAAGTAGAATTTGTGATTTGATAAGACTGTGTTAGCCTTTAATTTTATAACAAATGAATATTATCATTATCAATGGACCTAACTTGAATATGTTGGGTAAAAGAGAACCGTCTATTTATGGCAATCAATCTTTCGACGACTATCTGGAGATTTTGAAAGCCAAGTATTCGGATATCAGTATTTCCTATTATCAGTCGAACATTGAAGGCGAACTGATAAACATTATCCAAGAGACAGGCTTTATTTCGGATGGAATCGTGTTGAATGCGGGAGCTTATACGCATACTTCTATTGCCATAGCCGATGCGATTCGTTCCATCAAGTGCCCTGTTATCGAGGTCCATATCTCGAATACACACAAGAGGGAGGAGTTCCGCCATAAGTCGTTTATGACACCTGTTTGTCAAGGTGTGATAGCTGGTTTCGGAATGGATTCCTATCGTTTGGCAGTGGAAGCTTTGATCCATCTTTCCCAACGCGAGGAATAGAGCATTTGTCTATCCTCAGGTGTAATGCCTGGGGTTGCTTTTTATTTTTTTGAAATGGAATTCGACCAATATCTGCAGCGTCCGTTAGTCCGGGGGTATCAGACTTATCTGAAACTGGAACGATCGGTCTCTCCCAATACGCTTCAAGCTTATTTGGAGGACTTGGCCAAGTGGCTCTCCTACTTGGATGATGCCCATATTGACTGTTTGGATGCGAAATTGGAACATTTCCAGGATTTTTTGATAGACTTGTCCGAATTGGGGATTGTGGCTCGCTCCCAAGCTCGTATCATCTCTGGCTTAAAATCTTTTTATAAATATCTCCTTTTGGAGAATAAGTTGGAAGATGACCCGACGGAACTCTTGGAGGCTCCTAAAATAGGGAAGCATTTGCCGGAGGTCTTGTCGTTAGAGGAGATTGACAGCATGATTGGGGCAATCGACCTTAGTCAGCCGCAGGGGCACCGTAACAAGGCTATGCTAGAATTGCTGTATAGTTGCGGACTTCGTGTCTCGGAGTTGGTGAATCTCCAAATTTCGAACATCTTTATGGATGAGATGTATCTTTCTGTTTTTGGTAAAGGAAGCAAGCAACGTCTGGTCCCGATGTCGGAGCCTGCACGAAAGAACATTGAGTTGTGGTTGACTGACCGTTGCCATATTGACATCAAGAAAGGAAATGAAGACTATTTGTTCCTGAATCGTCGTGGAACAAAATTAAGCCGCATCATGGTCTTCAACATCATCAAGGATTTGGCGCAGCAGGTCGGTATCAAGAAGAATATAAGTCCGCATACGTTCCGTCATTCCTTTGCCACCCATTTGTTGGAGGGAGGGGCAAATCTTCGTGCCATACAGGAGATGTTGGGCCATGAATCTATTATGACTACCCAAATTTATACGCATATTGACATGAACTTCCTTCGTTCGGAGGTATTGCGTTTCCATCCGATGAATAGGAAGAACGAATAGTTGATTTATTTTTCTGTTGAAATTGCATTCGCATAGCGTTTATCGTATATTTGATATATTTCTGCTTGGTCGTTTTTTCCCTCTTTCCCTATGGTCTTAAGGTTTTTCCCATTTTTGTTAAATGGTACATTAATGCTACTTTTTCTTCATATGGAGCCGTCGTGGCATTCATAAGAAAGGGAGAAGACAGAAAGAAAAAAGCGGACTTGAAAATGGATTCCAAGCCCGCCCCGATTGATTGTTTGTTTCTATTTATTTAGTTCGTATTGTCAGAACTTATAGTTGATACCGAGAGCGAAAGCAATGTTCTTTCTTTCGTAATTGTCGGTACCTTCGATTCCAAGACCTGCGTAATCATTGATTTTTACTTCGCGGTCCTCATATTTTGAGAAGAATCCAGCCAAGTCAATGTTCAGGTGCTCGTTGATGGTGAATCGACCACCCATACCGAAGTTGTTGGAACTTCCGTTATAGTTGATGTTGTTCAAGTAAGCGTCTGCGAAGGCAAATTCCGTACGCATGTAAGTTCCGCTGACAAGCAACCATTTGTTGACGGTCCATTCGATACCGTAGGCATACTCCTTAGTACCGTGCTCTACGTGTTTTTCAACGCCACCAGCGAAGTGAGCGTCCTTGTCGAAGTAGTAGCGGTATCCTGTGCAGAGCTTGATGTTGTCTGTCATGTTGCAGTCCATTCCGACAGTCCACAAAGCAGGAAGGTCGTCGCGGCTCTCTACGCCGTCCACGTAAGGGAGCAATTCATTAGGAAGAGCGGCGGAAGGCTTTATGTTACTGCTGTTCTCTACACTGATTTTTGTCTTGAATTCGTAGCGGGTAGCCAAGTTTACAGGACCCATCTTATAATCTAAACTGACGATTGGAGCTACACCGATACCCGTTTGTTCGCAGTCGATTTCAATGTCTTGGGTGGCGGCTGCGTAGGCACCCATCTGCTCTGCTACGGCCTTTGCTTGTGCGGCCTGAGCCTTCAATTCTGCAGCTTTCTCCGTCATGCCTGCGGCTTCGTATTGAGCAGCGCCGTCATTGGCTTGTTTTGCAAGTCCTGCATATTTCTCTTGAGCTGCTGTGAAGTAGGTGTTGGCGAGCATCTCTTTCCCGTCTGGGTTGATCTTGATGTTCTTAAGGTAGCCTTCGTATTGGTTGCTTGCGTAGCATACACGAACGCCCACACTTGCGGAGAAGTGCTCGTTGAATTTGTAGGCAGTACCCAATGTGGCTCCGAAAATCATTTGTTGACCTTTAAGGTAAGCCTCTTGTGAGTATTTAGTTGTGGTAATTCCATTTTGGGAAAGAGCCAAAGGAATGCTGGCTACACGTTTTTCCAAAGCAGGGATACCCTCTTCGAAAGTAGCTTTACCACCACCACCAGGAACGGCAAAATTGAAGAATCCTGCCCAGTTGTTCTTCTTGTAAACTACTTGTAGGCTGGGAACGAATGGGGCGATAGCTTCGCCGTCGAATTTTTTGATGCTGTCGCCGCCGTTCATCTTGAACGGAGCGTATTTTGTTTCAATATTTCTCTCTTGAAATGCACATTGTCCTGTGAATGCGATGTGGAGTCCGTCCTCCATGAATGCTGTTCCTGCTGGGTTGGAGTAGGCAGCGTCGATGTCAGTCGTAGCTTCCCTTGCAAAATTGCGTTGATATGCTGCGTGTTGATTAGTGTTCGTGTTTAGGCCTCCGGCGTAAACAGCTGTTGCCAATGCAGATGCGGCAATTGTTGTGACAATTTTTTTCATTTAAAATTAATTTATAAAACTTTGCAAAATTAAGGTTTGAGTGTTGTTTGGCTGACCGTATTTAAGTTAATTTTGGTTAATTTGATTTATTTTTATGTTCTTTGGCATGTTTTCGACCTCTTTTTGAGGGCGTTTCGTTCCTAGAGGCGGTGCTTTGTCATTTGTTTAATTTTTATTTGATTAGACCATTTCTTTTGCCTTATGTCATGCTTTTCGTAATTTTTAATTTGTTTTGAAAAGTTCGTTTCTATTTTAAGAAATTTTATATATTTGCAAACTTAGATATACCATAACCGTTCATTAGAACGCTACAAAGAAATATTTATATACTATGGGTAGAGTTAAAGATTTATTAATAGGGGTGGTGTTGTCCTTGTCTGTGTCCTCTTCGTTTGTGATGGGGCAGGATGGTTCAGAACCGTATAATCCTTCTAAATTTATATCGATTAATATAAATTCAGGAGATCCGACATACCCTTATCCACAGTTTTTGGAGTACAAGGGTGGTGGAAAATCATTGGCCAAATACAATGCCGAGGGTGTGACGCACGCCGATATGGAAAAGGCTGGACGTGAGGCTTACGAGATCATGATGCACCGTTGCCGGTATATGGGAGGTACGCATTGTGGTGTGAAGTACATTACGTTCAATCATGAGAGTGTGCCTGGCAACTATGGTACGTTCGTTTCCGAGGGTGATGGTTACGCTTTGTTGGCGGCGGCCATCTTTGCCGACCAGAAGACTTTTAATGGTTTGTATATGTGGGTGCACGACCACCGTTTCAGTGGTGTCGAGCGTTTCCAGGATGGAAGAAAACTTCGTGATAAGGAAAATGACTATGCTGGCCCATATTTGGCAGGATGGCAGTGCGATGAGACAACGACTTCTATGTCTCCTTGCCACTCGGCTACGGATGGTGACGTGGATATCGCCATGGCAATGCTAATCGCCTACAAGCAATGGGGCGAATGGATGAAGCAGGATGGTGAAGTTGTGAAAGATTATGCCGGAAAACCGATTTCCTTGAAATATGAGGCACAGCGTGTGATTGGTGCTTTGGTGGATACGTTAGGACAGTGGGACAAGGGTAGTGGTGCTTTGACTGGCTACCTGTGCGGTGTCATCGGTATTGATGGTTATGAAAAGCGAGGTAACTCTTGGGGTGAGTTGACTCGTTGGCGTTTTTCGGACGAGGCGAATGCTCGCTATCCTAATTTTAATGGTCCTAACAATGTAGGACCTAACCTTTATGGTATTTATGGAGGTAATTATATTGACTACGACGCACCGGCTTATTTTGAGGAGTTTTGGCGTTGGTTGAATAATGGTGACGGTGTAGATAAAAATAATGAGAAGATTGCGCCGTGGGAGATCCATCAGTTCAAGCGAGCGGCGGCCTCGGGTAACTGGTTGAACAAACAAGCCTACGATCAGGGGCTTTATGCTTCTATCGGTAGGGTGGATATGGAAACGGATGGGCAGCCGAAGTTTGGCGTCTATGTGGATGGT
Source organism: Paludibacteraceae bacterium (assembly GCA_017961765.1). Taxonomy (GTDB): domain Bacteria; phylum Bacteroidota; class Bacteroidia; order Bacteroidales; family Paludibacteraceae; genus RGIG10190. Next base: position 5,344 of record JAGCWQ010000045.1, on the reverse strand, counting down.
GAGGATTTCCGTTACCCTTGGCGTCACATGATGGACTATCTATGGCATGGCAATGCGGATTATGATTGGGATCCTAAGTCGCATCAAGTGATTGAAGGAACGAATACTTCCGAGCGTGATATGGGTATCCGCCATGCGACGTTGCTCAAGAATCCTTCCAAGGATGGAGAATTGATTTGTTCGAAGATGGGTGCCTCTCCTGACCCAGGTCAGCCTTCGTGGTTTGGCGTCTCTCAAATACCGCAGCAGTGGACTCCGACGGGAGGCGTGACTTCTGCTTACCACACCAACTATTCTGTGGGAGCGGGAACCCCTGCAGCTGTCATTTCGGAGGATTTGGATCTCTTGGCGGATATATATCGTCAATGTGAACTTATGTGGGATGGTAACAATACGGCTGCCAAATTGGATCCGGAGGAGCGTTACATTGGTAGTACACCGAAGTATTTCCATGGTTGGTTCCGTACGTTGGGTATGTTAGTTTGTACGGGTAACTTGGCTGCTCCTGAGGATATGAAGCCGATTGCCAATGCAAAGGTCTATATGTCTGTTGATAAAACGTATGCCTACCAAGGAGATGATGTGACCTATGGCGTGCAGTTCCGTAACTATGGTACGTTGGATGCGGAAGGGGTGAAAATCACTACGAAATTGGATCCGAACTATACTTTCGTCAGTGCTACGAAAGGCGGTACCTATAATGCAGGTTCACACTCCATCACATGGAATATCGGTTCTATCCCAGGCTTTAAGACGGGTAAGTTGGCTGCTACGATGGACTCTGTTTTCTTTACGGTGAATGTGGCCGATACCTTGAATCCGAGAATTTGCTTGACTAGTACGCTTACGGCATCGAATTGTGATGAGTGGGTAAGCAATGAATATCCTAACCATGCCACTTATACGATGGAACGTAACTGCGTGGACATCTTGGCGAACCGTTCTCTCTATATTGAGAAGAAGGCGAATCGTTCTGCTTTGAATCCGAACGATGTGGTTACCTTCACGGTGAATTTCGGAAACAAGTCGGAAGGCGAGGCCTCTTGGATGAACGGAGGTCGTGATAATGTACGTATCTCGTATGGTACGCACCTCCCTGATCAGCCTTACCAATTCTACTCTTTGTATCGTTTCTGGAACGATTCGTATGAAGCTTACATTAACATGTCTAACTATCGTGTCTCCTACTTTATGTATGATGCGGCGGCTATAGGTTTGTATGATGAAGCTAAAAATCCTACAGGTTGGGAGTTCGTGGTTGATAATCAAAATGACTTGGATAAGTATGGATATAATCCGGCATCGGGCCCGATTACGTTTGCATACCAAAAGATTCCACAAGGCGAGGACGAACATGGTAAATGGAATCAACGTTTGATGATTCGTTTCGCAGATGTCTTGATGGCTCCATCCACGCATGTATATGACAAATTGGATTCGCAATACTTGTTGCATAAGGGAGTTTGGGGCCCTGGTTTTATCCGTTCTCGTTTAGCTTCTAAGCCTGCTCAAGTTTTGGGCTCTCGTGTTGTGGACGACTGGTCGTATGATGAGAAAGTAGGTGGCGAGCCTTTGGACGGACAAGGGACAACTTTTACTTTGATTTCTCCTTGTTGGGCTAATTATGGTGATCCTGGTTATGAAATTACGAACTACTCTCGTCATGTATGTAGTCCGACCAAAGTGAAGAACTATAACCGCATCCTTGTGGAGGAGTTCGATGGTTACACTTGGCGTCGTATCCAAGGAACCGGTCCTCTTCCTGGTCGTGAGGCTTATAATGTAACAATCTCCGATACTATTCCGTATGAATTGGAGTGGCTCGGATGGGTCGATAGCTTGGCATTGAAAGATGATGCTGGCAATAAGATTAAGGCTAAATATACGCCTTGCTCTAGTCCGAAGGAAAAAGGTTATTCGGGTGTGGTTTCTTGGACAATTCCTGTTATGTTGGTGGGCGAAGAGGATAAATTGGTCTACAAATGTAAGGCTCGTGATTTGGGTTGTCCTGATGTGGAGGATACTTACTACAAGAATGTGGCTTGGATTTGGTCGGATACCGATTCTCCAGATTCTTCCCAAGTGGATTTGATGACTACTTGTGCTGAGTTACCTCCTGTTATTGAACCACAAACGTCTCTCTTCAAGCGTGCAAACAAGAAGCAGGCTGAAGTGGGAGAAACGATCTCTTATACGCTCTCTTTCATAAATACGAAGGGTACTCGTGTAGAGGAGAATTGTAAGTCAACAAATGGTTGGCAAAAATTGGGATCCGGAACTCTCCCTGCTATGGGCGCTAAAGGATTTAAACTAAGTACGGATGGTGCTTCAACCTACTTCTTCGGACCAGAGAAATCTTATGGTTCAAATGGTGAAGTCTATGCTTCATTTGCAGGCTCTCCTTCTTCAACCCAAGATCTTTACATTGTCTTCCGTTACAATGGAGGAACACCTGGTGAATCAAACTTCAAGGGAGTTTGTATGCAGATGATGATTAATAAGGACGGACAAAACAATTATGGCTATAAATTGTATAACGATGGCAAGTTGATTAAGTCCGAAGGTTTGAGTTGGGAAGATGCCGTACAGTTCCCTGGCGATTACAAGGAGCCAACCTTCAAGTTTGTCTTGAATGACGACCATCTCTATATGTATGTCAACGATTTTGAGGATGAGTGGACGAATGTATTGAAGGATTGGGGAGGTTTGACATCGACTGCACCGGGCTACTTCGGTATGTATGTTAAGAGTAATGGAAATGCAGATGCTCAGTTGTCTTCCTTCATTACGGAGTTGGATTATGCGTTCGATATTCAATTGTTCGACGACCTTCCTGCTGAATTGGACAATGTCTCTGCTATTTCTGGTGGTGGTGAGTTGAAGGTTGGCCGTATCACATGGCCGATGGAGGCTACTACTGCGAAAACAGCTCTTGCTCCGGGCGATTCCATCGTTCGCACTTTTGATGCTGAAGTGGTTTCTTGCAATAACTATATTAATAACTTGGCTTTGGCTACGGTTTATGGACTTGATACATTGAAGGCTTTGAATACGATAGCTTGCGGCGCTTCATGTCCAATCGAGTCAGTCACGGCCTCCTTGAAGAAGTCCACCATCTGCGAGGGTGAGAAGACGACGATAGAGGCGGTGGCGAAGCCTGCGGGCGACTATAAGTATGAGTTCTTCCTCGACGGGGAGAGCCTCGGCGCAGCCTCTTCCAAGGCGACCTTGGAGGTGGAGAAGAAGGGTAAATATACGGTGGTGGTGACCGACCCTGCGGACGCCACCTGCAAGAAGGAGAGCAAGGCCGTCGAGTTGACGGTGGGCGAGATCCCAACCATCGAGTTGGATCCGTTGGATGCCTTCTGTGCGGGCGAGGAGAAGACGCTTCCGAGCGGCGACGGCTTGGCATGGTTCACCGACGCGGACACGACGACAAAGGCGGATGCCGACCTCTCCAAGCTGGAGGGCAGCTTGACGCCGTACACCTTCTACTTCACGAACACGAACGAGGCGGGCTGTGTCTATGGTCCGAAGGAATATGCGGTGACGGTCAAGTTGACGGCCACGGCTAAGTTCGATACGGTGATGACCTGCGGCGAGACCTCCATCGTGGTTGAGACGACCCCTGCGGACGGCAAGCGTGTGTGGACGCTCGAGGGCGAGGAGATACCTGCTCCGTCATCGTTCGCACCTGCGGGCGAGTTCGGCGAGCTCTCCCTCACGGTGACGGCCGAGGGCTACTGCGACAGCAAGTCGGACGAGGCTAATAAGAAGAATATAACGGTGAAGGCGGCCGCCAAGGCTCCTGTCGTGGCGGACATGGAGTTCGTCAAGGGAACGGGCTGCCAGCCTGTGGATAAGAAGGAGGGCGCCGCCATCAATCCTAACGACAGCAAGAACAGCCTTGTGTGGTACGACGCCGACAAGCAGCCTTACGCTACGGACGGATCCGTCGCTCCATGCCACGACCTGACGAAGAGGGACGAGGGCACGACCTACTGGGTGTCCGAGGTGACTCCAGAGGGCTGTGCGAGCGAACTGGTGAAGTTCACGGTGAAGGTGAACGACGCTCCGCGTCCGACGGTGCTCGACACGACGGTCTGCGAGGGTGCGACCCTCTCCGTGGAGGACCTGCAGAAGCGCGTGGTGTCCGAGTCGTCCGACTTTAAGGTGCGCTGGTACACGGCGGTGTCCGACGGCAAGGGAGGCGGCGACTATGCCGACGCTCCGGCTCTTCTGGCGGATGCGGCAGTCGGGAAATACGAATACTATGTGACCCAATATAATGCGGGCACGGATGCGGAGAGCGACGCCGACACGCTCACCGTGACGGTGGTGGGTGTCAAGAAGCCTTCCGTGCTCTCCAGTTCCTATTGCGCCGGTGACGAGGCGAAGTCCTTGTCGTCTGACGTGACGACGGTTGTCGATGAGGCGAACGGCTACTTCCAGAGCGGCTACGCATGGTTCGTCGATGGCAGTGCGGTGGAGTCAGAGCCGTTGGTGAAGACGGACGTCTCCGCGACGACGGAGACGGTCTATGCAGTGGCTCAGACCTACGAGTTGGCGAATGGAACGACCTGCGTGGGCGACACGGCCCGGTTTGTCGTCAAGGTGACCAAGGTGGACGTTCCTGTCGTGAACGGTGCGGTGACCTATACGACGGGTGACATAGATGCGAACGGTAAGATAGCGAAGAACCTCGTGGAGCGCAATCCGAATGCGGTGAAGGCGACTTCCGATGAATATACGTTGGTGTGGTACGATGCCGACGGCAACGAGTTGGGCACGACCCCTCCTGTTCCGACGAGCGACCCTAAGAAGGTGGAGGCCGGCGAGGACCAGGAGTTCACCTACTATGTGAAGCAGACGGACGGCAAGTGCGAGGGTGAGAAGACGGCCGTGAAGGTGGTCATCTCCTCCAGCCCAAGGCCTGTGACCCGCAACTTGAACCTCTGCGAGGGCGAGGATTTGGCGGGCCGTACGTTGCTCGACTTGGTGGATATCGACGCTAACGGTGGCGATGCTTCTGCGTTCAGCCTGCGTTGGTATGCCGACGCGTCGAAGACTGGAAGCGGCGAGGGATTCACGGAGAAGCCGGAGGCTCTCTCCTCTGTGAAGACGACGGCCGAGGCGACCGAGTCGAAGACCTACTACGTGACCCAGGTGAACGCCGAGGGTGCGGAGAGTGGTATTTCTGAGATTGTGGTGACGGTCTATGCGCGCCCTGTCTTGACGGCAGTTGCCAAGGAGCCAGTCTGCGGCGGGTCTGTCGATTTGAAGACGGCTTGGCAGGTGGAGAACGGCGTGGCTGTGGAACAGACGGAATATACGTTGGAAGGTT
>JAGCWQ010000044.1 GCA_017961765.1 Paludibacteraceae bacterium | reverse complement strand
GCTTCCGGTATCGCATCGTTGAAGGCTGCGGAAGAGGTTTGGAAGGCTATGGGCATCGAGGACCGTTTCGGCTACGTAGTCGAGGGCGGACACTCTCACTGTCAGGCTTCAAGCAACCAGAACAAGGCGGCTCAGGCATTCATCAACAAGTTCCTTCACGGCGACAACTCACAGAACACTAAGGTCCGCACCAGCTCGGTGAATAAGGTTTACAACAGTGGCAAGTTCGATTGGGGTGGCCACACGATAGTGAATAACGGTTGCGGCGGCGGAGGCTTGTCGGGAACTAATGAGGTATTTGTGGAGGAAAACAGCTATCAATTGTCCCAAAACCAGCCTAACCCTGCCAATGACGAGACGACCATCAATTTCAGTCTCGCACAAAACTCCTTTGTGACGATTGAACTGTACAATAGTATCGGTGTTAAGGTCAAGGATATCGTATCTGGCGAATATTCGGCAGGAAGCCATTCTTTGACATTCTCCGTCAATAAGTTACCTCAAGGAATCTATTTTTATGTCATGAATGCAACAGATTTCGTGGCTAGTAAAAGGTTGATTGTTAAATAAGAGATTCCTTGTTAATCGGGGGGAGACAGGTTTTGCCTCCTCCCGATATTTAAATGTCTATAGGTGTTTTATGGATTTGTCTTCGATGGATTTTTAGAATGCCACTAATATATATTCTTGGGACAATGGTTGCTATTTGTCGGCAATTGTTGTACCTTGGTGAACTGCTACAAACGAGCTATGGAACAGAATCCTTCAAATCCAAGCGTTTGTGGTAGTTCTCTATTTTTTTCTGTAGATGAGGAAGATTGTTCTTATATTGTGGTTTTGTTTTTTCTCCATGGGTGTTTACGCTTCCTTGGAGTCTAAAGTGCATGTGCGCTTCAACCATTTTTCCACAGAGAACGGACTCTCCTCCAATCTGATTTTCTCTATGGTTCAAGATTCTCTGGGCTTCTTGTGGCTGGGAACCGATTTTGGACTGGATCGCTTCGACGGAAAACTTTTTAAGCATTTCAGGAAGGATAAATATCCCAATATGCATAGGGAAGACCTTTACTATGTAGATTGTATGGACGGCGATGTCTATGTGGGTGGCTTTAGCGGAACGTTTCAAAAATACGATCGGGCAACCGACGCTTTCATCGACATGATGCCAATGGAACTGGACTCTTTGGGCTATTCTCAGATAAAAGGCATGCACACTTCCGCTAATGGGGAACGTTACCTTTTTACGAATGAAAGAGTTTTTCGTTTTGATAACCAACTCAAACGATTCAGCGCTAAGTTCCAAGCGTTTGATTCCATCTACTCTCCCTTTATTTCAGCCTTGCACATTGACGGCGATAATAGATTCTGGATCGGCTCCATCAATCAACTGACGATTTATGATTCTAGCGGACTCACCTTGAAGGTCTTTGACCGCTGTGGCTATGTGTCGGGAATCGTCCCTCAAGAGGAAAATACTTGGATCGTCACGTTCATGAATGACCGGATTTGGATTGTGGAAAACCGTGATGGGAATTTCCGTGTCAAGGAAGAGATCCGTCCGCCTTTCAACTGGGTGAACAAAATGTTGAGGGGTAGGGATGGCCGCTATTGGTTCGCCACAGATGGAGATGGATTGTGGTTTGCCGACTCGATAAATGCCACTACAACCTTTACTGAGGTACTTCCTGCTAATGCCCCTACGGATGGATTGAGGAAGATATACTCCATTGTCGAAAGCGAGGATGGTACAATCTGGATTGGTACGCAAAACACAGGACTTTGGTCGATCAATATGGATGAGCACCCTTCTATCGTATATTCGAAAGACTACGGATTTCCTCATTCGGCATGCACCTCCTTCACGGAAGATGGTCAAGGAAACCTCTTGGTGGGGACGGATGGCAACGGCGTCTATTCCGTCTCGCACGATTTCAGAAAGATCAACCGTTATCATCTTCCATGTGACAACGTCTTGGGTGTCACCTCTACGCGCGAGGGAATTTATGTCTCCACTTGGGGTGGGGGACTTTTCACTTTTTCTCCTTCGACAGGACTCTCCACCTCCATCCATTATGCTCCAGACTTTCATCCGACAAAAATATTTTTCCATCTTTGCGAGAGTAATGACGGCTCGTTATGGGCTTGTTCTGCGAACGATGACCCGTATCTCAAACTTCCTAATGAGTCGTGGCGGCGAATCCCCTTGAAAGATACCTCATCCTCCAAATGGGAGAGTAAATGGATAACCCGAGTCTTGAATGCCTCTGGTTCGTCGAAGTGGATTCTTGCCACTAATCTGCTGTGGTTCTTCGACGGGGAGAAACCCCATCTTGTCCACCCTGAATTGTATGTTTCAAAAACACATAACCCTTTTGTCGTGGTGGATGCGGACTGTGACGAGGAGGGCAATCTCTTTGTGCTCTCTAACCATGGAATCCTAAGGTTTTCGGCTGACAATTGGGCTATAGATACGCTTTCGTTTATGCCGAAGGACTCCTACCGAATCATCCAACGGGATAACAAGGGGAACTTTTGGGTCGCTTCGGTGAACGGAATCTTTTCGTTCGACTACAAACAACAAACCTACTCAAGGCTGCCGGGCGACTACCCAGACTTGTTTTACTATAAATCAAGCTACAAGGACGCTAATGGCCGCCTCTATTTCGGCACGGCAGACGGTTTTTATTCCTTCAACCCCCAAAACATTGCGCCAGACACCTTCATCCAACATCTCTCTTTTGCGGAGCTGTATATTTCGAAAGAGAAAATCAGCAGCGATAATCCTTTGCTAAAGGCTGGCAACCTCTCTGATTTGAAAGCGTTGGAGTTAAAGTATGGCATGACGGACGTAGATTTGCATGTGGATCTTGTCGATTATTCGGAAAGGGGGAAGGCTTTCCTTCGCTACCGTTTGCGGGGATTGTCGGAGACATGGACCTCTGTTGACGAAAGAAGGGTCATCTCTTTTAATTTCATACCGACAGGGCATTATACGTTGGAGGTGGAGGCCTTCCGTTCAGATAGGGAGAAGCCCTTGAAACGTATCGCGTTGAACATAAAAGTCCTTCCTCCATGGTGGGAGACTTGGTGGTTTTATTCACTATTGTTGCTGGTGGCGAGTTCGGCCTTATTTTTCCCTTTGCACAAAAAGATTACCCATTTGAAAGAGGAGAAGGCTTTGCTGAAGAGCGAGATAGATGAGCAAACGGCTTTGTTGGACAAAACAAGGCGTGAACGACAAAAATTGATTCATGCCCTTACCCACGATTTGCACAATCCGCTTTTTGCCGTGGTGGGGGATCAATCCTCCATTTCCGAGGAGACCTCGACAGAGGAGATTGTCGAACTGGTCATTGATAAGGCGTTGCTGGCGGACAGTGTGCTCTTGCTGATAGGTATGGATCCGGAGACAAACAAAGGCATTAAAACGATGCTGAGCAACTATGTTTGTGTGAAGGAGGCTTCGAATTGGAACGAGGCCATTGAATCGATGGAGACGCTCTCCCCGGATATCATCATCTGCGATATGGAGAGCACCATGAAGGAGGAGATGAACTGCGTGCTCTCGTCCGACCTGCTCAAGCATATCCCCATCCTTTTTGTCTCCGACAAGAACGAAGAGACTGACCGCTTGTTGGGCTTGATTTGTGGAGCTGTGGACTTTATGGCGAAACCATTCAATCAGTTGGAACTTCTCTTGAAGTTGGCTAATATATTGAAAGTGAAGCAGGAACAGCAGAAGGTCATATTGCAACGAACCATGACAAGCAAGATGAAGAATATCATGGACAACTCCCAACAGGAGGAATCCATCCACCCCTTCCTTCAATCTTTTGTCGATGCCGTCAGGAACAATTACCAAGACAGTGAAACCTCGCCAGACACCCTCTCTTCGGCTCTCTCTGTGAGCAAACCGACCATGAACAGGAAAATCAAAACCTTGACAGGCAAGACACCGATGGAGTGGCTGACGGAGTATAGACTTAACAAAGCCCTTCAATTGTTGCAAGACCACAACGAAGGAAGAAACATCTCGGAGATAGCCTATGAAGTGGGTTTCAACGATCCATCTTACTTCACGAAAAAATTTAGGGACCACTTTGGTGTCCTCCCTTCTCAGGTGAATTAGCGGGGAACTCCGTGTCTCTTGCTCATTCTATGCCGTTACCGTATGGCCATCTCTTCCCATTGACAATGTAGAATCCAGATTCAAGAGGTGGAAATATCCGTAGTCCCGCCTGCATGTAGAATGGCATGACCGTTTTTCCTCGGGTGTCGTGGATGGTAATTCACAACCAGTTAAAATGCTTGTAACTGGGATCCTCTCTTCCCTAAATTCGACAATGGATTGATAAGGGGAATATCAGTTCCCCTACATTAATCGTCATGATGCCAAGAACTTCCCGAACTATATTTCACCTTATAAGTTATATGGTATGAATAAATAAGAACGGCGGTTTTGCCATCAGGCAATAGCTCTAATTTGAAATTTCTATAATCATATTTGGAGTCAGGCTCTTCCTCCTCCGCCGCCTTTGCCTCTTCGATTTCTCTTTTTGCATAATAATCCTCATCCAAAAAGACTGGATCAATCTTGCTTGAAAATCCATGCACAATTGGGAAGAAAAGAACTCCGCCTTTCACTTTTGCTGCTCCACTTGGATCGAACTTTTTGAGTTGGGTGCTGTCGATAGGTTCTTCAAACTCTATCACCCATTTATCATCATCTTGGTAGTCATCCGATTTGACTCTTTCATACGACTTGACTTTGAATTTTGGCAGAATGAGGATTGCTGCTTCATTTTCGGCTAAGAAATTACGCACGTATGACTCCTGGGTCTTTTCTCGATAGATCTCTTCACTTACGTGGTCCATATACGATTTGCAACCTTTTAAAAAGGCAAACGGGAACACTAAGATTATGAGGAACAAAATGCCCATCTTCTTTTTTGAAATGTTTTTATGGAACACCTTGCATAACACGAATCTGATGATTCCAAAGACAATGGCCAATAGTATGAAATAGACTATGTAAGCTATAATTGATAATTTTATTAATTCTTCCATGTGTTGTGTATTGTTGATAGTTTTAAAAGTATTCTGTTAATTCGTCCGACTCAAATAAGCCGTCTTCCTCTTTTGTGGTAATAATCTCCTAGTAAATTCTATATGTGTGGTTATAACCCATAATGCTATTTCTTAATGTTTGTACAAACATATGTTTTTTTTGATGTCAAAAAATATAAGTTGCAAGGTTGCAAACTTTCCTCTTTCTCTAATTGTTGCAAAGTTAGATATTAATTTCCAATTTTTTTTATAGCTTTGTAAAGTTTGTTGAATCTATTTAAAATAAAGAAATTTATATGAAGATTTTAGGTGGAATAATGGGAATCGTTTTCTCTCTGGTAACGTCTCTTATTAAAGGTTTAGGTGCTAAAGCAATTGGTATTATTGTTAAAGGACTAATTATGGGTGTCGTTTTTGCATTGGTATTGACACCTCTTATTTTTTCATGGGGAGAATTTAGTAAATTGAGATTCTTCATTTCCGTTGTGTTCTTTTTGGCTGCTATTGCAGGAGTTGTATCTTATTATGTCTTGCATAAGGCTCCTGAAATTATCGACCCGTCTATCGACCACGCAATTGCCTCTAATTACGATTTCATCCAAAGTAAGGTAGGTGGCATTTCAGAAAAGGCAGATCCTTCCATGCTCTTTACTTCGTCTAAGGATTTTATCTTGGGTAAACTCAGATTCTTATCGCCTTTTTTGTCGGGGTTGACATACGAGCAATTCTCAAAATTTGCTAATACTGCAGCTCAATTGGGATCTAATGTGTCGGGTGCTGTTAATGGTACTTATTCTTATTTGAACAGATTGCAGAATAGTAAGGACGATCCTGAGGCTTATTTGATCAATTTCCTTTCTCCAATCAAATCGTTATATAGAATCCCTATCAACGACGTAAAAGGTAAAATCAGACTGGCACTTATTCTTGTCCCTCTTTTGTGTTTGGGAATTCGTGTTTGGCTGAATTTTGATTTTGTGATGAGCCTATTTTAAAGGAGGTTACCGTGGTAGAGACGCACGGCCGTGCCTCTCTACCACGGCCGTGTGTCTCTTCATTTCCGTAAGGCCACCCCTTTCTTCCCATTGACAATGTAGAATCCAGGTTCGAGAGGTTGGAACCTCTGTAGTTCCGCCTGCATGTAGAATTGCATGACCGTTTTCCCTTGAATGTCGTGGATGGTAATCCATTCACCTCGGTGGGTCGTCTCAATGAGGAGGCCTCCTTGGGCACTTGTGACGATGAGGGAGGATGCGGAAACGGGCTCTTCCTGTAGCTCCGTATAGTCGCCGGCTAAAGCTTTAACTTCCCTTCGTGAGAGGATGATCCATCGTTGGGCGGAGGCTGAGTTCTGGTGGTCGAATCGAGTGGCCGAGAGGTTGCCCCAGTTTTCGGTGAGGGCATTCGGGTGGTCTGTGCCGTCGGAGAAGGTTACCCAATAGGATTTGAGGTTGAAAGTCCCATTCTCCACTTTTTTGCGTGAGCCTAATAGTTGAAGCCCGAAGTTCTCTTTCGAACTGAGTTGAACCTGGGAATTGTTGTTGGTCAAAGCTCTTTCCGTAAGAATGTTCTTGAACTCGTAGAGTTGGTTTTCTGGGTTGAATTGAATCTGCCAAGCGAAGGCATGGTCGTTGAGGATTGTTTTCCAATCGCTTGTTTTCAGATCCGTCCCGTTGCCATTGCTGTGGAGTAGCGAAGGCGTGTTTGTCGCCCCGTTTTCCGGCAGGATGTAGTAATATTCGTTGTCCTCTTGGATGAACGTGTAGGCAGGAGAGGCGAAGGCCCCATAAATAGGAGGAAGGAAGTCTTCTCCCAATGCTTGGATGATTAGGGCATTGGCGTAGTATAGCATCCTTGTCCCGTCGTCTTCGTGTGCGCCGTTTATTCCGTAAGGCCAGAAGTGGGTGTTGTCCCCTTTTAGGTGTGCCTCGTTGTCATTTTCGAGGAATTGTAGGATTTGGTCGGTCCGTTCGCCCAACCAGAAGCCTTTGCTCACGTTTTCACGGTAGGTGGCATCGTTGTACCATCGGTTGGTGGTTCCGACGCCTGCCGCATGGCACATTTCGTGTTGGATGGTACCCGTGCGTTGGTAGCTGGCGTTGGGACCCACCCGCATGGAGCCGCCGTAGCTGCAGTCAGCCGTCTGTGTGCTGGCACCATAAGAGACGGAGAGCCGAAGACCGCGGATGCTGGTTAGGTTGTTCCAGACGTCAACAGCATCGGCGACGGCATCGTTGATCCTGGCGTTCTCGTCTGCTGATCCTCCGTTGTTGTAGCTCCATGTGATTTCACCCATCGGCAAGGTACATATCTTTATGCTTTCACCATAACCGACAGCGTAGGAACTGCTGATGGCATAAGGACGGATATAGTAGAATGTTTGGGGAGAAAGTCCCTCAATCACGAAAATCTTCCCGTTGTTGTCATACGAGAGCGTGGAGCGTTGGTCGAGGATGGTCGGGTCGCTTTGCGTGCTCCAGCAGAATCCTCTTTCGATGATGTCGTCGCCTGAGAAGGAGGCACGACCGAAGGCTTTGGTGGCACCTCTGGCATGGCGAGGGTCTGTCACCACGGTAGGAATGTTTCCGATGGCATTCTCCGTCTTGTAGAGGAGGATGGCCGTTTGCAGATCCTTCGTGCTGGCGTTTATGTCTGCTAAGGTTTGCGACTCGTCGTTCCAATCCTTTTCAGCTTTTTGGATGGCGGCCGTCAGTTGGTCGTTGCCCTTGCCTTGTTCTTGTCGAGTCTCTTTGGCCTCTTCAATTAATGAGGAGAGTCGTTCGTATGCCGTTTCGGATGTTTGGGCGGATTGAGTGGCTTTACGTAGATCCTCGGCGAGGCTTGCCAAGTTCTCTTCCGATGGACTTTCCAACCATGCTTCCGCCTGCTTTAGCTTTGCTTGGAGGTTCTCCCGATGACTCTTGTTCATTCGGCCTGCTAGTAGGGTGTTGGCGATTGCAGTGCGTCGAGCCAACTCTTCCTTGTAGTCGTCGATTTTAGCTGCGCTGTAGTAGAGTCGGAAGTTGTCCACTGCAACCCAGTTGCCGGTGGTGTTCTGGGTGAGGAATCCGATGGAGTAGGCAGTTTCGATGAGGGTGAACTGGAGGGTGTACTCTTTGGCTTCGGATACTTCGAGACTGTCATTCCCTGCGAAGATCCAGGCTCCTTTCTGGTTGCCGTTCCCTTCTTGGAGATTTTGAGCGGCGACTTTAAGTTGGTAGATGCCCATGGGAAGATCATTGTTTATCTCTTGGGAGATTTGTACGTTACCTGCACTGCCCCCTGCGGAGACCCATTTCTCGACGTAGGTATTACCCGATTTCATCGAGAAAGAGGCGTTTGTTTGGGTTTTCAATCCTGATTGGGACCATCCGTTGAGTCCCTCTTCGAAGTTCGGGTTGATGATGAACTTTGTGAAGTCGGAAGGATTCTCAAGGGAGGAGTTTGCCCATTGGTAAAGCTCCATCTCTTGGCTCAGTGCCTCTTTCTCCTTGAAGATTTCCGAGTAGGAAGTGGCGTTGTCGAGTATGTTTTGCGCTTTCTCTATGGCTGTTTGCAGTCTTTCGGCTTTTTCGCCATTTCCTTCCCCGTAAAGAGTTTTTGCAGAAGATAGGGTGTTGTTCAGAGCGGAGCGTATCTCGGACAATAGGTCCTCGTTGTTTCCCACGAGGTAGAGTTTGACGAAGTCGGCGACAACCTTAGCTGAGTTGGCCGAGCCGTTGGCGACAGCCTTGAATCCGATTTGGATGCGGCCTTCTGTTTCGTTGGCAAGGGAGAAGGAGACCTCGTCGAGCGTCCATCGGTTCAGAGGAAAGGAGGAAATTGAAGACATGGAATTCTTCCCGTCCTTCCCAATCCACCCCAAAAGGCTGTAGCCACTGTCGGTATTGCTTCCGTTGTAGAATGCCGATTGAAGTTTGTATTTGCCGGCAGGAAGGGCGATGGATTGATAGTATTTCATGGATTCCTCCCAGCCCGTGCTGAGAGCAAGGCATCCGCCTGAGGAACCATCGTAGCCAGAAGAGGGAACCTTTCCGTAGGTGTTGAAGGTTTTGGCTGTGCCTAATTCGTAGATGCCAGTGACGGTGTAATCCACACCGATGTCTTTGTTCCATCCATAGATATCCAGAATCTCTTGAGCCACGTTCCCATTGTCCGATTTGTGGTAATCGAAATGAGATTCATCGTCAAACCCTGCGTTTTGCAGATAGAGGTTGGTGATGTCGATGTCGGCTCGTGAAAAAGGGACGAAGGCAACGAGAAGTGCCAACAGAGAAAAACAATGTCTTTTCATGGATGAACGATCTAATGGTTTTGTGTGGTAAATATAGGAAATTATCTATAGGGAAGCTCTAAAAATCTCTTGTTTTTCACAGAAATGTCTCTGTGATTTAATTTTCAACTAAAGTTTTCCTAACTTTGTGATGTAAACTAAAAAACAAAAAGTACTATGTGCATACCAGGGACGGCGTTGTCGCGCTACGTAAATTTCTACACTGATTTCGCTTTCAAGAAGTTGTTCGGAACGGAGGCGAATAAGGATTTGCTAATCAGTTTTTTGAATCAGCTGTTGGGTTTCACGGGCGATTCCGAGATCAAGAATTTGACCTATTTGAATCCCGAGCAGTTGGGCGACAGCATCAACGAACGGAGAGCCATCTACGACGTGTACTGCACGACGGCGAAGGGTGAGCACTTCATCGTGGAGATGCAGAAGGCGAAGCAGGACAGCTTCCGTGATAGGGCACTCTACTACTCCTCGTTCGCCATCCGTGAACAAGGGCAGAAGGGAAGTACGACCAAGCCTTGGGATTACACGTTGACACCTGTTTATGTTGTTGGCATACTCAATTTCGTGATGGACCATACGGAAGGCCATGAGGAGAAAGTCATCACCAAGGTCAAGTTGAAGGATGACGAGAACAATGTCTTCAACGAAAACTTGAACTATGTCTTCCTTGAAATGCCGAAATTCAAGAAGACAGAATTGGAACTGGAGACCTTCTTGGACAAGTGGCTCTATGCGATAAAGAACCTTTCCCAATTAAGCAACAAGCCGGAGGTGTTGACCGAAGCCATTTTCAAACGACTCTTCTCCGAGGCCGAGGTCGCCCAATTGACAGCCAAAGACAAGACGGAATACGAGGAGAGCTTGAAAATATTCTGGGACTTCAGCAATGTCCTCTCCACTGCAAAACGAGAAGGGAAAGAAGAGGGCCGCGCAGAGGGTCGTGCGGAAGGTCGAGCAGAAGGACGTGCCGAGGGCGAGCGAGAGGAGAAACTTCGCAATGCCAAAAAGATGAAGGATAAAGGCATGGACTTAGCCGACATTTCTGATATTACAGGATTAACGGCAGGGGAGATTGAGGAGCTGTGATGTTCAATGGCTTTGATTGAAAGTAGGAATTGTCCAATTCATTGATATGGCTAAGACGGAATACGAGGAGAGTTTGAAAATATTCTGGGACTTCAGCAATGTCCTCTCCACTGCAAAACGAGAAGGGAAAGAAGAGGGGCGAGCAGAAGGACGTGCCGAGGGGTTGGCTGAGGGACGGACAGAAGGTCGCGCCGAGGGCGAACGAGAGGAGAAACTTCGCAATGCCAAAAAGATGAAGGACAAAGGCATGGACTTTGTCGACATTTCTGATATTACAGGATTGACGGAAGAGGAGATTGAGGAGTTGTAGAAACATTGAAAATCCGCAGTATGTTTAGTTTGTTGTACGGATAAAAACGAATTTGAGCCTATACAATAGTATGGGCTCGTTGCCACGGAAACTCTCTTTGATTGATGTTAATATGTTGATAATTAGTAGTGTTACTTCGAAGAAAGTTGCTTGATGATTTTCAATATTAGTTCGATGAATGTTTTCAAAGCTTTCATGTTTGCTTGAGAATCCGCCAAGGTGGTTTTTCTGCTTTTCCAAGAAGGCATTCTCCTCCTGATTCCGTCAATTACGGAGGCTGCGGTGATAATGACCATACGGAGGTCTGGGTCGCTTACCCTCGATGATACTGTAAGTTTGTATTGATCGGCATCGCAGAAGATTTGGCTCATCGAATTGTCCCATTTTCTATGGATGGTCGCGAGGTTTTTCTGTTCGTTGTCCGTAACCTTGATGTCGCTGGAATAGACGTCGTTGACAATGGTGCCGATGATGGAATCGTCTGGCCCATATATGTTGTAGGAGGTTTCGAATAGGAAGTCTTTCCTCTTGATGGCACCAATCTTGTTATCGTCACTGTTCTTGATATCCACCTTTCGAGAGAAGGTAAAGAGTTTCTTGTCGACAGTCGCTAGTACATTGTCCGCCTCGTCCTTTAGTTGGATGGTGAAGGGAAGTTTGTCTTTGGGAACAATGAGCGAGAAGATAAAGTTTAATGCAGGTAGGCTCTCCTTGATTGATCCAATCTGCTTTCCCTCCTCGTCGAAGATGCGGAAGAACTCGCCTACCGACCATGCTTTTTGGTCAATGAAGAAGGTGTCTCTAAGAAAGAAATCGTTCATATTTTTTAATCCAGATTAATGCGCTTTTTATATTTCTAAGCAAAAATAGAGATTCTCATCGGATTGGACAAGATATGTGTATGGCTCTTTTTTATTGAAAGAGAAAAAATGTAACGGGTATTCTCCCTTGTAACTTCTCCTTTTCGTTTGATTATTGCTTTCCTAAATGCATAAAAATTTTTAACTTTGAAATGCCGTCCTGAACGAACGACTTTTTGTCAACCGACTTAATAGGTTCTTGCGGTTGTGAAGAAATGGATCTTAGGATCTGTCTTAATTTTAGCATGAAAAATAATATGGCGAATAGTGAAAAACCAATCGAAAAAAGCATTGTAATTCCTGAAGAAGGTTCGGACATGACCTCTATAGGTGGCTTCTGTTTCTCTGATAACAAAAGTATTGAAACCGTGGTGATTCGCGAAGGCGTGACGGAAATCGAGTATTATGCTTTTAATAGTTGCAAAAATTTGATCTCGGTTACGCTCCCAACTACCTTGAATAGGATATGCGAGAATGCTTTTTCTTATTGCCCTAAACTTGCCAATATATCGTTGCCGGAGGGCTTGACGAGAATAGACGACGTGGCATTTTCTGAATGCTTAAGCCTGACGGAGATGCGATTGCCCGATTCAGTGGAAAAGTTGGGCCGTGGAGTCTTTTGGTCTTGTCGTAACTTGAAGAAGGTGGTTCTTCCCAAGTCGTTGAAGGAGTTGCCTTATGATTCCTTCAAAAATGCGTCGGCCTTGGAGGAGGTGGTCTTCCCGCAAGAGATGCAAACGTTGGGAGTCAGTGCTTTTATGTATTGTTCCAGCCTTACTTCTATCGAGTTGCCGGAGGGTATTGAAACGTTGAATACTGATGTTTTCTCACGTTGCACAAAGTTGGCATCGGTGAAATTGCCGAAGTCGCTCAAAATAATCAAATCGCGAGCTTTTGAGGGGTGCGATAGTTTGAAAGAGGTAGAAATACCTGCTAATGTTGAGATGATTAAGCGTGACTCGTTCCCTCCTGCTACTAAAATTACCATCTCTCCCGATAACCCGCACATCCGAGTGGAAAACGGATTCTTGCTCTCTGCCGATGGTAAGGTGTTGATTGCCTGCCTGACTGATGCGGAGACGGTTCAGGTCCCAGAGTCGGTTACTGAAATAGGGGAGTCTGCTTTTGAGAGGTGTGGACAACTTGCCTCTGTCACTTTGGGTAAAAATGTGGTGACTTTAGGAAAAAGTTGTTTCTCCAGATGTACTTCTTTGCGAAAGGTGAAGGATACGGAGGGGCTTCTCAAAATGGGGGAATCGGCTTTTTATGAATGTTCGAAACTGGAAACTTTTTATTTCCCCGAATCCCTTGCATCTCTTGAGAATGGAGCTTTCTATGATTGCTCGAGATTATCCGATATCACTATACCTGCTTCTCTTCGAGTGATTGGTACGAATGCCTTCCGAAATTGTAAAAACCTGAATAGCATAACTATACCGGCTACGGTTGATCAGGTGGGCTATTATGCTTTTGCTGGTTCTGGACTTTCTAATGTGACTCTTCTTTCGAAGGCAAATTTGGGTGATGAGGAAAGCGGGTATGTCTTTGCCTTTTGCAAATCACTCAAAGAGATTAAGCTTCCTTCCCAGGTAATAAGTTATCATACGTTCGATGGATGTCAAGAGCTGACTTCGGTCACGTTTCTCAATTCTGTGTCAAAAATTAGAACAGGGATCTTTTCTGATTGCCCCAAACTTTCTGTTATCCATGTCTCGGCCTTGAATAAAGATGTGGATGTTAAGACGTTTGTAGATTACAATAAGACGGAGGAAATCTTGTTGGATGGCGATGATAAAGGTTGGCTGTGTGAGGTTGACGCCGGGATCGCCAAACTCCGAAAGACGGCCAATGCAGGAGATGCCGAGGCTCAACATCGTTTGGCATATCGCTACTACAAGGGAGAAGGAGTGCCAAAGAGCAATGAATTAGCTGTTGAGTGGTGGACTAAGGCGGCAATGCAAGGGCTTGCTGTCGCCCAATATAATTTAGGCATTTGTTACGAGGGCGGTGAAGGTGTCCCTAAAAATAGCAAGAATGCTGTTGAGTGGTACGCTAAGGCTGCCGAACAAGGGTATGTGAATGCGCAGAACCAATTGGGGCTCTGTTATCAGAAAGGTGTGGGTGTGGCTCCAAATTATGAAAAGGCGGCTGAATGGTTTCGAAAGGCTGCCAAGCTACGCAACAAGTATGCTTTGGATAATTTGAGAAAGTTGAAGGAAATGGGACTTATCGCTCCTGACAATGCTTTGAAAATCACCGATGATCTTTTCGGCGAACTTTACCATGATGGAAAGAATAGTTGGAAGGGTAAGTCTGCTGCGGAATTTTTAGGAAAGGATGCCTCTATCGAAATAGAATTGGAAGGCTCTGGAAAAGATGGAATTGCGGAGGCGCAGCGTGTGGCTTATGCGGAATATTTGGAAAAACAAAGCTCATTTTTCGAACGGCTTCAGCAGAAGGCGAAGGAAAACTTCAAGGCGGTGGTCCGTAGGAAAAAAGACAATAGAATCGTTCCATACAAACTCTATATCGCTCGTGACGGCAACTATGGTTGGTGTGTCGTTAAGGAGTGGGATGGAGGGAGCATTGCTGCGATCCTCTCTGATGATGACGTGCAAATGGCTAAAAGAGAAAGGATTTTAAGAAACATCGCCGATGTGAAGGAGAGCCGTACTAGAAAGAAGTGGAAAATGAACGACACGGCCTACCTCAACCTCTTCGGTCTTCTGATTGATTTGTCGATTATGAGGTCTGGATACGGCTCAGACGACGAGGATCTTACAGACGAGGAGGTGGAGGTCTTGAAGTGGTTGACTACTGAATTCGACACGAATACAATCAAGCAGGATGTGTTGGATTATTGTAATGACACTTACAATAGTTGGGGTGGCGAGCATATCACGGCGGATGAGCTGCATAATGAACTTTCGATTAGCAAGGTTTATCTGAATGTTGAGGAAGCGGAGAACCACGAAAAGTTCCCAGACATTTGTCTTTCTGGAGACTGTAACTGCGATGAGGAGCATGGTATCGCCTTCGCTTTCAAAAACAAGAAGCTTATTGAGATCAATGAGGAGTCTATTGCATTCTAAGTGTCTGTCTCTAAATAAAAAAGGCTGTCGGAAGACAGCTTTTTTTATTTGGGGGTGACTCACAAGCCTGCGATCTCCGCCTTTATATCGTTGACGATGTAGGTGTCGGACATGATTTGGTAGCCGTATTTGGGGTCGTGCATCTGCTCTCCCACTCTGGAACGATAGAACAGCAACATTGCCCGTTTTGGGGATATGTCTAACTCATCGGCCAATTGGATGATGACACGTGCTATTTTGCGGTATAAAATATAATCCTTCATATTTTATATACTTAAGGTGGAAACTGCAAACTATGATTTCGTGACAGACTCATCCGCCTCGTAGTTTTGCAAGGTTTCGATAATGTCATCCGCCACGTATTCCACGCTTTGCGTATGTAGCACGTCGTAGAAACGGATCAAACGTCCGTCGATGAGGTCTTGACGTTCCAATCGCTCCACAAGTTCGGAAGGCGAGATGCCCATCTTGCGGGCAGCCGTTTCAATAACAAAGACCATGTAACGCATTTGGTCGCCTTCTGGGGTTCTTGCCTGTCCTTCCATGTTTGCGATTTTTATACAAGGGCGAACCATTGTGTAATGATCCGCCCTTTTGTATGTTTTTACTATTGGCTATTACGCCTTCTTTACCTCGATGTTCACCTTGAAGTCGTCGAAGTCCAACTCGGTTGGGTTGGCTACTTTCTCCACCAATGTGATGTTGTTGGCAAGTACTTGAGAGGAGATGTACTCCTTGAACTCTTCCACTGCCGCATTCACGTTGTCTGACTTCTCAATTTCGATAAGTATCTTGTCTGTAATCTCAAAGCCGCTTGACTTACGGATGTTTTGGATACGGTTGATGAACTCACGGGCGATACCCTCTTTCTGCAACTCTGGCGTGATGGTCACGTCGAGTGCGATGGTGATCGTTCCGTTGTTGGCAACCAACCAGCCTGGAATGTCCTCGGAGAGAATTTCCACGTCAGCCTTTTCCACCGTGACAACGTTGCCCTCTACATTGATTTCATATACGCCGCTCTTCTCGAATTTTGCGATTTCCTCTTGTGGCAAAGACTGCAATTGGGCTGCAACAGCCTTCATGCTCTTACCGCACTTAGGACCGAGTTTCTTGAAGTCTGGCTTGATCTTCTTCACCAAGATGCCGGCTGAATCGTCCACGAAGTTGATCTCCTTGACATTCACTTCGTTCATGATCAAGTCCTTCACGGCCTCAACATTCTCTTGTTCATGTTCAGCTAAGATAGGTACCATGATTTGCTTCAACGGTTGACGAACCTTGATGTTCTCTTTCTTACGGAGAGAAAGGGTCATGGATGAAATGTCTTGTGCCAATTGCATGCGCTCCTCCAATGTCTTGTCGATCAACGACTCGTCATATTTAGGGAAGTTGGCCAAGTGGACGGATTCGCTCTTGTCGCATTCCGTAGCGTTGTTCAAGTCCAAGAAGAGTTGGTCTGCGTAGAATGGAGCGATAGGCGCCATCAAGCGGGCTACCGTGTCCAAGCAAGTGTACAATGTCTGGTAAGCCGCCAACTTGTCTTCTGTGAGCGTACCGCCCCAGAAACGTTTACGGTTCAGACGAACGTACCAGTTGCTCAAATGGTCGTTTACGAAGTTGGAGATGGCACGGCCTGCCTTCGTTGGCTCGTAGTCGTTGTAGCTCTCGTCCACCTCCTTGATGAGGGAGTTGAGCAGGGAGATGATCCAACGGTCGATCTCAGGACGCTTCGCCATCGGTACTTGTGGCTGACTATTGGTGAAGTTGTCCACGTTCGCATACAAGGCGAAGAACGAATACGTATTATAGAGCGTACCGAAGAATTTACGACGTACTTCCTCGATGCCGTCTGTGTCAAATTTCAAGTTGTCCCAAGGTGAAGCGTTGGTAATCATGTACCAGCGGAGTGGGTCGGAACCATACTTCTCAATAGCTCCGAACGGATCGACGGCGTTGCCCAAACGTTTGGACATCTTGTTGCCGTTCTTGTCCAACACCAAACCATTGGAGATGACTGCCTTGAAGGCTACGCTATCCTTGATCATTGTGGAGATGGAATGCAATGTGAAGAACCATCCACGGGTCTGATCCACACCCTCGGCGATGAAGTCGGCAGGGTAGAACTCTCCGTTATCGACCACTTCCTTGTTTTCGAATGGATAGTGTTGTTGTGCGAATGGCATGGCACCTGAATCGAACCACACGTCGATCAAATCAGCCTCACGCTTCATTGGCTTGCCGCTGTCGGAAACCAAGATGACGCTGTCGATATATGGGCGGTGGAGGTCGATGTTCTTAGGATCATAATTCTCCTTTGAGTAATCGCCCACCTTGAAGTTCTTCCAAGGGTTCTCCTTCATGAAGCCAGCCTTGATGGATTTGTCGATTTCATCGAACAATTCTGCGATGGAACCAATGCACTTCTCCTCCGTACCCTCTTCCGTACGCCAGATAGGCAATGGAGTTCCCCAATAGCGGGAGCGGGAGAGGTTCCAGTCGTTCAAGTTTTCCAACCATTTGCCGAAACGGCCCGTACCTGTTGATTCAGGCTTCCATTGGATGGTCTTGTTCAACTCGATCATACGCTCACGAGCCTTGGTAGAACGGATGAACCAGCTATCCAACGGATAGTAGAGTACAGGCTTGTCCGTACGCCAGCAGTGAGGGTAGTTGTGGACGTGCTTCTCAATCTTGAATGCTTTGTCGCTCATCTTCATGTCCATGCAGATGGAGATGTCGAGTGTCTCGTCCTTGTCGGTCAAGTTAGGATCGTAGGCATTCTTTACGAAACGACCCTCATACTTCTTGTAAGCCTCCACGTTGATATGTGACTTCACATAATCTGCGTCCAAATCGGCCAACAGGTAGAACTTGCCTGTCAAGTCAACGGAAGGACGAAGGTTGCCGAACTTGTCGATCAATTGGAGTGGTGGAATGCCAGCGGCTTTTGCCACCTTCGCATCGTCTGCACCAAAGGTAGGAGCGATATGTACGATACCCGTACCGTCTTCTGTTGTGACGTAATCGCCAGGGATGACACGGAACGCTTGGTCGGCATTCTCTGGTGTGATCCAGTCGAAGAGTTGCTCATATTTCATGCCCACAAGGTCAGTACCCTTGTATTCGGCAATTACTTTAAACGGAATGAGTTTGTCACCCTCTTTGTAGTCTTCCAAAGCCAATTCGGCAGCTTTAGGGTTGAAGTGGGCGTTCACCAAATCCTTTGCCAACACGTAAGTGGCAGGCTTGCCCGTGTAAGGATTGTAGGATTGAACAGCTACGTAGGTGATGTTCGGGCCGACGCAAAGAGCCGTGTTGGAAGAAAGTGTCCAAGGCGTGGTGGTCCATGCCAAGAAGTAAGGCGTACCGAATTGAGCCATCTCCGGCTTAGGATCCACCATCTTAAACTGAGCCACGACGGTCGTATCCTTCACGTCGCGGTAGCAACCAGGTTGGTTCAACTCGTGCGAGCTAAGGCCCGTTCCTGCTGCAGGAGAGTAGGGTTGGATGGTGTAGCCTTTGTAGAGGTATCCCTTCTTGTAGAGCTCCTTCAAGAGGTACCACAACGTTTCGATATACTTGTTGTCGTAGGTGATGTATGGGTTTTCGAGGTCCACCCAGTAACCCATCTTTTGAGTCAGGTCAGTCCACTCCTTGGTGAATTTCATCACGTTGGTACGGCAGGCCTTGTTGTAGTCATCGACGGAGATTTTCTTGCCGATGTCCTCCTTGGTGATGCCGAGTTCTTTCTCTACGCCCAACTCCACAGGGAGTCCGTGCGTATCCCAACCTGCTTTACGCTTCACGTGGAAGCCCTTCATGGTCTTGTATCTGCAGAAAATATCCTTAATGGAGCGAGCCATCACGTGGTGGATGCCCGGCATTCCGTTTGCTGAAGGGGGGCCTTCGAAGAATACGAAAGTGGGAGCTCCTTCGCGGGTTGATACACTTTTGTGGAACACATCGTTCTCGTTCCACTGTTTCAAGACCTCCTTGTTGATTTCCGAGAGGTTGAAGTTGCTGTGTTCTGCAAATTTTTTAGCCATTTATATTTAATTTCTATTGTTTTGTCCAATTGGGCGATAGGGGCAAACCGCACCCTATCAACAAGTTTTGCAAAGTTACCGTTTAATCCTCAAAAAATAAGCAATTCAAAGTCAAAAAAATGAAGGTCGGCATTGTGCGGAGGCTTCAATCGAAGAAACTGGTATAGAATTCCGTCTTGAATTTGACGAGTTTGTCGGCAATCGTCTCGTTGACATGGGGGAGGATAATCATCCTACGTCCACCCGGAAGGCGGAAGGTTGGAAGGTTGTCGAGTTCCAGAGGTCGTTTGTGGACGATGGCGATGAGTTGCTCCTGAAGGAAGAGCAGGGAGAGTCGGTCGGCGCCTGGGTCGGAGAGCCAACTATCCTCCAAGATGTACTCCTCGATGTCGGACAGGTCCTTGTACTCCTCTTTGTAGAAGTCGAGGTTGGTCAGGAGCGAATCGAATTGATAGTAAACAAAATCGTATTTGCTGACAATCTCCTCCATACCTGACAGGTTCCTATTTTGGACGGAGGCGCATCTCTTTTTTATGATGTTTTCGATGATGGTGTTGGGGTCGATGTCTCTTTTCTTGATGAATCCGCGGAGGATTCCGACGGGCTGACTGCCGTTTTTGTCCTTGTCCCAGAAATTTTGGGTTTTGTACACCTCTCCAATCTTCTCTTTTTCTTGGTTGGTCAGGACTTTCCCCTCTTCAATCTCGTTGCTGCTCACCTCTTGCGATGAGATGGCGACAGTGACGGCCAATTCGTTCCATTCTGGGTTGTCGGTCGGGACGCTTTCGATTTGTGTCCCTGCGTAGATGGAGAAGAGTGCATTTCCCCCGATGCTGTCATAGACATAGCATGTATCTGTTTGAATCTCTTCCTTTAGGGGTGTTTGGTCGTTGCAGGCGGCCCTTTTCAGTCGGTTGGGGTCGCAGCTTCCCAAGGAGAGCGTCAGGGCGATGCTCGGGATAGTCAAAAAGAGAGCTTGTCTATTCATCTTCTATTCGTTGTTTACGAGATTTCAGAGTGCCAAATTACGCATTTCTTGTCAATAGGGAGGAAGGGAGAAAGATAATATTTCCACGATTAAACATTATTTAACCGCTCTGTTAGGAATAATGAGGAAAGGGAGGATTTTTTTGGTCTTGAAATGGGGAAAATAGGTCGCAAACAAATGAAAAAGGCTATTTCTACAAGATTTTTCTCAATCAAACCAACTTGTTTTTTTGCACGGTTGGCAACGAACTTGAAATTTCGTGCTTAATATTTTGCGGCATAATTGTTTAGTCTCTTTTTTTTGTATAAATTTGCAGAGATAGGGTTTGACTTGAGATTTGACCTATGTGTTATCTCGAAGTGGTGATTTTATAGGATTCATCTTTTTAGTATGGTATCGATTCGTCTGAGACATATTCTTATTATAATTGGATGTTTGTTTTCATCTTTTCTTCTTCATGGACAGGGCGCATGTGATGATGACTCTCGATGGGGGGCGTATTTGTCGACCAAGACGGAGACGGAGGATGGTCGTGTCCATTATGATACGGTCTATTATACTCCTTCCGAATTTTTTGGTCCGGATGGAGCAATGGTGCCGGATTATAATCCAGAGGATTACAATCAGACGACGGGCTATTATTTTAGCGATACGAGTTGTACTACGGACGATTGGGTGTTGGAGGCTGAAATGCAGACAACTGGAAACTTCGGCAGTCATATTACTTTGGGTTTGAGTGCTTTTTTTGAACCTGTTTTTGATTGGAGAGATTTTCGTAGTTTCCGACCTGCTCCGATGGAAAGAAGAATAGAAATTCCTGTGGAGGTAAAGCCTAAGTCTCTGTTGAGGGATGAGAGACTTACTATGCTTAGCTTTGAGTTTCATGACGGTATCCTTTACTTTTATAGGGATGGCGATATGTATAAGAAGCAGGCTTATGATATATGTAGAATCAATGACGTATCTATCTATTGGTCAACGGGAGGCGGTGCTATCAAATCTCTTCGTTTCCAAGATAATACGAACAACAAGACCTATTATGAGGATTTCTCAGATTGTAAAAACATGCAGTTGTTTGAGGATTGTCCTCCTCCTCCGAAGGTGGAGTTGAGGGCGAGGGTGGAGTTGCCTACCTGTCAGGATCCAACGTTGCGTTTCTATAGCGAATCGAATTTGCTGGAGGATTTCCATTGGGTGGATCCTTACGGACGTGAATTCAGCAGGGAGCAGAATCCTGTCATTACCAACCTCTCTTCACTGAAAAGCGGAACCTATTGGGGGTGGGGTAAGTACGATCGTTGCTCCGAACCGGTTGCTGTGCGTGTGGATGTGGAAATTGTCGAACCGGAGTTGGTCTCTGATACGGTTGAGTTGGTTTCTTGTGCGAGCGAGAATCTGTATATCGGTGGAAAGTTGGTGACGGAGGATGGCTTCTATAGTGATACCGTGCGTACGAAAAATGGATACTGCGACAGTGTGACGGTCTATAATGTCTATCTTTTGCAACCGAAACTCGAAAAGGTAGAATTGGAGATTTGTGAGGGAACCTCTATTGAATATAAGGGCAGGACCTACAATAAGGCTGGCGTCTATGAATATTCGGAGAAGAGCAAAATTATGGATTGTGATAGTGTCTATTACCAAATAGAGGTCAAAGAGCATCCCTCTTATTTCACTATCCAGCATCGTATGATTTGTTCGGACGAAGCGGAGGAGGGGCGTACACAAACGGGCGTTTATACGGATTCTCTAACCTCGGAGCATGGTTGTGATAGTGTGATGGTATTGGATCTCGTGGTCTTCCCGAAACCGCCGGTGGATACGTTTTTAGTGCTCTCTTGTGAGGGGCAAGTGGAGGTGGCCGGACGTTTGGTGACAGAGGAGGGCTACTATAGTGATACGTTGCTTGCCAAGGATGGCTTCTGCGATAGCATAAGAGTCTATGATGTTAAGTTTATCCACCCGACGAACGAGGATGTTGATTTGGAGATTTGTGAGGGTGGCTCCATCTCTTTTAGAGGAAAAAACTATACGGCTGGCGGAACCTATTCAGATGTCGCAAAGAGCGAATTGTATGGTTGCGACAGTGTCTTTTATACGATAAATGTTAAGGAGAACCCGACTTATTTGGTCAATCGTTACGATACGATCTGTGGAGGGGAGGAGTTGGACGGTCATACCGAGACGGGTGTCTATACGCATTCCTTCTCTTCGATAAATGGGTGCGATAGCGTTGTAGTCTATCATCTCCAAGTCTTGTGGCCTCAGACGGTGGTGGTCGATCTGGAAATCTGCGAAGGAGATTCTGTTCCGTTCAATGGAAAATTCTATAAGGCAGGGGGCTCTTATGCCGATACTTTGCCACGGAAGAATTATGCTTGCGACAGCATCCAATACGAGATACGGGTTAAGGAGCATTCTTCCTATTTCGTCGCTCGCTACGATACGATTTGTTGGGGCGAATCGCTTGAAGGCTATACAGTAACGGGAGTCTATACCGATTCATTGACAACGGTGAACGGGTGTGACAGTGTCCTCCAACTGAATTTGGAAGTCTTGCCGGAGCCTAAGACAGACACGCTACGGGTGATTGCTTGTGAGGAGGAGGAAGTCTTGGTGGATGGCCGACGCATAACAGAGGATGGCTTCTATGCGGTGAAACGGCAGACGGTCATTGGTAATTGTGATAGCACGGTGGTCTATGATGTGCGGATTCTCCGACCTGTTCAAGAAGAACGGGATTTTGAAATTTGTGGAGGCGATTCCGTCTTGTTCAATGGAAAGGTATATAAGTCGGGGGGTACCTACGCCGATGCGTTGCCACGGAAGAATTATGCTTGTGATAGCATCCAATACGAGATACGGATTAAGGAGCATCCTTCCTATTTTATTGCCCGCTACGATTCAATTTGTTGGGGCGAATCGTTGGACGGTCATACCGAGACGGGTGTCTATACTGATTCGCTGACAACGGTGAACGGTTGCGATAGTATTCTTCAACTGAATTTGAATGTCTATCATAGAATCGATATTGACACTGTCGAGGTGGTTGCTTGCGAGGGTGATGAATTGCTGGTGGAGGGTAAATTGGTGACGGAGGATGGCTATTATAGCGAGAATTTGCTGGCAGCAAACGGCAAGTGCGATAGCGTGACGGTCTATGAGGTTCGGATACTTCGTCCTACTCAGGAAGATCGGGATTTTGTGATATGTGCTGGCGACTCCGTTTCGTTTAACGGGAAAACTTATAAGAAGGGAGGTGCCTATACAGACGTGTTGTTGCGGGAGAACTATGTTTGCGATAGTATTCAATACGAGATACGGGTCAAGGAGCATCCTTCCTATCTCATCGCTCGATATGATACGATATGTTGGGAGAAATCATTCAAGAGTGGTGGGGCTGCAAACGAGGCGGCTTCGGATGAACAAATAGTTTCAGGTATCTACCCTGAGCAATACACGACTGTCAACGGTTGTGATAGCGTCATCGAAGTACATTTTGAGGTTTTGCCGAAGATTGTGGGCTACGAAGATGTTGTCATCTGTGAAGGGGATGTCTATTCCATTTTAGATCAGGAACTGACCGAGTCTGGTGAATATGAAGTCAATCTGGGTAGTGTAGGGCGATGCGACTCTTTTGTCGTTGTCCGCTTGCAGGTCGATCCTGCCTTCTCTTTGACCAAGCCGGAGGATGTCGTGGCTTGTGGCAGGGCGGAAACTCAGTTGCAGGTCGATTCGATACCATCTGCCCAATATTCATGGAGGCCTCCTACGTTCTTGTCGGCAGCCGACCGCTTCAATCCGTTCGTCTCAACTCCAATGGATATCTCTTATCTGATTACGGCTCGCCGTGGAGCTTGTGTGGATTCGACGACTTTGTCTGTGCAGGTGAATCCTATCCCGGCCATCGACCATGTGGATCTTTCTCCAGAGAAGAAGGAGATTGTAATCAATCCGGTAAGGATGAGTTCTGACTACTCCTACTCATTGGACGGAGAGCAGTGGCAGTCTTCTCCATCGTTTGTCGATGACATCCCAGTGGGTACCTCTCTCGCCTATATAAAGGATTTGTATGGATGCGAATCTTCTTTGCCGTTCTATTTCTTGATTCCGATTTATCCGGAAGACCACATGTCACCTAACGGAGACGGCATAAAAGATACTTGGGAGGTGGAGAATCTAGGTTATTACAAACACTATTCGGTGCGCATTTATGACCGTTATGGTAAATTGTTGGTGGAGTACCATGATGAATATCCTGGTTGGGACGGAGTCTATAACGGAGCCGACATGCCGTCAACTGACTATTGGTATGTTATCAGTGTGGATGAATTGGATTATGAGGTCAGCGGGCACTTTACGTTGTTGAGACGATAAGAGAACCCAGATAATACGTTTGTCCGGCAATCCAATCGTGGGTATCCCTTTGTTACTCCAAACTCCGTGATTTTTTCTGTATGTCTTGGCAGATTAGTCCTGCGAGAGTGAACCCGAAAATGGCGGTGATATGGGCCATTGTCCCGTTGATTTGAGCTTTTTTGCTGTTCCAATCGGCGTTGTTTGTCTCCTTTTTGCTACAAACACATTGGTCGGTGCCACAGTTGCCCCCTTCGCCTTGGTTTTCCAATAGCTCTTCGCTGTAGACGCATTGAATCTTGTGTTTAGGGAAGGTTTTCTCTCTCTTCATCTTTTTGCGTAGGGCGGATCCGAGAGGACAACCTCTTACGTTCCAGAACTCTGCCACCCTGATGGCAGTGGGGTCCATTTTGAGGGCTGCCCCCATGCTGGAGAAGAGTTTCCCTTTCTGTTTGCTACCTTCTAATAGCAGGTGGGCCTTGTTGGATAGACTGTCGATGGCATCCACGATGTAATCGTAATCCTCCAAATGGAATTCTGTAAAATTCTCTGGCGAATAGATTTTTTGAAGAGCCGTAATCTCTGCGGTGGGGTTGATTTCGAGCAGGCGTTCCTTTAGAACTTCGACTTTAGGCCTTCCGATGGTCTTTGTTGTGGCCAGCAGTTGACGGTTGATATTGGTGATGCAGACACAGTCGGAATCGACGATGGTCAGATGTTTGATGCCGGAACGAACTAGACTCTCGGCGCACCAGCTGCCTACGCCTCCCACACCGAAAACGATGATTTTCTGTTGGGCAAGGAGGTCCATCATCTTATCGCCTACCAATAATTTTGTCCTGTTGAATATGCCTGTCTCTATTCCCATGCGATTTCTGCTTCTTAGAAATGTTCAAAAAATCTAGTCGATAAATTTCAAAGAGGGTTCCATAAACTTGTTGTTTACAGAACCCTCCCATATTTATGCTTTTATTATTCCCACTCAATAGTGCCAGGAGGCTTGTGGGTTACGTCATACCACAACGAGCCTGCTCCTTCGGCAACGAACCTGCCCCAGAGACCCTCCAAAAGTTTTTGGTCGATTTCTGCGAAGTTGGCAGTCATGGCCTCGGAACTGTTGACAGGGCGCATCACGATGCATGGCTTCTCTTGCACGGTCAAAGGAACCAATACGACAGGCATTTGCCAGATGGATTCGTAGAGGTTGTTCTCCTGTAGGAACTCCGTACAGATGTTGTCGAATTTGCGCAAAACATCGAAATGGTCTTTGGTCGCATATTGTGCGATCAGCTTAGGCATTTCGTCGGATATGCTTCCGACTTGCCAGATGACACGGTTGATGACCTTGAATCGGTTCACCAATTCGGTACTGAATTTCTCGCATTGCTTCCAAGTGAGGTTAGGTGTTGTCAAGAGGAATGGTTGTGCGTAGGTTCTACCGTCTCCTTGTACGCCCACGCTCTTGATAGGGAGGACCTTACCTTCGATTTTGTTTTCCTTGAGGTAATCTTCCAATCCTGGAACGTCTGCATTCGATGCGAACTCCCCTTTGCCGTCGGAGCAAAGAA
This sequence comes from Paludibacteraceae bacterium, assembly GCA_017961765.1. Lineage (GTDB taxonomy): Bacteria > Bacteroidota > Bacteroidia > Bacteroidales > Paludibacteraceae > RGIG10190. The sequence goes on along the minus strand of JAGCWQ010000044.1, from coordinate 29,589 downwards.
GGCGCACGCCAAGACCTGGACCAGGGAATGGATGTCTCCAAACGAGGTTGTGCGGAATACCCAACTCTTCTCCCAACATACGCACCTCGTCTTTGTAGAGGTCTGCCAATGGCTCGAGCAACAAGCCTTGTGCCATCAAGTCCATCACCTCTTTCACACGGTTGTGGTGTGTCTTGATGAGGTCGGCATTCTTCGTGCCACCGCTTTCAATGGTGTCAGGGTAGATGGTGCCTTGCGCGATCATCCACTCTTTAGGGTCGAGGTTGAGTTTTGCCATCTCTTCGTCTTTTACGACTAAGAATGTGGCACCGATTCTTTTTCTCTTCTCCTCAGGGGCAGTGATGCCCTCCAATTTACTGAGAAAGGTATTGGTTGCATCTACGACGCGGAGGTTGTGCATGCCTTCCGCCTTCAAGAAATCGATGATTTTGGCGGATTCGTCCATACGCATCATACCGTTGTCGATGTGGAGACCCATGACACGATCCGTACCCAAAACACGGTTCAGAAGGACAAAGGCAACGGTGCTGTCCACGCCACCTGAGACGAGCAGGAACACTTTTCGGTTGCCCACCTCTTTCTTGATCTTCTCGGAGATGAGAGGCATGTAGCTCTTCATGTTCCATGTGCGTTCGCATCCGCAGATGTCGATGAAGTTATCCAAAATCTTCATTCCGAACTTACTGTGGGTCACCTCTGGGTGGAACTGGATACCATATATTTTTCGTTCGTCAAGAGCGACGGCAGCGATGGGGCAGTCTTTGGTGGAGGCGATGATTTTATAGCCTTCCGGTAATTTCTCGACTGCGTCGCCGTGGCTCATCCACATCGGGGAGGATGCGGGGATTCCTTTCAATAGCGGATGTTGAGGCTCCTTCAAAAGCAGGTCGGCGATACCATATTCCTTCACCTTCCCAGGACGAACGGTTCCGCCCAATTGCGAAGCCATCAGTTGGTGTCCGTAGCAGATTCCTAATTTAGGAACGGGAATGTTTAGGATTTCCGGGTTGTAGTCGGGGGCATCCTCAGCATAAACGCTGGAAGGTCCACCGCTGTAGATGATGCCCTTCGCGCCAGCCAACTCTTCGACAGAGGCTGTAGGAGAGCAGATCTCCGTGAAAACGCCCAAACGGCGCACTCTGTTTGCTATAAGGTGGGCATATTGTCCACCGAAATCCAGTACGATAATTTTCTCTTGCATGAGCAATTTATGTTTAATGGGGTATCAACCCCGATTCGTCTTCTGTTGTAGGACATTGGAACTTTTGAGATGCTATTTCAACAATTGGTCGAAGAGCGCATCCGTCGTATCCATATAGTCCATAGTATGTTTGGCCTTTAAGTAGAAGGGCTCCCTTTTGCCGAGTCCCTCCTCGATGAATTGAAGCAATTCCTCGTCGTTCTTTCCTTGAAGCAGGGGCCTGTTCTGTTTGGATGTCTTCAAGTATTCGAACAATTCTTGGGGAGTCGCCTTCAGATAGATGGTCTCTCCCGCTTGGTTCATGATCTCGATGTTGTCGAAGAAGCAAGCCGCACCTCCGCCGGTGGAGATGATGGCATCCTCAAATGCCGATACTTCAAGCAACATGTTGTGTTCTATCTGGCGGAACCCCTCTTCGCCCCTCTCCTCGAATATTTGGGGAATTGTTTTGAAGAAGCGGTTCTCAATGTAGTGGTCGAGGTCAATGAAATCCAATCCATATTTTTTAGCTATCCTTTTCCCGGTTGTGGTCTTTCCACAGCCCATATAGCCTATCAGAAAAATTCTCTTCATGATGTTCTCAATAATCGCTTTCGTAATCGTAATAGTCTATCTCCTGTGGTTGAGGCTTCAGACTGTTCCTTGTGAAATAGACGGGAACTACAAGTGCTATTTTGACACGTTCTCCATTGTAGGCTCCCGCACGGAACACAGGGAGGCTTTGCATGATGCGCATGGCCTCATTGTCGTATGCTTCGTTGACTGATTTGACCACTTCCTGCCTTGTGGCGCGACCGCATCGGTCGATGACGATTTGTACGTAAACGATGCCTTTGGCGCGATAGACGGTCTCTTCTCCTCCCGGCACTTGGGCAGGTGCTACGGAATCCACCACATCCGGATATTCGATGTTGGAGTGTACATAGCGGGTGAACTGCACATCGCCACCTCCAGGAAATTCAGGAAGACGGGTGTCTCTTGGTATTTTCTGATAGGAGCCTCCGTAGATGGTTGACTCCTCGTCGTCGATACAATCGCCATAGAGCTCCTCGAACTCGTTCAAGTACTCGTATTGTGCATAGGTGTGCCCTGCGTTCATCCATACTAGCAGGAGGAAGAAAAGTCGGCACAACGTTAAAATATGGTTCTTTTGCATTGTCTATCGTATTAGGTTAAAAAAGGGATAGTTGCCCGTTGTCGTCCTTGCCCTCGTCCGATTCCTCCGACTCCGCCACCTCTTCTGGCTTGGGTTCTTCTGGGAATTTGATGGGTTCAATTTCTTCAATTTGGGCAATGTTCCACGTATGTATTCTTTTACCTTTTGCTTTTAATCCCTTGACACCGATGAATTCGTCAACGTCGATAATCATAGGCTCGCGGTGTTGGTCGCTTCCTCCGAAGGTCACTTTTATGCGAGGGTAAACGGTGTCTGTGATCAAGATGAGAGTTGATTTCGGATTCTCGCCCAAGAAGTTGACATTCTTCTTCGTAGGCTCGAATTGGAATCTTTTTATGTATTTGTAGCCTGCGTCCGCATCGAAGAGGGCTACTGTCCATACTTTGCTTTCCGAGAATTTCTCCACGAATTTCACGTCGTCGGCGAAATGGTTGGTATCGTCGAACGTGGTTGTATAGTATTCTCCCTTTCCTGTTACGACGAGCAATTGGTCGTCTGGCTGGAATTCGCCTAGGAGGGTACCTCTTCCGTCGTAGTTGAGGCGTAGCACATCTTTGTCGAACCAAACCATTCGACCTCCCAGGGTTGAGGTTCCTTTCTGTTTCAACGTGATTTTGAGGACCTCGTTCTTCGTGAGGATATTTCCGATGGATTGGCGGCCTTTGATGCCGATTTCGCTGAAGTCGCGTTCAAAGGCAGTCACCTTCAGCCTGAGCTTAGGTTTCAAAGTGACACGGATGACCTCGGCCTCGGCGTTGGCGTTGGCGGAGAAATAGAGGATCTTGGATCCCTCTTTCTCTTGGGTGATGTCGTAGTCCTTGTCGCGCGTCACGCCCGTCACGGCGAACCGCTTTATATAGGATGGGCCACCTGCTTTGCCGTCACGGTAAACAACGTTGTAGATGGTTCGTTTGTCGTTCTTCTTGAATACGTTGACGTGGATGATGTTCTTTCCGACATAGAGTTTTTCCGCCACTTTCACCACTTTGTATTTTCCGTCTTTGAAGAAGACGATGATGTCGTCGATGTCGGAACAGTTGCATACGAACTCGTCCTTCTTTAAGCCGGTTCCGATGAATCCTTCGTCCCGGTTGACATAGAGTTTCTCGTTGGCTTCCACCACTTTCGCCGCATTGATGGTCTCGAAATTTCTGATTTCGGTGAGGCGAGGGTGTTGGCTGCCGTATTTGTCTTTCAATCCTTGGAACCAGGAGATGGTATATTCCACTAGGTGTTCCAATTTATTGTCGATTTCTGCAATTTGTTGGCGGAGTAGGGCGATTTGCTCCTCCGACTTGTCCGATTCGAATTTCAAGATTCGCTTCATCTTGATTTCCAGTAGTCGGAGTAGGTCGTCTCGGGTTACATCCCTTACGAATAATTTGCGGAAAGGTTCGAGTCGGGTGGCGATGTGGTTCAACACGTCATCGACATTCTTGCTGTTTTCGAATTGCTTATCCTTATAGATTCGTTCCTCTATGAAAATCTTTTCAAGGGAGCAGAAATTCAGTTGTTCGAGCAGTTCTCCTTTTTGGATTTGCAATTCTTGTTGAAGCAGTCCTTTTGTCCGGTCTACGGAGGTACGCAACACATCTTTCACATTGGTGAAGTGGGGTTTGTCGTCCGTTATCACGCAACAATTTGGGGAGATGCTCACTTCGCAGTCCGTAAAGGCGTATAGAGCGTCGATGGTCTTGTCCGAAGAGGTCTTGTCGGATAGGTGGATGACGATTTCTACCTGTGCGGCCGTGTTGTCGTCCACTTTTTTGATGTTGATTTTGCCTTTTTCGTTGGCTTTTAGAATGGACTCAATGACAATTCCAGTCGTTTTTCCGAAAGGTATATCGTTGATGACCAGCGTTTTGTTGTCGAGCTTTGTAATGCGGGAGCGGATTCTCACACTGCCTCCCCGTTCACCGTCGTTGTATTTGGATACGTCGATGAGACCTCCTGTGAGGAAGTCGGGATAGAGGGTGAAATCATCGCCCTTGAGGTAGGCGATGGCTCCCTCGATGATTTCATTGAAATTGTGAGGAAGTATTTTTGAGGAGAGACCTACGGCGATTCCTTCCACGCCTTGGGCGAGCAGGAGAGGAAACTTGACAGGGAGCGTAATCGGCTCCTTGTTCCTTCCGTCGTAGGAGGCCTTCCATTCTGTGATTTTAGGGTTGAAAACGACATCGAGGGCAAACTTGGAAAGTCTTGCTTCGATGTAACGGGGTGCGGCTGCACTATCACCCGTCAGGATGTTACCCCAGTTTCCTTGGCAATCGATGAGAAGTTCCTTCTGTCCGAGTTGAACCAACGCATCGCCAATGGAGGCGTCTCCATGGGGGTGGAACTGCATGGTATGACCCACGATGTTTGCAACCTTGTTGTATCGTCCGTCGTCCAATCGTTTCATGGAGTGTAGGATCCTTCGTTGCACGGGCTTCAATCCGTCGTCGAGATGGGGGACGGCACGTTCAAGTATGACGTAGGAGGCGTAGTCGAGAAACCAATTCTGGAACATGCCTGAAAGTTGGTATTTCGCGCCTTCGTCATCTTTCGATGGTATCTTATACGATGAGTGGCCTGTGGCCTCACCTTCGTCCATCTCTTTGTCTATATCCTCGTTGTTGTCCTCTTTTGCCATTCTCTCTGATTTGAAATGAAGGAGTACACTCTCCTGACGTGCTTCATTAAATCGTGTACTACGCCACGATTATGAAATTTTTTGTAAAAATAGGAAAAAAAGTTGAAAAGAGGGAATGGAAGAAAATAGAGAATGATTTTTTTGCTTTCTGTCATGGGGTGGGAGAGGGTTTTGTGGGGTAGGTCTGATTTCGGTGGCTGGCCTTGTCGTAGAGGGGAATATCCACACTCAGGCTTATTAAAAAGAAAAGCCCGAACCGAAGTTCAGGCTTTGTGCGGATGACGGGACTCGAACCCACACGTCTCACGACACTAGATCCTAAGTCTAGCGCGGCTACCAATTACGCCACATCCGCATTGCTTTTGGTTTGCGGTGCAAAGGTATCGTTTTTTCTTGAATAAGCAAACTCTATCTCCTTTTTTTAAGAAAGAATTTTCTCTCTGTCCCACAAAAAAAGAGGAGCGGCCTGCGGGTCGCTCCTCTTAGCATTATTTCAGATGACTGAATTATTTTCCAGCCATGCCGAACCAGTCGTTCTTAGCAGCTGGGTTGCCGTCTCTTGTACCTTGACCGTACAAGCCCAACAACAAACCGCTACCGTTCTCTTCTACGATACGGAAGTTATCGAATGCGATGAAGTAGTCAGTTGTAACCTCAGAACGATCGTTTGGATCTGGGAAGATCCACAAGTTGTAGAAGTCCTTAGCCTCCAAGTGACCTGGAGACTTTCTGCTTTCGAGTTTGTTGAACAAACCAGAAGCTTGACAAGCTACGTGGAAGTAAGTTGAAGTCAAAGGAACTGCAACTGTCATCCATTTACCACCTGTGTGGAAGCCCTTAGCACCACCTTCGCTGCAAGCAGGTTGGTCGTCTGCGTCAACTGTAACGACGTTACGGTCGAATACAACGACTGCAGCAGGAAGAGCATCTTCTCCGTCATTTGCAAGGTAATTCCAGCAGTAGAATGTTGTACCATTGTAGTGGTCGCCATCCTCGTCTTCAGCACCCCATTCTGAGAATGCGAAGATGAAACCGTGGTTGATTGGCTTTTCTTCTGGAATGAATACCTCAAATTTCAACACATAGTTGTTGTTTGAGTAGTCGTAAGCAGGCAAAGATGCAGGATTTGTGCTGAAATCCAAAAGGTTTCTTTGACCCCACTCTGGATTCTCCATATTTCTCTCTTGACCCTCAACAGAAAGAGTGTTGTAGTCATTCCAAGACCAGTTGTCGTGGTTAGTCAAAGCTCCGTATTTGCCTGTTCCAGCAGGAACCTTGCTCAAGTCGTAACTGTTTTTTGCTCCTGAAGTGTAAGCACCGTCCTTTACAGCTCCGTAACGGCCAGCACCAGCTGTGCAGTTTCCATCGAAGTTCAAGAACACCTTGCTGTCGTCGTTGAGACGGGTAGCAGACAAGGCCTCGCCGATAGGAGTCTTCACCCAAACTTGAGAACCGTTCTTTGTGCCCTCTGGTACTGTTACCTTGATGTTTGTCTTTGTGTTGCTAGTGATAGTACCTGGGATTCTGTTGCCACTTTCATCCTCGAACAAAACTTCCAAAGGAGCGGCCTCTGTTCCGTAGAAGAAATCTCCAGCGATGCGCAATGTACCGCCAACAGGAACGAACTCAGAGAGGAATCCCTTGATTGAAGGGTCTCCAGAACACTCGATTGTCATAGCCAAAGGCTCTTGACAAACCTTGGAATAGATTTTCAAGGCACTGGTGTTGATAGTACTCTTACGTCCTTGCAATTTGATGATGATGGCGTTGTCCGTTACCAAAGTTGGACGGAGATACAATGTTGTATCAACGGAACCATCGCTGTTGATCATTTCAATGCGGTTGGCACTACCCAAACCTTCACCACGGATGATGACCGTTCTGTCAAAACGTAGGTTTGGCAATGGATTCTCTGTGTCGTAAGCGTCAACAATATCTGTGACCTTCATGTTGCATTTGCAATCTACGCAATCGTCCTCGCAAGAAGTCAAGAAACCACCAGCTACAGCGAAAGATGCAAGTGCAGTCGATAATAATTTATGTCTGAAATTCATCGTTGTCTTTTTTTATTAGTTGAAAATTTATGGAAGGACTCTCCCTCGTCAGAGGGGGAGAGCCCAACTATATAAAATTATCAATATGGGTAGCTGCCGTCTTTTACTGCACCTACCAAGTTTTGAGCTGGAGAACCAACCTCGATACCCAAGCGAACGTCAACGTCAGCAGGGAAAGGCAAGAACCAAGTGTCGTTCTCGTTGAATCCATCTACGTCGATAGTCTCTTCTTGACCAGAAGGATTCTTGATGCCGTCCTCGTTTCTGTCAACACGTTGCCATGTGATATCGTTTACCAAAGCTTGACGATCGTAGTCAGCCTCTGTTTCAGGATCCTCTACGTTAGGAGCTTGAACCATGTAGCAAGCTCTATCTTGTTCCTTCAAGAAGTGGTATGCTGCCTCTTGATCCATGTAGTAGAGACGCTTCAAGTCGAACCATGCTTGACCCTCCATAGCGAACTCCTTACGAAGCTCTTGGATGAAGTCGGTACGGTGTTGAGTGTGGTACATCTTTACACCAGTGTTACCAGTAACACGGTCTTTCAATGGGTTGAAGCCCTCAGCTCCATTTCTAGAAGAATAAGTCTCGTTACCTACCTTTACATTCTCGATGTTAACCAACTTGCCTTCCAATCTGGTGTAGTATGCCATAGAAGTCTTTGTGTAGTTGGCGTTGTGAGCAGTAAGGACAGTGTTCAAATCTTCCATGTCGCTGAACTCTGCGCTCTTGTCGCCATTCTTCAACATCTTAGCCTCTTGTCTCATCATGTAAACTTGAGAGAGACGGAGGATATCGAAACGAGCTCTGTGTGACATGAAGTGGTTGATACCGTCAGCACCCCAAACGAACTTCTTGATGTTGTTGAGGACACCGATACCGTCCATCAAATCCTTTCCATAAGTGAATGTCTCACCTTTAACTGTGGTATAAGGTTGGTTTGCATACATGGCAACTTCGCGGAGACGTGCGTCTGTCTTGTTGAAGTCGTTGTAGAGAGTGTAGCAGAGGCCCTTACCACCACCCCAGCCGGCACCTGGAGACCATACAGACTCACGTGCCATTTGGCATTGGTATTGGGAACCTTCTCCCCATCCACCACCTACATAGTGCCATGCAAGGATAGTTTCTGGTGAGTTCTCGTATTGAGGAGTTCCGAACATCTCGTTGTGCGTAGCCAATTGGAAGGCACCGCTGTTGATGATCTCAGTAGTCAACTCAATAACTCTTTGGTACAAAACCTCAGAAGAGTAGCCCAAGTCTGAGCATTGGAAAAGATTGTTGGCATTTCCCTTCTTGAGGTTAGGATTTGCCTTACAAGCTGCCATGGTCAAGTACAACTTAGCCAAGAGACCTTTTGCTGCCCACTTGGTTGGTTGGAGTGAATTCTTCTCTTGCTTTTCTGGCAAAAGAGCTTCTGCCTCGATCAAGTCTTGCTCAACGGCTGCGTAAACAGTAGCACGAGTTACGAGAGGCTTAGACAAGCTGCTGCTCTTGTCTGTGTCAAGAATCAAAGGTACTGCACCCCAGTACTCAGTTGCCATGAAGTGAGCGTAAGCACGCATCAACTTAGCCTCGGCAATGATTATTTTCTTTTGGTCTTCACCGAACTCAGCTGCGCTCATATCCATGTGGATAATACGGTTGGCTGTTGCGATGATACCTGCGTAGATAGCACGGTAACCCTCTGCCATGATAGAGTTGCTCTCCTTGATTTGCAACTTGAATGCTGTACCCTCATCTTGGTAAACGTTGTAAAGGTTACCAGCGGCACCTTCGTTGAATACCCAGTTGAATTTTGCATCATACTCAACTACCTTTTTACCTCCGTAAAGGGCATCCAACATGCTACGGTAGTGATCAAGTGATGTCATGTTCGCTGCAGACACTTGGTCAGGAATTTGTCCATCCAAGAAGTCGTCGGTGCAGGAAGTCGTGGAAAGGAGCGATGCGGCACCTAATCCCAAGGCTATTGCCTTATATCTGAAATTATTTATTTTCATGTCCAATTTATTAATAAATCATTATTTATTAGAAATCTAAGCTCAAACCAAATACGAACATTCTTGGAGAAGGATATGATGCGAAGTCAACACCTTGTTGGATAGGGCTTGTACAAGCAACCTCTGGGTTGTAGCCCGTGTAGCTCGTGAATGTGTAAACGTTTTGTACGTTTGCAGAGAGCTTCAAGTTTGTCAAGTGCATCTTCTCTGTCCATTTTGTTGGGAATGTATAGCTCAAAGCTACGTTTTGGAGACGGATGAAAGAACCATCTTCTACGTATCTGTCTGATACTACAGTACAGTTCTGACCAGCCTCAGTTGTAGGACGTGGCATGTCTGTACCAGCGTTCTCTACGTATTGAGTACCGTCTTCCTTAGTTTTAACAACTGCATAGTCCAAAACGTCCTTGCTGTAGTTAAGACCAGCCTCGTCCATACCGTCCAAGCTCATACGCAACAAGTTGAATACGTCGTTTCCATAAGAACCGCTGAAGAAGATAGAAAGGCTCCATACACCGTTGGTCTTAGGGTTACCCAAAGTGAGTGAGTTACCCAAACCGAATGTGAAGTCAGGGTTAGGGTCACCGATGATAGTCATATCGTTCTCATCGATAGTACCGTTTCCGTCAACATCAACAAAGTTCAAGTCACCTACGCGAGTACCAGTTGCACGAGTCTTCTCGTTCAATTGAGCAGTGTTTTGGATAACACCGTCAGTCTTGTAACCGTAGAACAAACCAGGAGCGTCACCCTCTCTTGAGATACAGATGTATCTTTGAGCTGACTTAGCATAGAATCTACCAGCGATCTCACCACCGTTGTTCAACTCGATAACCTTGTTACGTACCATAGAGAAGTTGATGTCCGTACCCCATTGGAATGGCAAGCCAGCGATCTTTCTGTCAACATTGATCGTGTTCAAAGTGATATCGAAACCAGTGTTCTCGATAGAACCAGTGTTCTCTACGCTTGGCTTCGTATAGAAGTCGTTACCGTTAGGAGCGATGGAAGCACCTGGAGTACCATCAAGGATCAAGTCGATGTTACGCTTCAAATATACATCGAAAGATCCAGTGAGACGGTTCTTGAAGAATCCGAAGTCCAAACCACCGTTAACCTGCCAGTTGGTCTCCCATACCAAGTCTGGGTTACCCATTCTTGATTGGTACAACTCGCCAGTGTTATCTTGCGTATAAGTTGCGATGTAGTTGATTGTGTTACCTGCGTTACCAGTTTGTCCGTAACCTACACGGAGCTTCAAGTTATCCAACCAGCTTTCTTTTGCGCTAGCGCAGAATGACTCCTCGCTGATACGCCATGCCAAAGAGAATGAAGGGAAGAAGCCCCAACGATTGTCTTCGCTCAATACGGAAGTACCATCATAACGACCTGTTGCAGTCAACAAGTAACGGTTGCCGTAGTTATAGTTCAAACGACCCAAGTAAGAGATCGTTGAAACGAAGCCTTTGTAACCACCGATGATATCAGTCTTACCAAGTGCGAAGTTTTGCTTCTCTGAATCAACTTGAGTGTTGTCGAGGTGGTCTTTCTTCTTTGAGTAAACACCATCCCAAGAAGCCTTTGAAACCTCAGTAGCCAACATTACGCTACCTGAGTGCTTCTCTCCGAATTGATAGCTATAGTTCAACGATGACATGCCACGCCAGTACATGTTGTGACGGTTGTAACCCTCCAAAGTCCTTTGCTTGTCAGTGTTGACATAGTCAGGCTTGTATTGGTTCTCCTCGCCGCTTGTGTAGTCGATACCCAACTCGTTACGCCAGATCAATGGTTTGCAGAATTGGATTTGTGCGAATGCGTTACCGTTGATGTTGTCGCTTGTTCCATAGATGGCAGCGTCGTTAGCCAAGGCAACTGGGTTCACCTTGATGGCAGAAGCCTTTCCTGATGGAACGAGGTCTTCGATTGTTGAGTAGTCACCTTCTGCATTGTAAGGAGAGGTGCTTGGCTTTTGCTTCAAAGCTTGCAACAATGGGTTGTTCTCATCGATTGAACCACCAGTACCGAGGGCAGCTGCCGCGTTGCTGTTGTCCAAGTCAAATCCTGGTTGCTTAGTTTGAGTAGAGTGGGAATAAGCCAAAGATATACCTGTACGCAACCAATCTTTTGTTTGGTTCTCCAAGTTTGCGCGGCCGTTGAAACGCTCGTAGTCAGTGTTGATCAAAACACCGTCTTGGTTCAAATAACCGAATGAGTAAGCGAACGTAGTCTTGTCGTTACCACCGGAGATTGACAATTGGTGTTGGTGACCGATAGCTGTGCGGAGCATCTCGTCTTGCCAGTCAGTACCTTTTCCTAAGTATTGAGGGTTTCTCAAGTATTCAGCCTCTGAATCCTCCTTGAATGCTGCAATTGCACCGTCGCTGTTTACGAATTGTGCGTACTCTTGCAAGTTCATAACATCCAACTTCTTGGCAGGAGAAGAGACCATCAATTGGCCGCTATAGTTAACTTTAGAGTCTCCCTTGTCACCCTTACGAGTTGTGATCATGATGACACCGTTTGCAGCGCGTGAACCGTAGATGGCTGTTGCAGATGCATCCTTCAAAACCTCCATGGATACGATATCGGCAGGGTTGATAGCTGCCAATGGGTTGGAACCGTTAGATTGCAAACCTGCACCGATAGGCATACCGTCAACCACGTAGAGAGGGTCGTTGTTACCTGTCAAAGATGATGTACCACGCACACGTACTGTAGAAGCAGCACCTGGTTGACCAGATGAAGCGTTGACTTGCACACCGGATACACGACCGTTCAAGGCTTGGTCAACTGAAGCAGCTACAGTCTCTTTCAATTTTTCCTCACGTACGCCAGATACGGCACCCGTCAAGTCGCTCTTCTTTTGAACGCCGTAACCTACGACAACGACCTCATCCATCACGTTATCATCCGTAGACAACTTGACATTGAAAGACTTCGTAGCAGCGGAAATCTTGATTTGTTTGGTTTGATAGCCCACATACGAAATTTCGATTGTCTGTCCATCCTCGACATCGAGTTCGTAATTTCCATCACCGTCCGTAGTCGTACCTTGAGTCGTACCTTTAATGACTACGTTCGCACCCGGAAGAACATCTTCTGAGTCCGAAACCGTTCCCTTTATCGTACGGGCTGAAGCCACCCCGACGCCGGTAAGGAGAAGCATTGAAGACAATAAAACTTTTCTCATTACTAACAGATTATAATTAATATTTTAAATAATTAATAAAAAATTTCACCTACATAATTCAAAATTGTAGCAAATATAAGTCATTAAAAATAATTATACACTATTTATCACTCCAAAAAATATCTTATTTTGAGTTTTGACTTGTTAAACAATGGGCATTCCCCGTTCTTTTCTGCTTAATTCTCTTTTAATCAACAGATAGGATTTTATTCCTTCTGTCCATTATTTTCCCCCCTGAGCGATAAGCGGGAGTGGCACGGATTGACGGATTGTTAAATTTTAATAGTTTTTGTGATTCTTTAGTAGAATTTTTGTTTTCCGTCGCTCTTTGGAACGATTCTTAGATGGCTTGCTTGTTACGGAGGAGTATGTTGGATTTGTAAAAAAGATAAGGTCGGAACTAGTTAAATCTTTTGCTAATAGAACAAAAAACAGGCCGAAAGTTCATCGAAATCAATTTTTATACAATTTATTGTAAAAAACAGATGGTTTATTTTGCGGGTTGTACTTTTTATTGCAAATTTGCGTTGCAAACAAAAACAGGTAGATTTTTCATAGTTTAAGGTTTAGGTTAATTGAAATGATAGGAAGCTGTGAAGCCTCCTATCGTTTTTTTTATGCGCTTGCCTTTTGAATGCCTCTGAAAATTCATTAATTTTGCCGAATGGTGGAATCTCCACCTTCGTAACATTTAGGTTGTAAATATGGCACAAAGAACGGAAATTTCGTCGTTGGGCGAATTCGGCTTGATTAAGCATTTGACGGAGAATTTTGAATTGAAGAACCCTTCCACTATAAAAGGAGTGGGGGATGACGCCGCTATCCTCGATTATAAGGATAAGCAGGTCTTGGTGACGACCGACTTGCTCTTGGAGGGTGTCCATTTTGATTTGACGTATGTCCCGTTGAAGCATTTGGGTTATAAGTCCGCCATCGTCAATTTTTCGGACATCTGTGCCATGAACGGATATCCTAAGCAGATTACAGTTTCGCTGGGTGTCTCCAAACGGTTCTCTGTCGAGGACATGGAGGAGTTGTATGCCGGCATTCTCTTGGCGTGCGAGGCTTACGGCGTGGATTTGGTCGGAGGTGACACTTCGGCATCCATGACGGGTTTGACGATCAGCATCACTTGCATCGGCGAAGGAGAGAAGGGCAAGATTGTCAAACGTAGCACGGCGAAAGATACGGATTTGATCTGTGTCTCCGGCGATTTGGGTGCTGCCTACATGGGTTTGCTCCTGCTCGAACGGGAGAAGCGGGTCTTCAACGGCAAGGATGGTGTGCAACCCGATTTTGCGGGAAAGGAGTACATCATAGAGCGTCAGCTTAGGCCGCAAGCACGTATGGATATTGTCGAGAAACTGGCTCGAATCAACGTGGTGCCGACTTCCATGATGGATATTTCGGACGGACTCTCTTCGGAGTTGCTCCATATCTGTGATCAAAGCGGGGTGGGGTGCCGAATCTACGAGGAGCGCATTCCTATCGACTATCTGACGGCGACAATGGCCGAAGAGTTCAACATGAATTTGACGACCGTGGCTCTTAATGGTGGCGAGGATTATGAATTGCTCTTTACGGTTCCTTTGTCCATGAATGACGTGTTCCAGAATCTTCCGGGAATCAAGGTGATCGGACATATCACGGATGCTTCGCTGGGTGCACGGATCATTACGCGTGACGGACAGGAGATGACCTTGAAAGCGCAGGGTTGGAACTCTTTGAGTGAATGATGATTAGAGCGCCCAAAGAAATCCTCGTGGTTGTGATTGGCGCTTTTGCAATAAAATCACAATAATTGCGTTTTTTCTTTATGGGCAATTGCCTTGGGAACGTATCTCTGTTTTCAGTTGTGTCGTTCCTTCGTGTTTGGTTATAAATGGTGATTTTTAGGGATTCACCTTTAAATATATAAATAAGGTATGTTTTTGATGCGTATTTTTAAATATATGCTTTTCCTTTCCGTACTCTTGTTGGGTTCCTGTTCGGTAAACCAACAGATAAAAAAGGCGGATAAGAAGTATGAAATTGGAGAGTACTATAAGGCTTCCTCTATCTATAAGCGGGCATATACCCGTGTAAATGTGACGAAGGAACGTGAGAAGAAGGCTTACGTGGCTTATCGCTTGGGCGATTGTTATCGATTAATCAATGATAATGAGAAGGCGGAGCGTGCTTTGCAGAATGCAGTGCGTTACAATTGCAAGGATAGCATGGCTCTGTTGCTCTATGCCGACGTGCTTCGTAAAAATAAGAAGCCGAAAGCTGCGGTGGAGCAGTATGAACTCTTCTTGAAAGACCATCCGACCAACCGTCAGGCATCGATGGGACGTTCCTCAGCCTTGGAGGCTGTGGAGTGGGAGAAGAACCCTACTAAGTATAAGGTAGAAAAACTGACGGTTTTGGAATCCAAACGTTCGGAGCGTTCTCCTGCCTTCCCTGCGGGGGAGACGGATGTGATCTATTTTGCCTCTTCCCGAGAGAATAAGGCTGTCGGTGGAAAGAACAGTAACATCACGGGTATCCGTAACAATGATATTTTCTTTGCTCGTCGCAATGCGTTGGGTGAGTGGGATAACATAGAACCTGTCGAGGGTGACATCAATACGGCGGAAGACGAGGGTTCTCCATCTTTCTCGCCAGATGGTAAAGTCATGTATTTTACCCGTTGCCCCTATGTGAAGGGGGAGAGCCACGGTGCACAAATCTGTAAGTCAGTTCGTTCTGGTGGAAAATGGGGAAAGGCTCAGGAGGTGAAGTTATCGAAGGATAGTTCCGTCACGTTTGCCCATCCTACGGTTTCTCCTGATGGAAAATACCTCTATTTCGTCTCTGATTTGGCTGGAGGTTATGGTGGCAAGGATATTTGGCGGAGCTCGATAGAGGGCGATAAATACGGGGCTCCTGTCAATTTGGGTCCTACTATTAATACGCCAGGCGACGAAATGTTCCCTTATATGCGTGAGGATTCCGTCCTCTATTTCTCTTCCAACGGCTTGCCGGGTTTTGGTGGATTGGACATCTTCTATGCGAAGGAGGTCTCTGACGGCAGATGGGCGGTAAAGAGTATGATGTATCCGATTAATTCCAATGCGGACGATTTCGGTATCTCCTTTGTGAAGGGGGCAAATCGGGGAGCCTTCTCTTCCAACCGAAACGAGAAGAAGGGCTACGACAAGATTTGGTCGTTCGAATTGCCAGATGTCGTTTTTGACATCACGGGTAAGGTTCTCTCTACGACGGGTGAACCGTTGGGCGATGCCATCGTGCGGATTGTGGGAACGGACGGAACGAACACGAAGATAAAGACGAAAAGCGACGGCTCTTTCAAGGCTCCGTTGAAGCGTAACGTGGAGTATGTCATGTTGGGAAATTGCCGTGGTTATCTTAACCAGAAGGAGGCGGTTGCTACTTTGGGCTTGGAGGACTCCAAGAGTTTCCCAATCAATTTTGCATTGGCTTCTATCAGCAAGCCGGTCGGGTTGGACAATATCTTCTTCGAATTTGGTAAGGCGACGCTTACACCGGAGTCTTCCACTTCGTTGGACAAGTTGGTGAAGTTGTTGAACGACAATCCGAATATCACCATAGAGATTGGAGCCCATACGGATAAGGTGGGTTCGGCCGAGGGTAACTTGACGCTCTCCGGCAAGCGTGCCGAATCGGTGGTGGATTACTTGATTAAGGCGGGCATAGAGGCTGATCGTTTGACGGCCAAAGGCTATGGTAAGACGCAGCCGATAACAGTGGATAAGGCTCTTGCGGCTAAGCACTCTTTCTTGCATGAGGGCGATGTCTTGGACGAGGAGTTCATCGACAAGTTGCCTGCCGACCAGCAGGAGATTGCCAATCAATCCAATCGTCGCACGGAGTTCCGTGTTTTGAAGACGACGTATAAAATGTATTGATGCGGCGCTTGGCAATTCATAATTTATAACTCTTAATCAGACAGAAGTTTATGCGACAATATTTGGACTTGCTTCAACGAATCTTGGATGAGGGCGTGGAGAAAGGCGACCGCACGGGTACAGGTACAATCAGTGTGTTTGGCCATCAGATGCGGTTTAATTTGGAAGAGGGTTTCCCTCTGCTTACGACTAAGAAGTTGCACCTCAAATCTATCATATACGAGCTCTTGTGGTTCTTGAAAGGGGATACGAATGTGAAGTATCTGCAAGATAACGGTGTCCGTATTTGGAACGAGTGGGCTGACGAGAATGGCGACTTGGGTCATATTTATGGCTATCAGTGGCGTTCTTGGCCTGATTATAAGGGTGGCTTTATCGACCAGATTTCAGAGGTGGTGGAGACCATCAAGCACAATCCTAACTCACGCCGTATCATTGTCAGTTCATGGAACGTGGCCGATTTGGACAATATGAACCTTCCTCCGTGCCATGCGTTCTTCCAGTTCTATGTGGCGAACGGACGGCTGAGCTTGCAACTCTACCAACGGAGTGCGGACTCTTTCTTGGGAGTTCCTTTTAACATCGCCTCCTATGCGTTGTTGTTGATGATGATGGCGCAGGTGACCGGCTTGAAGGCAGGCGATTTCATCCATACGTTGGGCGATACGCATATTTATTTGAACCATTTGGAGCAGGTGAAGTTACAGTTGACGCGTGAACCTCGTCCGTTGCCTACGATGAAGATTAATCCGGATGTGAAGGATATATTCAGTTTCCGTTATGAGGATTTTGAGTTGGAGGGCTATGACCCACATCCGCATATCAAGGGAGTAGTGGCAGTTTAGTAATAGAAGTTAGCATTATGTATTCGATTATAGTGGCGGTGGCCGACAATGGAGCCATAGGCAAGGACAACCAATTGATGTGGCGTCTCTCTGCCGATTTGAAGCGTTTCAAAAGTATTACGACGGGGCATACTATTTTGATGGGACGCAACACCTATCTCTCGATAGGAAGGCCTTTGCCGAACCGTAGGAATGTCGTCCTTTCCCGTACGATGGACGAGCAGGAGGCTCCTGGATGTGAGGTTATCCGTGAGGTGGCTGATTTGCGCACGGAGAAGGAGGAGGAAGTCTTTATCATAGGAGGAGGACAGATCTATCGGAATCTCTTCGATTTGGCGGATCGCCTTTACGTGACGCATGTTCACATGTCGGAGGAGGGGGATGTCTATTTTCCTTCCATCGATCCGTCTCAATGGAAAGTGGTCTCTGTCGAACATACAGGCGTGGATGAGAAGAACGAATACGAGACCGATTTCGTAATCTATGATAGGGTGAAGTAGCGAACCCTATCCCCAATTGGGGGTATGCGAAAGAATGAAAGATTTATGCTGTTTTGGGGTGGACGGATTTTGTTTTTGTAGAACAATAATTAATCTCTATCTTTGGAATCAAACCAAAACAAATATGAAACACTTTGCATCCATCTTATTGGCACTGACACTCGTCTTCCCTGCTTATGCAGAGGTAGGGTTTAGATGGTGCTTTTATTTCTTTGATTTTACTAAGTCGGGAATAATGCAACCATGGAATGAAGCTCAATTGGAAGAGGCTGCCGAGTTTATTAAATCATATCAAGACTCAGTCTATCTGTTTGAGATATCTGGTCATTGTGACGAACGATATATCCCCTTAAGCATGAAATTAGACGAAAAGCGTGCGCAATGGGTTAGACAATATCTGATTGATAATTATAATATTCCGGCCTCTATGCTTGTTGCTGTAGGGAGGGGGGCACACGAACCCTATATTCGAGGGGCAAAGACGGAGGTGGAACATGAGATGAATAGAAGGATAGAGATACGAATGCTTTACAAATGATTCCTGTTTTTCCAAGTAAAAAGCATATTAATCTCTATCTTTGGAATCAAACCAAAACAAATATGAAATACTTCGCATCCATCTTATTGGCACTGACACTAGTCTTCCCTGCTCGTGCAGAGGTAGGGTTCAGATGGTGTTTTTATTTCTTTGATTTTGTTAAGTCGGGAAAAATAAAACCATGGTATGAAGCTCAATTGGAAGAGGCTGCCGAGTTTATTAAATCATATCCAGACTCAGACTGCCTGTTTGAAGTATCTGGTCATTGTGACGAACGAGGTAGTGGGCTTTGTATCAGAAAATTTGACCTAAAGTGTGCGGAATGGGTTAGACGATATCTGATTGATAATTATAATATTCCGGACTCTATGCTTATCGCTGCGGGGAAATGTGCATACGATCCCTATATTCGAGGGGCAAAGACGGAGGGTGAACATGCGATGAATAGAAGGGTAGAGATCCGATTGGTTTATAAGGAAAGTGTCCCTATATTCATGAGACAAAGACGGAGGCAGAACTGCGATGAATAGAAGAGTAGAGATACGATTGATTTATAAGGAAGGACATGTTTGTCGGTGATCCCTATTTTTCTAAGTAAAAAGCATCTGTTAGTTTTTTGAATTCAGGAGTATAGACGTGTCGTTCTATTTCTATGGTCAGTTGATCTGTAACGGGGGTGGTCGTCGGTTGCTTCCTAAATTCGATTAATACTCTTTTAGGGGCGGACTCTACCTTGGGTAGGACTTTCGTTAAGTGGCAGCAATGTAGCTTGGCTTTTTGGGCGATGGCTTCGATTTCCTTTTGCGCTTGGGTGGGTAGGACAAGGGCGAAGATGCCATCGTTGTCAAGAAGAGAGGCTGCCTGCATCAGCTCATCATAGCTAAGCGTGTCGGTGTGTCTTGCTTGGGTACGTTGCTTGTCTGGATTTTTCAGGGAGTTGTTGAAGTAGGGGGGATTGCTGACTATGAGGTCGTAGGGAAGGTGCTTCTCCTTTTTGAAATCTTGGAGAGCAATAGCCTGGCATTTGAGTCGGTTGGACCAAGGGGAGGCTTGAAAATTCTCTTGGGCTTGCAGGGCTGCGGCTTCGTCAATCTCGATGGCGGTTATCTGTGCGGCGGGCTGCCGTTGTGCCAACATGAGGGAGACAAGTCCCGTTCCTGTTCCAATGTCCAATATGCGGGAAGCAGAGGCTACATTGGCCCACGCTCCCAGCAAAACACCATCTGTTCCGACCTTCATGGCGCAACGTTCTTGTTCCACCCTGAATTGCTTGAATTGAAAATAGGTGTTGGACATCGTTTCCTAAATTATTTCTTGAATCTGAACTTGTGGAGATAAATATCCGTCAGTACGCGTTTGGTGTCTAGGGCGAAGTTGCTTTGCATCACCCATCCATAATATCCCGTATCTTCACGGAAGACGTCCACAACTTTCTTTCCTTTGTGCTTTCCGAAGTTGATGACTTCGTCTCCGTTGGCATCGTAGATGATTCGGCCGGCAAAGTCGGCGTTGTTGTTGAACGATGAGTAGTTGGAGAGGAAGGTGATGTCGTTGGTCAAGTCAGGATATTTGTCCAACTGAGCCTTCAACACTTCGTAGGTGGCTCTCGTGTCGGCTTCTGCCCCGTGTGCGCCGACAAGGTCTTCGTGACAGTAGAATTTGTAGGCTGCCGAGAGCGTACGTTGCTCCTTCTTATGGAAGATAGTTTGCACATCGACAAACTTGCGTTTCTTCATGTTGATGTCCACCTCGGCACGGAGGAACTCCTCTGCGAGTAGCGGAATGTCGAAACGGTTGGAGTTGTAGCCGGCCAAATCGCAACCTTCAATCTCCTTGGCGAGGTTCTTGGCCACCTCTTTGAATTTAGGGCAATCCCTTACATCTTCGTCCGTGATGCCGTGTATAGCTGTGGCCGCTTCTGGAATGTGCATTCCTGGGTTTATTCGTAGAGTCTTGCTCTCTTCGTTTCCGTTTGGATAAACTTTCAAATAGGAAATTTCAACAATTCTATCGTTTACGATGTCTGTTCCTGTGGTCTCCAAATCGAAGAACACTAACGGATTTTTTAGATTAAGTTGCATGTATGATTAGCCGTTTATAATAAGAAAAAGGGTTCTTAATTTTCCAAAGAGAGCGAGGTGGAAGCCCCGCTCTGTAGGATTGGAAAAATTCGATTAGTCGTTCAAACTCATTGGCATGAGAAGCATCAAGGAGTCTTCGTCCGATTCTTGGTTGAATGGGATGAAGAGGCCGGCTCTTGTAGGGTCGGACAATTCGATGGTGACATCGGTGGAATCGATGTTGGCCAAGATCTCAATCAAGAATGAAGAGTGGAAACCGATGCTCATCTCTTCCCCTTCGTATTGGCAAGCGAGGGTCTCCTTGGCTGATACGGAGAAGTCTATGTCTTGAGCGGAAGCGGTAACGCTGTCCGTTTGGAAATCTAAGCGTATCAAGTTGGTTGCTTGGTTGGAGAATACGGATACACGGCGAAGCATGTTCATGAAGGCAGCACGGTCTAACAACGCCTTATATGGGTTGGCTGTCGGAATAACCGAATTGTAGTTCGGGAATCTTCCTTCAATCAGACGGCAATACATGGTGTAGTTGGACAATGAGAAGCAAGCGTTCTTTGAATCGAACTTCAAAGCCACCGTTCCTTCCTCCTTTGGAAGAATGTTCTTCAACAAGTTGGTTGGCTTCTTAGGAAGGATGAAAGAGCAAGCCTCGCTTCCTTGTGCAGCAGAGGTCTTTACGCGGACCAACTTGTGGGAGTCGGAAGCCACGAATACGATGTTCTCTGTAGTGATGTCGAAGAAGATACCGTTCATCACTTGGCGGAGGGCATCGTCGCCTGTTGCGAACAACGTCTTGGTGATGCCGGAAAGCAACGTGGAAGAAGGAAGGGTCACGCTCTTCGCATCGTCTGCCAAGGATGGGATTTGGGGATATTCATCGCCGTTTTGTCCGATGAGGTTGAAGTCTCCGCTTCCTGAACGCATCTTGATGGCCAATGTGGAGTCGTTGATGTCGAATTCGATAGGTTGGTCGGAGAATTC
This sequence comes from Paludibacteraceae bacterium, assembly GCA_017961765.1. GTDB lineage: Bacteria > Bacteroidota > Bacteroidia > Bacteroidales > Paludibacteraceae > RGIG10190. The sequence continues at coordinate 8,473 of JAGCWQ010000044.1, read as the reverse complement.
CTTCAAGGTGTCCAACAATATCTTAGCAGAGATGGCGATGACACCTTCTCCTTCCGATGCGGATACCTCCATGTTGGTGATGAGCGTCGTGTCCAAGTCGGATGCGGTAAGTGTTAATACTCCTGCTTCGATTTTGAACAAGAAGTTGTCCAAAATCGGCAATGAACTCTTGGCGTTTATCACGCGGCTGATAGCTTGTAGGTGGCTTAGTAAGCCAGCACTGGAAACGGTAAACTTCATGTGAATGAAATTTTATGTTGTTTGTAATATATTTAGTTTCTCTTTAGATCAGGGTCACTTGGTGTATTTCTTCTTTCTGATGAAGAGGAATATGCCACCGAAGAGGCCGAGCAGTAGTAATGGGAGAACCATGTTGACTGTTTGCCAGAAGGTTCGTAGCCCGATTACGGAAGGCTTGTGCAATAGCCTAAGCTTTATTTCCCGGTTGCGGAGCTCCATCCATCCGTCGTCGTCGGTCAGATAGTTGACGGCATTGAGGACGAAGTCTTTGTTTCCGAATTGTTGGTTCATGTACCGGTCGTAGCCCAAAGGGAGGATGTTCATGTTCTCTCCGCTTCCTTGGACGTCGTTTCGGATGATGTCGGCATCGGCTACAAAAACCATCTTTGTCGGTTTGCTCTCTGTCAATGTCTTCTCCTTGGTTTGTAGGCCTTCCGGTATCAGACGGTTTCTGAAGACGGAAGGGAATATGCCCTCTTCTGCGACACCGACGAAGATGCGGCTGCTGATGTTGAAGTATTGGGCGTTCTTCTCTACGTTGATGACATCCATGCTGACGATGGAAGGCACGCTCTGTATGTGCGAGCCTGGCGAGGTGGCTAATAAGACTTCCCGTTTGACGTTAAGTTCGGAGCCGACAAAGTCGATGGAACTTGTGAATTCGCTCTTGACTGGGGTCAGGTTCCTCGTGATAGAGTGCTCTGGCGAGGTCATCAGCAATGGGGAGTAGTACCACGAACTAGGTTCGTATTTGGGTTGGTCGCCCTCTCTTGCCATGTTGACAGGGACGAGGGCACATTGTACGTTCTGTACCAAAACGGGGTTGATGCGGACACCGTAGGTGAATAGTTGGTCTTCCAAATTGACCTCGTTGATGATTCCGATGGTCTGTGAGTTGGTGGAGAGACTGTCTAACGATATGCGCGAGCCGTCCAAGAGCCACAAGACTTTACCGCCTTTCATGATGTATTGGTCGATTACGTATTTCTCCTGTTCGGTGAATTTGCTTTCTGAACCGGCAATGATGATGGCCTTGTATCCGTCGAGGATGTTGACATCGTTGGTGATGGAACCTCTATCCACTTGGTAGTAGTGGCTCAACCCTTGGGAGGCATCGTAAACGAGCGGTTCGGGGAACTCTCCGTGCCCCTCGATGAAGGCGATCTTTTGAACCTCGCGGTTGTAGAGCATTCGGATGACGTCCGTCAAACCGAACTCTAAGTTCTCGATGGAGATGTTTAGGTTCTCTTCGCCCGAGTTGCCTGCCACATTTTTTAGAAGGCATACGGGGAGCGTCTTGCCGTCATAGCTGATTTCCGCCCAAGGATAGATGATCTTTTGAATGGCTTTCCCTTCGTTGTCGCGGTCGTACACCATGGTGCCCCTCATGCCTCGTTTTTCCAACTCTGCGTATTTCTTCTCCCTTTCGGCATTGGTCGCGCCGCTGGATGGGTTGATGAATTCGTATTCGATTTCTGAGCCGCAGTAGGCGCTGAATTCGTCGAGCATCTCTTTGGTGGCTCGTTTCAAGCGGAGGAATCCGGGATTCAGGTCTCCGTCCAAATAGATCTTGATGTCGAGCGGTTTCTCCAATCCCTCTAAGAGCCGTTCGGTGTTGTCGGAGATGCTGTAGCGTTTCTCCGAGGTCAGGTCAAGACGGAAGAAGCATTTCTCCGAGATGAAGTAGAGTGCGACGATTGAAAGGATTAGTATAACTATGTGAGCTATCTTCTTTGCCATGATTCATCTATTTCTTGTCGTTATTTTTGTTTTTTCCATTCCAAAGTCTCGATCAGATGGATGATGTCCTTGCGGATGAATTGAAGGACGGGTTGGATGGAATCTTTGTTGGGCGAAGCGGTAAAATAGAGGGCTCCGCGGAAGAAGTGTTCCGTACTGTCTGTCAAGATGAATTGGATGTTGGAGGCCGTGTTGCCTTTCAACTCGTAGAGTAGTCCGAAAATCTTGTGGTCAGGATTCTCGTAAGGTTGCTCTGTGATGTCGTCGGCCTTCACGATGTGCTTATATACGAATGTGCGGGAATCTTCCGCAATATCTTGGAAATTGTTCTTGACAGGCTTATAGCTGCAATAAATCTTCGCATTCAATTTTGGATAGAGGATGTCCACCCAAAACGAATCGTTTTGAGGAACGGGCTTTACGATGCTGAAGTCGGAGTATTCAAACTTGAAAGGGAATCCTTTCTCGTCGAATGCTACGTAGTTCGTCTCTTCGGGAAGGTCTATCCTGAAATAGCCCCTTGGCTTTGGCGTATATTCGGTGCAGCAGCACAGGAGTAGGGCGAACAGGAGTAAAACCGGAAATGTTATGTGTCTCATTCTTTTTATCTCTATTTATGCAATTCTCTTTTCCCTGTTTCAAGGAAGTTGGAGTTGTACTTTCTTAATTCTTCTGTCATCGGCGGAGATGATGGTGAACTTGTATCCTTCGTATTCGATGACGTCTCCCGGACTTGGAATATCTCCGTTGATCTCCAATATCAGTCCGGCTAAGGAATCTGCGTCCCAATCTCTTTTCTCGAAAACCTCCGTGTCAATTTTCTTTATTTTGAAAAAGTCGTTGATCGGAAGTTTGCCTTCTAAGATATAGTTTTTGTCGTCGATGGCGGAGTACATCTTGTTCTCGTCTTCGTCATGCTCATCGCAGATTTCACCGACAATGACTTCCAGAATGTCTTCCAAAGTGGCGATGCCCGATGTTCCTCCGAATTCATCGACCACGATGGCCATGTGGATGCGTTTCTCCTGAAATTCGCTGAGGAGGTCGTCGATTTTCTTTGTCTCGGGCACGAAGTAGGCTTCGCGGATGAGGTTTTGCCAAGGGAAGTCGGGACCTTTGTCGATGTGTTGAAGGAGGTCTTTGATGTAGAGCACACCCTTCACGTTGTCGATGGAATTCTCGTAAACGGGGAGTCTGGAGTATTCCGATTCGCGTATGATGTTGATGACTTCGTCGAATTTATTTTTGATGTCGATATCCACGATGTCCACCCTCGGACGCATGATCTCGTCCACGCAGATTTTGCCGAAGTTGACGATTCCTTGAAGGATGTCCTTTTCGTCTTTCTTCTCTACGGAGGTGAGTTTCAACGTTTCCGACAATTCGTCAATGGAGATGTTGTGCTGGGTTTTCATCTCCATCCTTCTTTTGATAAGCGGGGTCTTCTCCAAAAGGAAGGAGAGTGGAGTCAACACTTTGTTGATGAGGGAGATGAAAGGGTATGCGCTAAGCAGTCGTTCGTACCCGCTCTTCTCCTTGATGCGGGTCGGGATGATTTCGCCGAAGAGGATGGTCGAGGAGACGCCCACCAAGGCGATTCCTGCGATGACTCCCCAATATACCCACGAGGTGGGTGCAGCCTTTATCCAGAGGAGCGTGCTACACAAGACCGTCAGCAACAAGGTGATGCAGGCGTATTTCGTGATGACTAAGGCGGAAAGCGTGCGTTGCGGCTTTTCCATCAGAGCCAAGAGTCCTTTGGCTGTTTTCGTCCCTTTGACTTTAATGTTGGCAACCTCTTTGGCTGTCAGGGAGAAGAAGGAGGATTCGAAATAGAACGCCATGCAGGTCATAGCCAAAATGAGGACTATGGTTACAATGTAGGCTCCCACTATCCAACCGATGGTTGCGATGGGAACGGAACTATCTGCTGCTTCTCCAATTAACGAGGATGGATCCAATTATAAATGAATTAGTTAAACAAACAAGGACGGAATTTTTCCGTCCTTGCAAATATAGAAAAATAAATAATCAATTCCTAATCTTCCCGTCCTTGGATGGAGGAGGCTTTTTAGGGAAGGAACTATTCTCCTTGGAGCCTTGTGCTGCCTATCCTTCAACGGAATGGTGTGGCTTTGACCGGTCAGGGGCGAGAATCAAAACGGAGGATTCTCGGTTGTGTTCGGTTGGAGCGGAGCGACGCTGTTTTCCTGTTTCTTGCCTAAGAGTTGGATGTCGTCGGCTATGATTTCGGTGATGTAGCGTGTGTTGCCGTTTTGGTCTTGATAATTCCGGGTGCGCAGCTTCCCTTCGATATAGAGTTGCGATCCTTTCCTTATATAGTTCTCTGCTAGTTTGGCCAGACCTCTCCATGCCACGATGTTGTGCCAATCGGTACGTTCTGGAACCTGCGTTCCGCTCTGTGTGGTGTAACCTCTTTCTGTCGTGGCGAGGGTGAATTGCGCAACAGGATTGTCTTGACTAACATAGCGTACATCTGGGTCTTTGCCCACGTTTCCTACTAAAATGACTTTGTTTACTGACATTTCTTTAATTTTTAAATTGCTAAAACAAAACTAAATTTTTTTATTCACGTCTGCAAATATAGGAAAATAATGGTTGGTGCGAAATAATTGTCGCAGTTCTTTTCCCTCTTCTGGAAATAATAAATTGTAAATAGTCAATTTGTGAATTTGGTTGGTTTTGATTTTTAAAGAGATAACTCAAAAAATGTAGGCAATGTTTTTTTATTAACAATTAAATGCCTATATTTGCAGTCCGAAAAAAGAGTATAACTTTATTATTAATTTTTAAGAGAGATGACAAAAGCGGATATCGTTAATGAGATTTCAAAGACGACGGGTATTGATAAGCTTGATGTGTTGAAGACGGTTGAATCTTTCATGGAGGAGGTGAAGAAGTCTTTAGGAAAGGGTGAAAACATTTATTTGAGGGGATTCGGTTCTTTCATCGTGAAGAAGAGGGCAGAGAAGACCGCTCGTAACATCTCAAAAAATACGACGATCATCATCCCAGAGCATAACATTCCGGCATTTAAGCCTGCGAAGACGTTTATGTCAGATGTGAAATAAGGAGAACAACTAAATTAATAACATTATAAATATTTACAGCTATGCCAAGCGGAAAAAAGAGAAAGAGACATAAAATGTCTACACATAAGCGGAAGAAAAGACTTAAGAAGAATCGTCATAAGAAGCATTGATTTCGCTGTGTGATTTATTACAAGGTAACAAGGACAAACCTATGGGATTTTCCGCAGGTTTGTTCTTTGTTTATAGGGAAAAGGATTTATTCTATTTCTCACAAAATATAAAAACTGATGAATAACGAATTAGTGATTGATGTTCAGGCATCTAAGATTGCCATTGCACTTTTGGAGGAGAAACGCTTGGTCGAGTTGAACAGGGAAACGAGCTCCGCTTCTTTCTCCGTGGGCGATATCTATCTTGCCCGAGTGCGCAAGTTGATGCCGGGACTGAATGCTGCATTCGTTGATGTGGGTTACGAAAAGGGTGCTTTCTTGCATTACCAGGACTTGGGTCCTCAGTTCTCTTCCGTGATGGCCTATACGAAAGAGTTGCTGAACAATAGGAAGCGTATTCCCGATTTGTCCAAATTTCAAATGAAGAAGGATCTGGAGAAGAACGGATCCATCTCGGATGTCTTGGCGCAGGGACAGGAAATCTTTGTCCAGATTGCCAAGGAACCGATTTCTACGAAGGGACCACGGTTGACTTCCGAAATCTCCATTGCAGGACGTTACATCGTCTTGATGCCTTTTGCTGACAAGGTATATGTCTCCCAGAAGATTAAGTCTCATGAGGAGCGTAACCGTATCAAGCAGCTTATGCGCAGCATCAAACCGAAGAACTTCGGCGTGATTGTCCGTACGGTGGCGGAAGGTGTGGATATCAGTGAATTGGATGCCGAACTTCACGCTTTGGTGAAGAAGTGGCAGGATGGCGTGGCTAAGGCGAGCAAGTCAACCAAGACTCCGGTCTTGCTTTGCGAGGAGAGCAACCGTACGGTGAGCATCCTCCGCGACATCTTTAATCCTACTTTCGAGAGTATCCATGTGAATGACCGTGCGGTCTATGAGGAGGTCTGCGACTATGTGAAGCAGATTGCTCCCGACCGTGTCTCCATCGTGAAGTACTATGACGGCGAAGTGCCGATTTTTGATCATTTCGGTGTCACGAAACAGGTTAAGTCAGGTTTCGGCAGGACGGTCTCTTTCAAGAATGGGGCTTACTTGATTATTGAACACACCGAGGCCATGCATGTGATTGATGTCAACAGCGGAAATAAGACCCGTGCCGGCAACGACCAGGAGGCGAACGCCATCGAGGTCAATTTGGCCGCCGGCGACGAGATAGCCCGCCAGCTTCGTCTGCGTGATATGGGTGGCATCATTGTGGTGGACTTCATCGATATGATGAAGGCTGAGAACCGCCAGAAGTTGTATGAGCGTATGCGTGAGAATATGGCGCATGACCGTGCTCGTCACAACATCTTGCAACTCAGCAAATTTGGACTAATGCAGATTACACGTCAACGTGTGCGTCCGGAGATGCATGTGGACACGGAAGAGGTTTGTCCGACATGCTATGGGAAAGGGGTTTCCCAACCTTCCATCTTGTTTGTTGACGCATTGGAGAACAAGATGGACTATCTGACGAATACGCTAAACATAAGGAAGTTTAAACTTCTGGTTCACCCTTATGTGGCGGCATTCATCAACCAAGGTTTTCCTTTCATGACCCTGAAATGGAAGTGGAAACGCAAGTTCAAGGCTTCATTCTCGCTTGTGCCTTCGCAAAACCTCTCGTTCCTGGAATATCACTTCCTTGACGAGCATGGTACTGAGATAGATTTGAAGGAAGAGGTGGAGACACTTTCTACGAAAAAAGGAGAGTGATGTCTGTTGTGAAAGTTAGAGGGGAGCAGTCCGTTGGGTTGCTCCTCTTTTTTGTTTAGATTCTGCGCTGTTTTGCTGGTGCTATTGGGCACTATGATTCATTCCATGCCATTGTTAGAATGGAATTTCTCGTTTTGTTGATAAAATGTCCTTCCCAAAATAACTTTCTGAATTGTTTTGAATCAATAAATATGCTTTTATGTAATATGATTCTGATAATGATAGTTCATAATGTTGCCTCGTTTTTATTTTTATGTATCTTTGGCGACTGAAATTTGCATATTTTTAAAAATATGCATAAATATCAATTTATTATAAACTTTTTTATCAAACAAGATGAATTTTAATTATTTGCGCAATTTTGCGTTGGGAGCTGTTGCTTTGTGCTCTTTGGCTTCTTGTGAGAAGGATGATGACAAGAATTCAGATCCTTTCAACTTTGGTGATTCTAAAATCGTGGTGATTGGTCATAAGGTGCCAGATACGGATGCCGTGACTTCAGCAATGGCTTATGCTATCTTCTTGCGTAGTTTGGGCTACGACTGTGAGGCTCGTGTGGCTGGCAAGCTCAACAAGGAAACTACCTTTGCTTTGGATACGTTCGGACTCAAGGCTCCTGAACTTTTGACTTCTGCCGACAACTTGAATATCGTGATTGTGGACCATAGCGAGTATGCACAATCTGTCGATGGTATGAGAAACGCCAATATCCTTCGTGTGGTGGACAACCATCTTCTTGGTTCTATGACGGATGCCGCTTCTTACGATACCACTCGTTCGGCAGGTTCTACTTGTACCATTATCTATTATGACTTCCAAGAGCAGAATATCTCTATCAACAAAGAGACGGCCCAATTGCTTTTGCTCGGTATCTTGTCTGATACGGGTGGCTTGAAACCAAACAAGTCGAACAATAAGGATTCTGTTGCCGTTAAGGATTTGGCTCCTATCGCAGGTGTAAACGACGTGGCAGCTTTCTACGCACGGATGAACGAGTTTGCTGATAGCTATGAAGACATGACGGATGCTGAAATCTTGGTTTCCGACATCAAGGACTACGAGCGTGCTGGTTATAAGTTCTCTGTAGCTAATGTGGATGTGGAGCAGGACGAGTATTTGGAGGATATGCGTAATCGTATGCTTGCCGTTATGCCTAATTATATGAAGGAGAACAATTTGGATTTCATGCTCTGCAAGATCGACGCAGATACTTTGGATTGTAGCAACGTCCTCTATTTGGGTGAAAATGGTGAGAAGTTTGCCGATGCAGCCTTCTTGAACATGGGTATTGAGGATGTCACTTCCGAGAAGAAGGATGGTTATATCTACATGACTCCGCACGTATCCCGTAAGATTATCATCGTCCCAAGAATCAACGATGTACTTGATGCTAATGCAAAGGAGTAATCTTTCGAAATAGATAAGGTAAATATCATATTATAATACTGCCGAAAATTCGAACCAGTTGCTAAGTTAAGGAAATAGACTTAAATTAGCAGACATGAAAGGTAAAAGAAGAAGCTTTACAGCTGAATTTAAGGCTCAGGTTGCCAT
>JAGCWQ010000043.1 GCA_017961765.1 Paludibacteraceae bacterium | reverse complement strand
GTATGATTCTAAGGATATGACACCTTCTAAGGATAGGGAATGAAAAACGAAATAAAAAATAATAATATGGATAAACTAAACGACTCAGTATTCGGAAATTTGGAATACAACAAAAAAGAAGGCTATTGGACCAAGAAGGATTCTATTGATATTTGGGGAATTAACGGCTATAAGATTGATCTTATGGTCAAGTGTGACAAAGATGAGGAGATTACGGAAGAGCAACGGAAGGCTTATAAATCATTTTTTAATAATTTGGAAAGGTATCAAAAGGAGATTCCCTCAATTCTTTTAGATTATTATAAGGACCACTACGAGGATATTGAAAGGAGATGGAAGGTGGATGAAAAACTAAAAATTGAGGTTGTAGATAAGCTTGCGTTGTTGAGACGTTTTATTCCGAAAGCATTATATATAGATCGGAACGGTAATTATGGATGGTTGGTTGATCTTATATGGACTGACAATCCGATCACAGTTGTCCTCTCTGGTGATAAGATCCGTATTTATAAAGGGTGGACAGTGATTGTGATGAACTATGCCTTAGTCAACGACGAGGCGTTCGGTGAGATGGTCTATGAAAATTTCTCTTGGAAGAAGTGGGTCAAGATGGATATTAATGGAGAAAAAGGTATGTGGATTCCTGTTATAGCAGACGCCTATCCTGGCGAAAGCATCACGCCAGAGCAGAGAAAGAACTATTTGGAGTATAAGGAGAAAGAGAAGGATTTCTTTGATGAGATTCCCAATGCGTTGATGACCTATTACCTAGAGAATTATGAGGAGATAGAATCGTACTATGACATACCAACCAAGTATAACAGACAGAATATAACGAAGGATTCTCTGATGGACTTAATAACTTTCCATAGGTTATATTTTAACAAAGATGGCAAACGATATGGATGGTTGTGCGGATGTACTTGGGATACAGTTTATGGCTTGGGCATTATCCTTTCCGGAGACAAGATAGAGATTGGATGGAAGGATGATTTGTTCGAATGAATTTTACCCATATAGATGCAAAACGTATGATTCTATTGAAATGACACCTCCTAAGAAAGGAAATAAAAAAATAATAATATGGATAAACTAAACGACCCTGTATTCGGAGCTATAGAATACAACAAAGAGGAAAAATACTGGACAAAGAAGATTTATTTAAACATTTGGGGCGTAGAAGAAGACTATGAGATGGATCTTATGGTCAAGTGCGACAAGAATGAGGAGATTTCCGACCTCCAGCATGAGGCTTACAAGTCTTATTTGGCAAATCTGAAAAAATTCGAGGATGGCATACCGTCTGCCTTATTATCCTACTACAGAGATCATTACGAAGACATAGATAGAGCATGGAATGTGGATGATGAACTGAAATTGGATGTGGTGGATGAAGATGTTCTATTGAGTTTATTGGATATAAAGTCTTTGTATATAGACCGGAAAGGAAACTACGGATGGTTAGTGGAGTTAATATGGGATGGTTGTCAGATTACGTTTGTCCTCTCTGGTGATAAGATCCGTATTTATAAAGGTTGGGCAGTGATTGTAATGAACTATGCCTTAGTCAACGACGAGGCGTTCGGTGAGATGGTCTATGAAAAATCCTCTTGGAAGAAGTGGATCAAGATGGATATTAATGGAGAAAAAGGCATGTGGATTCCTGTTGTAGCTGACGCCTATCCTGGCGAAAGTATCACTCCAGAACAGAGAAAGAACTATCTGGAGTATAAGGAGAAAGAGAAGGATTTCTTTGATGAGATTCCCAATGCGTTGATGAACTATTACCTAGAGAATTATGAGGAGATAGAATCGTACTATGACATACCAACCAAGTATAACAGACAGAATATAACGAAGGTTTCTCTGATGGACTTAATAACTTTCCATAGGTTATATTTTAACAAAGATGGCATACGATATGGATGGTTGTGCGGATGTACTTGGGATACAGTTTATGGCTTGGGCATGATCCTTTCCGGAGACAAGATAGAGATTGGCTGGAAGGATGATTTATTCGACTGAATCTTACCCATATAGAAATATATTGCTTTCCTCCACTTGTTTGGTGAGTCGAGAAGGGATCGTATCTTTCGGATTTCTCACAAAAAACTTCATCGTTTGTCTTTCAAAGCGTATATTTGTAAAAACAAAAAAAGAGTAGTAGGAGATGGGCTTATATCTGAATCCGAATGCGGACGCATTCTTGGAAGACAAAGGGACAAGAATTTACATCGACAAATCCTTGATGATAGAGGAACTGAACAAACTGGTCAGTACCAAGGAGGATTTTGTCTGCATCTCCCGCCCCCGCCGTTTCGGTAAGAGCATGGCAGGAAACATGATATCAGCCTACTACTCAAAAGGTTGCGACACAAAAGAGGTTTTCAGCCAACTGAAACTCGGACAAGCGCCCGATTATGACAAATACTTGAATAAGTTCAACGTCATCAAGCTGGATTTGAACGGTTGGTACCAGAGAGCTATACAAAAAGACAGGACAGATCATCTGCTGGCAGACATTCACGCAACATTACTTGATGAATTCAAGGAGGCATTTCCTGCTTTATCATTCCAAGAGGGAGAGTCATTGGACCAATGTATCCTTAAAGTATATGCCAAGACGGGAGAGAAATTCGTCATAATCATCGACGAATACGATGTTTTAGTGAGGGAACGAGTGGCTCAAACATTGTTCGACACCTATTTGAGCTTTCTTAATGGTTTATTCAAGGATACCACTATTCGTCCCGCCATCGCCCTCGCCTACATCACGGGTATCATTCCAATCGTTAGGGATAAGGTACAGTCGAAGCTCAATGAGTTCAAGGAATACACGATGATACGCCCCCGCCAATTCGCCGAACATATAGGTTTTACGAAGGAAGAGGTGGTGGCGCTCTGCAAGGAATACGACATGGATGCCGACGAGTGCGCCCGTTGGTATGACGGTTACATGTTGAGCGAAAAAGCCGACATGTACAACCCTCTGTCTGTCGTAACAGCCCTTTTGGACCGAGAATTTGACAGTTATTGGTCCACAACTGGTTCGTTCGAGGCACTGAAAGACTATATCCTCCTAGATTTCGAGGGGATCCGTCAGGATGTGATCAGTATGATGTCAGGCGGCAGTGTGGAGGTGGATGTGCATTCCTACCTGAACACGATGGACTGTTTCTACTCCAAAGACGATGTCTTCACCTACTTGATACACTTAGGCTATCTTTCCTACAATAGGAAGGAGCAGACTTGTAGCATCCCCAACGAGGAGGTGCGGCAAGAGTGGGTAAGATCAATCAAACTAAGCCCCGACTACAAGAAACTGATGGAGATCATCAACGCATCAAAAAAACTCCTCGACGACACCATCAACGGCAACGAGGAGGCAGTTGCCCGTGCGCTCGACGCCGCCCATACGGAAGTAACCAACCCATTGACCTACAATGACGAACATTGCTTCCAGAGCGCCATCTGTCTAGCCTATTTCTACGCCAATACTCGCTACACGCTATTCAAGGAGTTGCCAACGGGCAAAGGATATGCGGATTTGGTGTTGATTCCTTATCTGCCCAACATTCCTGCCCTAGTAATCGAACTGAAGCACAACAAGAGTGCAGAGAGCGCCTTACAACAAATCAAGGAGAAAAATTACTGCCAAGCCTTGAACAACTACAAGGGCGACCTGCTTTTCGTAGGCATCAGCTACGACGAAAAGACAAAGGAACACCGATGCAGAATAGAACTAATGGTAAATGCATAATACCGCAACAACCCCAGATCAGGGGAAAGAATTTTCGAATTCACAGATAAAATATCGTAGGGGCGAAAAATTTTTCGCCCCATGTATTACACAACAATGCAAAACATTGATTTCAAACAAATTATAACAAAAAAAGACGAAAAACATTCCGTCTCTACAATTCCTACCAATAGACAAACGCCCCTTCTTGTCATATCCACCCAACATTAGCTGAAAGCATTACGGTTTGGCACTCCTTCGCCCCCTCTTCAAAGCCTTCTCTCGATTCAAAAGCGCAATGTCCAACTCACTTTTGTGACTTCGCTCCAATCCGTTGGGGTTCCAAAGATGTTTGCGGGTCTCCTTCACCAAAATGCCAGACAACAAGATTAACGATATCAAATTCGGTATGGTCATCAAACCATTCATAATGTCTGCAAAATCCCAAACGATGTTCAAGGTCAAGATGGACCCGACAAAGGCTCCGACGACGAAGAGAAGACGGTAGGCAAGGATGACTCGCTTTCCGCCCAAATATTCAATGGATTTCTCTCCATAGTAGGACCAACCTAATATTGTCGAAAGGGCAAAGGTGAAAAGTCCTACCACCAAGACAGTCGGACCGACCACTGGAATGGTACCGAATGCCGCATACATCATCCCTACCCCCTCCTTACAGTCCATCTCTGGATGAGCGGCGATGCTACTGACCAAAACGATACCTGTCATCGCACAGATGACCACCGTGTCCCAAAAGGTTCCCGTCATGGATACCAAAGCCTGGCGAACGGGATTCTTCGTCTTTGCCGCCGCAGCCACAATAGGGGCAGAACCCATACCCGACTCATTGGAAAACAATCCCCGTGCAATACCATAACGTATAGTGTTGATCAACATTCCACCAACAAACCCCGCCCCTGCCGATTGCGGATTGAAAGCAGAACGGACAATAGTCGAAATGGCAGTACCCAAATACTCATAGTTGCAACAGAGGATGTAAAAACAACCCAAGATATAGAACGACGCCATAAAAGGAACCAATAGTCCACAAACCTTCGATATGCTTTTCACTCCTCCCAGCATAACTAACCCAACAAGGAGGGCAAGGACAATTCCTGTATAGGTCGTACTGACGCCAAGGTCTGCCTCCAAAAGATTGGAGACGGAATTGGCCTGCACCATGTTTCCTATTCCAAACGAAGCGAGCACGGTAAAAATGCAAAAAAGGACAGCCATCCATTTAAGCCCCAAGCCTCTTTCCAAGGCATACATAGGACCGCCCAGCATCTCCCCATTGGAAGTTCTGACTCTGAACCTTACGGCGAGCAAGCCCTCCCCATATTTGGTAGCCATGCCTAAGACTCCCGTGATCCAACACCAGAAGACCGCACCTGGGCCTCCCAAGGCAATCGCAGTTCCCACCCCGACAAGGTTTCCCGTACCGATGGTGGCCGCCAAGGCTGTCGCAAGCGCACTGAAGGCACTGACGTCACCACTGGTTCCCTGCTCCTTGGAGAAAGTCAGCCGAATGGCCTTAAATATGTAACGTTGAGGAAATCGTAACCTTATTGTCAAAAATATGTGCGTACCCACCAAGAGGAGGATGAGGGGCCATCCCCACAGCAACGCACTTGTCTCCGAAATTATCGTCTTAATCGTTTCCAATTGGATCTGTCTCGTTAATGAAATGTCAAAATCAAACCTTAGAAGGAGGATAACCGAAATACTCCTTGTACTTTCGACTGAAATAATATTGGTCGTTGAACCCGACTTGGAAGGCAACCTCCTTAACCGAGAGCCCTTGCTTGCGCAACAAGGCATCGGCCTTGTTCAACCGGAACTCACCTAAAATCTCTATCGGCGTCTTGTCAGTAATCGACTTCAACTTTCTAATCAGCGTCGATTTACTGATGGACAACATCTTAGACATATCCTCCACAGAGAACTCAGAATTGGTGTAGTTCTCCTCGATGATAGACAAAACCGACTTCAGAAGCGGATCAATGGAAGCTTCCACGTTATCCCGTGCACAATTGCCCGTCAAGAAACGTTGCTGCTGCTTCCGCCTCCAGAGAAGTATATTCTTGATTTTCAAGAGAAGCTCGCCCTCGCTAAAAGGCTTGGAGATATAATCTATCGCACCGATGGAGAGACCACCGATTCGTTCCTCGTCACTATTCTTGGCAGACAAGATGAGCGTCGGTATGTGGACGGTCGATTTCTGCTCGTGGATCCGTTTCAACATCTCCAAACCATCCATCTTCGGCATATCCACATCCGAAAGAATGATGTCCGGAATATGCAAGGAAGCCAATTCGAGTCCCTTCTCGCCATCTTCCGCCTCCAACACATTCATATAAGGAGACAGGAGGTTACGAATACTCAGACGCAACATCGGATCGTCGTCCACGATAAGCAAATCGTTGCCAGAAAGCAAATCGGCATACTCCGAGATATCCAATTTCAAAGGTTCCTCCTCTGGCTGGGCTTCCTCTTTTGGAGGATTCTCCGAAAGGCTACGCTCAGAGAGAGGTAACAAGACAGAGATGCAAGTACCCTCCCCGACCTTACTATCGATATGGATGTCACCACCGTTGATAGCCACAAACTCCGTACAGATACGGAACCCGAGACCAGTACCCAACTCGTTTTCCGTGCCACGCGTAGAGACACCTCCTCCGCTCAGCAAGGCAGTAATCTGCTGTTCGCTCATTCCGACACCCGAATCACGCACCTCCAGTTTTGCCCGATTACCTTCGGAAAGGAGATTGATCGTAATAGTTCCCCGCTTAGGCGTAAACTTCACGGCATTGTTCATCAAATTTCGGATAACCGTACCAATCATCCGTGGATCGACATAGGCATAGTGCGTAAGCTGCGCATTGACAGAAACTGTGATGAGTTTATTCTCACACAATCCACGAAGCAAGCCAATCACATCGTCCACCAAACCTTTCAAATCCACATCGGAAGGCTGGCATACCGCCTCGCTCTGCCGAGAAGAGGTCCAATCCAGCAACTGCACCAACTCCTTCTGCAAATTGACAGCCGACTGGCTGACCGTTGTCAAGATGGAGCGGGATTCCTGAGACAAGCCTCGGCTCGCCTTCTCCTTCAACATCTGCAAACCACAGACAATGGAGAACATCGGATTTTTCAGGTCGTGCGCCACGATCGAAACAAGACGATCCTTATCCTTCATGGCCTTCAACAAATCCGCCGTACGGATATCGACCATAGATTGAAGATACTGCTGACGACGCTCCAAGACCTTGAAACGGGCATAGACCAACGCCAAGAAAATCAGCAAGACCGCCAAGACCGCCAATGTCCAAAACCAGACAGACATCCACCAAGGCGGCAAAACCTTCACCGACAAGGAGATAATCTGCTTGTCAGGCTCATACCCTGCATGGAAGGCAGCCACTTCCAACGTATAATTGCCAGCCGGAATATAACCGAACTGAACCTCATGCTTATCCAAGAGATGCCAACGATCGTCCAAGCCAACAATCCGATATTGGCAAACCAAATCGTTCACGCCCGAGAAATTCAACAAATCAAAAGAGATGCGTGCCTGCGTCTCCCCATGGTTCAACGTCACCTGATCCGTCTCTATATGCGTATGCTGGTCGTCATCCACCCAAAGATTGTCCCATGCCAAACGATCGACAGGAAAATTCTTCCGCATCTTGGAAGGATTGAAGAAAATGAATCCATCCGAACAACCGAAGAACAAACATCCATCCGAATTTTGGAATATCGCCCTAGACAAGAAATAGTACTTTCCGAAACGTCCTGCCTCCAACGGGATGGAACGCCACGTCTTATTTTTCACATCCACACAGAGTATGCCCAACGAGCCCGTCAACCACAAAGTACCGTCAACAGAGAAGAAGGCCGCACTATAACGCCCTTTCGGCAGATAATCTACCATTTCAATGGACTTTCCATCCGGAGCACAATAGAAGACCGCCTTATTGGAAACCACATAGTAGCCCCCCTCGCTATCGCAAGCTCCGTCATAGAAATAGTTCGGATCCGGATCCGTCTTTGGCTCCACGAGGAACAACGAATCAGATTTTCCATGGTCATAACGCCAGATATGATGTCCGGCAACCAACCATTTCACACCATCCTTCGTCTCGTCCATGCCATCAATCCAAGCATCACGAGAATCTTTCGTAAACCAGAAATCGATATGTTCCCATTTTCCTTGTCCCTTAGAACGATAGACACCATCGCCCAAGGCAGTGACCCACACCTCACCATCGCGCATCACACGCACGCACTTAGAATTGATAGAGGGTTGCTGGATTCCGTCGTAAGGGACGGCAGCTATATGTTCCGTTTGAGGATTCAAGGTGGCCAGACTGCCCGACCACGAAGAGAAGAGAATGTTTCCATCCGCCTTGCGACTGAACGAGAGAATCGAGTTGCTCGGTATGCCATCCTTTCGTAGCCAATGACGCTTCACAACCAAATTCTCCGACACCTTGAAAAGTCCGTGTCCATCCGAACCGACATAGAGACTTCCATCCGGCTCCTCGATAAAGCAAGAGACATTCACGTTAGGGAAACCTAAAAGGGATGAGTGCAAAATGCCTTCGCCTCCATTGTCACGGTATCGCCACAAACCAGAGTGCTGCGTACCGATCCAAATATTCCCCGCCTTATCCTCGAAGATAGCATGAACCTGCTGCAATCCGTCCTGCTCGTTAGGAGGAAGTACCTTTTCAAAATGGAGCCAACGGTCCATCCGCCAAAGGCCATGACCCAAGGTACCAATCCAAACAGTTCCCTGCCTGTCTTTCAGCATCTTCGTGATGCTTCTAAACTCCACGGTAATTCGAACAGGTTCGGAAATTGAGCCATCCTTTCCCAACTCAACATGCCACAAATCGCCCTCCTTGGAAGCAACCAACAGACGATTTTCATCCATCTCCAAAATAGAGGAGATTGAGACCCTTTCTGAGGTGAACGCTATGTTTTTCAAGTGGTTGCCATCCTTATCCAATATATGGAGTCCGTCAAAAGAACCGATCCAATATCGATTCCATCTGTCCAAGAAGACAGCCTCGACGAAATAACGGGCGGTAGAATCTCGCAAAGGATTATTATCCAATAGTTTACCAGTCTGGTCATATTGAAAAAAGCCTCCCGTCGTCTGCATATAGATAAGAGAGTCACGCAACTGCTGGAAGCCGACAATCATCCTCACTCCTCCTCCTTCCGACAAGCCAGGGAATCGTCTATCGTCAAAGGAATCCGCAGGTTCGTCATACGACTGCAACATTCCGTATGGTCCTGTAACAAAAAGATTTCCTTTGGGGAAGAGATACACTGAAGTGATATCACTACGCAAAAGATTAACATCCGAACCGGGAACGTAAATTTTGAAATTGGAACCATCAAAACGGTTCAACCCATAGGCAGTTCCGACCCATAAAAAGCCCTCGTTGTCTTGACCGATGGAAGTGACGAAATTACAGCTCAAACCATTTTGCGTCGAATAGTGATCAAACGACACATAATGCTTAGCCCCCATTGCCCCAAGGCAACAGAAGCAAGCCATCATAGCAAGAACCCATCTCAACCACCTCATAAACTTATTTTTTATATAAACTCATTTTATATTTAGACCAAAAGCAAAAATAAAAAATAATTCGATACCCACACAATCTAATTCCAATAAGAGTGAGTATAGAATTTAAAAATTCGGGAATACCCTTGTGACACAAAAATCCAAACTAAAAAGTCACGAACCGACGCATAGCCTTGTACTTATGGGAAAAAGCATTAAATCCTTAACGACAAAACAAACCACAAAAGCGCCAATGAAAAATTTATACATCTTTTTGAATTTTTCATTAAACTTTAAATCCAGTTCTTTTTCGATATTTGCGACATGAACCAAACCACCAAGGTATCCGAGACAAAAGCATCAACGAGACTTTTTTCGGATAAAGACATAAATGAAAAACGATCACGGACAGGAGAAAATAAAAATTTCACCCTGAAGTTTAGCAACCTGATGTTTTTAATCATATTACTAAACTTGCAATAAAAAAGCGAGGCCGTCGAGAGACGTTCTCGCTTTCATTTTTACTTGATGAACCATCAATTCATCATCATTGAAAATGCAGGGAGGTCTGCCGACTTAGGCTGACATACTTTATATGCCCTCGCAAATTGACGAATGAAGTTCAATGCTTTCTGAGAAGGCTCGACTTCCGCCTGCTTCTCGTTCGAATTATTACGGGACAATTCGACATCCTCTAAAATTTGGGTAAAGGTTCTATCCATCCAATCACGTTTAAATTAATACTCTTGTTGACTACGTGTGGCCCCTACTAATTAATTCGGAGTGGAGAACCAAAACTTTTTTCACAATAATATAGCAGCGTTCTTTCTTACTTCCTCACATCAACCCCTCTTTTCGCCCAATATTCAATCCAAAAGCAGTTCAAACATCACAAATCAATCCAGAAGAAACCATCTACAACTATTCAACGAGGCAAAGTGTGAAATATTGCATAGCAAACAACATTTTCTTAAAAATTTGCATCAAGATTGAACAGAATGACGAATTACCTTCTCTTAAAAAACTAAATTGTAACCAAAAGAGGCTACTTCAAAATGTAAAACAGAACGACTTCTCCCACTCCGACACAAAGTCAACCATCTACTATTTAAACACTTACGATTCTCCATCCTCAAAACGACCCTCTTTGCCACAAGAAAACAATGCGACAATACCTATTTTTATATAAATTTGCTCTAAACATACACTTATATAACCTCTAATATTCTTAATCATGACTATTTTTGATGCCATAAGAAACGATGATTTCGAAAAGGTCAAGGCTCTTGTCGAGGCTGACCCTTCTTGCGTGAACACAATAGCGCCCAAGAAACCAGTCGACACCAAAGGAATGTCGCCGCTACAAGTGGCCGTCACCACCGGGTGGCACAGAAAAATAGCATGGTACCTTTTAGAGCATGGCGCGGACGTGAATTTCATCGAGCCCAAAGAGATTCAACGCTACCAGGCAGATCCTGTTTTATTCGATGTGGCACAGGTTGCAGTTCTCAATGCCCGAAGAATCGAGTTGGACAAAGCAACCAACGAATACCAGATGAAACATACAAAAGAAGATGCCGACGAAGCTTTTGCTTTCTTAAAAGCGGTTGTGGAACACGGTGCCGATTTGAAAAAAACAGATTACTACAACAACGGCGTCATCAGCCGCATCCTTTTTGCCGCCAACAGCATCTACCCGGATCCCCAATACACTGGGTTTAAACATTCGGACGAACAAGACGAAGATTTGCTGAGGATTTTCAACTTCCTCATCGAGAGCGGAGCGGAACGGCAAACCGTATCAAGCCATGCAAAAAAGAACAACACACAGATGTATTCCAACGAGCCAATATGGACGTTGGTCGGAAAATTGCTAGAATAAATCAGGAGGAAGAGAATGGATGCAAAACGAGGATATTTGCCTGAAGATGAGAAAAAATTCTCGTCCCAAGCCTTGGAGAAAATAAGAACGGCCTCCCGACACATCAGCTATCTGATAAACGAGGGCTATGACCTTAAAACAGCCTCTACTTTTGTAGGAAACCACTTTTCGCTTTCCGAGCGTCAACGACTTGCCATTGCACGAGGAATAGCCACTACCGAACAACTGAACAACCGTAGGAAGAAGGAGAAATCATCGATTGGCAACGAAGAAATTTGGATAGACGGTTTTAACACCATTATCACTCTGGAGGTTATGCTGAGCGACTCCTTGCTGTTTGAGTGCATGGACGGGACAATCCGCGACCTTGCCGCCCTGCGGGGGTCCTACAGAATAATTCCGGAGACGGAAGAAGCGGTACGGATTCTTTTGGACACCTTGGCGGAAATGGAGGTGGCGGAAGTACACATCCTGCTTGACGAACCAGTCTCCAACTCGGGACGACTGATGACGCTCATCGCCGAAATTGGAGAAAAACAACCGTTCAAATTGGACATTCAAATATTGAAAGAAGTAGATAGAACGCTGTGGGAAAAGGAGAATGTCATCACCTCCGACTCCATCATATTGGACCATTGCAAAAGTTGGGTGAACCTGATGAAAAAATGCGTAGAGAAGCATCCTATTCCGATGCTTCGAGTATGGGAATAACTCAATTCAAGGCATAGGAAGGGCGTACCCATTGTGGCAAAAAAAATATTCACTAAATAAATATCCGTTTCTAATCATTATTTTGGCAGAAAAAGCGGAAAAACCATTAAAAGTTTTATATTTTTGCATTAGGAAAGGTAGGAGAAGCACACAACTCCCTCTAAACCAAGAACGACCCAGATTTTATCTGCTAGTTCAAGCTATTTAGTAACACTATAAAGAAATATCGAATGAACAAAAAATTACTTTTATTAGGCTCCGCTCTTGCATTCCTTGCATCATGCCAAAACAGCAATAAACCAAGCGATAACAATTCCGAGGCAAACGAGAACGAGGCCATAGCCGTTTGGCCTAAAGTTGACCAAGATGGCAACTACGTCAGACAAGAGAGTGATCCGATGTTCCTCGTTTCAGACCAGTTTAGGAAACAATTCTTACACCCTACAGATCAAAACGATACGATCAGCAATGCCAAAGAATACACCAAATTCTTGTGGAAGGATTTCGTCTTGAAAATTGCTTCGGGAGAATTTTTCTGCGGTAGCGACGCCGGCATGTATGTTCCCGAGAAATTCGAGAACATGAGAGGTCCACTCTTCGTCCCTATCGACCAAGAAGAGACCATCAAGCTATCCAAGCAATTGAATACGCAATGGTTCGACTTGGTGCCTGTCGCTTTCACAGAGAAGGCCATGGCTAGCAGGCAAGTCCTCAGCTTCGCCGACAAGAAGAGCTGGAACGACATTAGGAGAATGGACGACAGCATCCAAACCAAGTTGGTCGAGAAATATGGAATGGACATTGAGCATACGGAGTGGCTGGCCAACATCAACAACAACACGGTCAACCTCTACCAAGTTCAATTCAAGCCAAAAGACAACCAAGTCACAGCTTCCGTCATCGCAGTCAAAGAAGATGGTACTTTCCTTACTAACGATGAGACGATGAAATTGGAGGAAGACGGAAAGATCATTTGGAATGTAGATGACGAGGACAACATCAAGAACGCTCCAAGCATCGCTTGCGTTTTGGAGTCTGCAGATAATGCCATCGAGATCTACTACATAGAAAGAGCTCCTGAAAGCCTTTCTACGGGTGTTTATGTCCTTCGTGCAAACAGTTTCGACAAGATTTGCATGAACGATTGGTATGTAAAACAATAAAAAACATGTGGGAGGGGCTGGTTCTCTCCCGCTCAATTGAGAATTAGGAATGAAAAGAATCACTTACATTCTACTGTCACTATTCTGTGCCATAACCACTTATGCTGCCACTTACAAAAGTGTGAACGAGATAAAGATGGTTTATTTGGAAGACAGTACCCGGTATGTATGCAACCCCGACGGCATTCTATCTGAAGACTCCGTAGCACAAATGGATGCTATGATCGAGTATTTGGAAGACAGCACCTCCATCCAGATTGTGGTCGTCGCCGTCGAGAAGATTGAAAGCGGCGATTGCTTCCAATTTGCGACAGACTTGGGTAACCTTCACGGAATCGGTCAAAAAAAGAAAAATAACGGATTGGTGATTCTTCTCTCAACAAAGGACCGTTGCATCCAATTTGCCACTGGTAGCGGATTGGAAGGCTATCTGCCAGATGCCATCTGCAAACGTATTCAAAACCGATATATGAACGAGGCGCTCAGCCAAGGACTCTACGACAAAGGCATGACAGCGGGTGTCCGCGCCGTCTGCGGCTATCTCGACGGCTCCATGAAGCCAGAGATTGACGACGAAGGTGGAGACTCCGACATTTTCATGAACATATTGGGATTCCTCGGTCTGACAGGACTCCTTTCTTGGTATATCAGACGGAAAATGAAGAAATGCCCGAACTGCAAGAAAATCGGTTTGGAGAAGAAATCTTGTACGCTGTTGGCAGAGACATCAACCTACAAACGTTACGAAGACGTATATGTATGTAAATATTGCGGCCAAACCGTGAAACGTCCATACACCATAGCCACAGGAACGAGAAGCAGTGGAGGCGGATTCAGCAGCGGTAGCTTCGGCGGAGACATCAGCGATCCTGGAGGTCATTTCGGTGGAGGACACTTTGGAGGAGGCGGTGCAGGCTCCCGATTCTAAAAAAAACAATAATTAATAACATAAAAAGAAGAAAAATGAACAAAACAGCATTAATTGTAATTGGAGGTCTTGTTGCCCTCGTTTTTTGGGCAATCGGTGTTTATAACGGTCTTGTAACAAAAGACGAAGGTGTAAAGACTGCATGGTCTAACGTTGAAACACAATACCAACGTCGTATGGATTTGATTCCTAACTTGGTCAACACAGTTAAGGGATATGCAGCTCACGAAAAAGAGACATTCGAAGCCGTAATTAAGGCAAGAGCAGAAGCTACTCAAATCAAGCTCGACATCGACGATTTGAGCGAAGAAAACTTGGCTAAGATGCAAGCTGCACAAAGCACTTTGAGCGGTGCCCTCGGTCGTTTGATGGCCATCTCAGAGAACTATCCTGAATTGAAGGCTAACGAGCAATTTAGGGAGTTGCAAGCTCAATTGGAAGGAACAGAAAACAGAATCACGGAGGCTCGCCGCGTTTACAACGAAACGGCAAAAGAATACAACACTGATCTCCGCGTATTCCCAGGCTCCCTCGTGGCTAACATCTTCGGAATGAAGAGCCACCCTTACTTCAAGTCTGACGAGAAGGCTAGCCAAGCGCCTACGGTTCAATTCTAAATAGTAAGAACAAATTCATGATATCCAAAAGGCAGAAACGGCACTCGTTTTTGCCTTTTGCTTTTTCTATCCCTCAAATTCTCTTCCAATGAATATTTACGTCAACGAGAAGAAAATCCGCATCTTCGAAGGTGCGAAGGTAAAAGACGCCGTCACAAGGTACCTTTCAAGACAGAAAAAAGATTTGTCGCTGATCCATAGCGCCGAAATTCGAGACAGCGAGGGACACACCATCGACCTTGATGGTAGCCTCTGCAAAGAATCATCCATAACCGTTATCCTAAAAGAGCAATGAAAGCATTTCTGAAAGCAACGCTTCTCGCGCTCCTCTTCGGCAGTTGCCTACAAGCGCAAGAGAAGAAGACAATAAACATCTTGTCTGTCAACGACATGCACGCCAGTATCGAACATTTCCCGAAATTGGCCTACATAGTAGATAGCATCCGCCAGACAGACCCCGAACTCCTCGTCTTTTCGGCAGGAGACAACCGGACGGGCAACCCGCTCAACGACCGGTATGAAGACCCCTCCTACCCGATGACAGCCCTCATGAATGCCGTCGGCTTCAACGGATCCGCCATCGGAAACCACGAATTCGACGCAACGGTCACTGGATTCCGCTCTCAGTCCAACCAATCGAACTTCAAATACATCTGCGCCAACATCGACCCGAACGACACGCTAAAGATCAACGTGCAACCCTTCAAGTTCTTCGAAAGGAACGGCGTCCGCATCGGTGTTCTCGGCATCATCCAACGGGGGACCAACGGGTTGCCCGACACTCATCCGAACAACATCAAAGGCATAAAGTTCTACCCCGAAGAGGAGACCATCGCCAAATATAAATGGATGCGCGAACAATGCGATATACTCATCTTGTTGACCCACTGCGGCTTTGAGGCGGATGTGGAATTCGCAAAGAAATTCCCCTATTTCGACTTGATCATCGGCGGCCACTCCCACACTAAACTGGACAAACCAGAAATCCACAACGGAGTACTCATCACGCAAACAGAGAACAAGTTGAAGTATCTCTCCCATACGCAGATTGAGGTGGAGAACCACAAAGTGGTGAATAAGACGACCCACTTGGTACCCGTCAAAAAATTCAACAAGTCCGTCCCTGAAATACAAGCAATGGTAGACAAATTCAGCGACAACAAAGAGTTGCAACGCCCTGTCGTCACCATAGACGAGGACTTGACGACCTTCAACGAGCTGGGCTACCTGCTTTGCGACGGATTGCAAAAGATGACCGACGCCGACATTGCCATCCAAAACTTCGGAGGCATCCGCTACGGCGAATTTCCGAAGGGAACGATGACCGTCAATGACCTGCTCCGCCTCGACCCATTCGGCAACGAGGCCGTGATGTACGAACTGACAGGAGAGGAGTTGAAGAGCCTGCTCATCGACTGCCGTCTCCACGACGAAGACCGTTCGCCTGTGATTTCCGGTGCAAAATACGAAATCACCATCGACAAGAAGAACAACCAAAAGGTGAAAGGTCTTAAGCTATTCCAAGAGAACGGGAAAGCGTTTGACATGAAGAAGAGATACAAAGTCGTTGTGAACAGCTACATCGCCTCCATCTGCGATTTTCCTCACGAAAAAGACGAAAAGAGCCTCTTCAAAGTATGCTCCGACCTATTGATGGAATATCTTGAGAACCAGAAACATGTAAACTACAAAGGGAAGGATACAGTCAAAGAGATTTTCCGATAAAATTCAGGGTAGAGACGTTTTTCTCAGAACGCCTCTACCCTTATAACAAATACCAACAATAAGAATCGTCAATGCCATGAAACGCTTCCCCTATTCTCAACACCCCGCATTCCTCCCAATTGTAGCCTATTTGCTTATATTGCTCTTTAGTGTGCTTCTATACCTTTGTATAGACAACATAATAAAATGGGATTCAACAAGAGGAGCCTTTAGCATCTGGTTCCGAAACACAGCCCTCTTTCTTACCATACCCTCATTAGGTCTATTCAGCTATTATAAAAGTGAGGAGTCGAGAATCGCTAAAGTTCTATTCATAGCGCTATCCATCCTACTATTTTTTCCATTGGCTATAATTCTCATCGGCTTATATAAGGAGCAAATTTGGACAACACCAGCCCTAGTTGTGCTTGGTTTATTAGCCAGATTTCTAAAAAAGGAATCGGAATCCATCGGAAACGTTTTTTTGCTCACTTGTTGCCTTAGTGCTTACCTTCTATTCCCAGGATTAACCATAGTGTTTACCTTCTATCCCCAGGATTAACCAATTGTCTGTAAGAGATTCACAGACAGCCCTATCGGGAAAGAGAAGCGATTTATAAAATCAAAGGGGGCCTACACCCCCTTCAATTCTTTTTGTATTACCTCCTTTGCGACAGTGACGCAACACGTCACAAAGGCAACGAATCATTTCTGATGCAAATGGACATCCATTTGTGGGAACGGAATGTTAAGACCTTTCGCTCTGAACGTTTCATAGACCTTTTCATTCATTGAAAAGAAAACGTCCCAATAATCCGCAGCAAGCACCCAAGCACGAACCGTCAAATCGACAGAACTGCTGTTCAACTTGGACAAGGCCACAAACGGAGCCGGTTCTTTCAAAACACGAGCATCAGCCGCCAACAAATCTTCGATGACGCTCTTTGCCTTCTGGTAATCATCCCCGTAGGCAATGCTGAAAACCCAATCGACCCGACGGTTCTCCTCCTTCGAATAGTTGGTCACGATACCCGTTGACAAACCTCCATTAGGAACGATGACCACCTTGTTGTCCAACGTATTGAAAATCGTATTAAAGATTTGAATCTCCTTAACCACGCCGACCACGCTTTGCGCCTCTACGAAGTCACCTACCTTGAAGGGCTTAAAGAGAAGAATCATCACACCTCCCGCAAAATTCTGCAACGTACCACTCAATGCCATACCGATGGCAACACCGGCAGAAGCAAAGAGAGCCACGAACGAGGAGGTCTCAATTCCCAATATTCCGATAATCGAGACAATCAAGAAGAAGGTCAGAACGACATTCACCAGGCTCTTCAGGAAAGAAGCCAATGAGACTTCGACACTCCGTCTCTCCAACATCTTCGCAAAGACCGACTTCAGACGGTTGATAATCCAACGCCCGATGAAAAAGACGACTATTGCAAGCAGGATTCGAGTTCCCAAACTAAGTAACAAGTCAAGCCCCTTCTCCCATAGGAAATCCAACATATCTTGGTAATTTCCGTTAGCGATCATCTCCGGATTCAGCACCTTCGCCACAGCAGAATCAACCACCGTGCTATCCGGCAACACATTTTCATTCATACAATTATCCTTCTATTTTAATCACATTATTTATTCAAAACCTCCGTCTTCACGAAGAAGCCATTGGCAACGAAAATGTCCCCTTTCGACAAACGTGTTACCGTATAAGACTCCTGTGGAGCATCCGCAACCTCACATTTCACCAAAACGTCAACAGAACCGTCCGCCAATTTGAACTCATCTCCTTCCTGAATCTTCTTCACGTCTTTAAAATTAGCATATTGCCCAGACTTTCCAGGGTCATAGGATACCAATCCCTTCGTTGAAAGAATTGCATGGTCTGGCGTACAAGTCAAGCTCTTGCCGCTCTTAAAATGATAGGTCACATATCTCTTATGGTAGGCCTTTGCCACACTCTTCACCGTATCCACACTCAAGGAACCATTAGCCGAAGGAACAGCCACCAAATCGCCCTTAGTCAAAGCCTCTATGTTCTTCTCCGTTCCGTCAGCCATCTTCACCTTCGTACCTTTCACGAAACACAAGACATCCAAACCATTAAAATAGAGTTCCGAAATGGCTGTGTCTTCATACTTGGAACCAGGATAGACCTCCATAATCTCGAACTTCAAGGTCCAATCCTTGGCATTCTTCTCATCCTCCCAGCCATAACCGAGCGTACCGATGTTAAACGTCTGGAGACCCATAACGTCACGCAAGTTCAAAATGGCTATCGGCTCATCATTGTAATAGACCTTGAACTTTTTCACACGCGAATTGGCGTGGAACAAAGCATCCGACTGCACACAACCATTTGCTATGATAATATCCGTGACACGAGGCGACTTATCCTTAAACTTATAAAGCAGGTACTCACCGACACCCTGTCCTTTCGCACCTTCCACCCACATCGTCTTCAGGCTAAAATCATGGGCATTTCCCGCCTTATAGGAGTACTTGCCTTGATCCTTCAACGAGGAGGAAGCAATAATTTCATACGGGCCTCCCGCATTATACCAACTATCGCCACCGCCAATCGTCTGCCAAAAATCATCCTTTGTTTCGTCTCCAACTTCCCAAATATTAGCTTCATCCGCAGTTAATTTATACGTATAGTTGGATTGTTTCATCTTCTTCTGTACACTATACCAGCCCGCTGCATCTTTCTCGAAATTAACAGCTTCAACCTTTGAAGGCTCATATTCACGGAGTCCCGCTACAGAACAACTGGAGGAGATGAAGACCCCCGCCAATGCCAATAAAAACAAATGCTTGTTATTCATAACTTTATGGTATAACTGATTAAAATTATTATGAAAGATAAACTCTTTTCAAGTCAAAATTACTATATCAAAAGAGTATAAAAAAACAAAATCAAAAATTTTCGTCAAATCGACCACGGAAAATTCATTTAACGATTCAATTCTAAGGGTTTAAAAATAATGTGTAGAGACGCAAAGCCTTGCCTCTCTACAATTCCATCCACCAATGCTCCTTCAGTTCAGCTACAATATCGTCCCAATCTTGTTGGGTAAAGGTGCCTTCACCCATCATCATGACGGTCATCTCTATGTCACCGAATGAACGATAAACGTGCGTGTCGCGAAAGCCGTTGCGTAGGTAAAAGGCATGGCGTCGCTTGCGCTGGGCTTGGTTCCCGCAGACTTGGTTAGGACTCTCCATGTCCAACACGCATGACTGTCCCTTATAGTATTCAATTAGTTGGGTGAGGATCTGCTGTCCGTAGCCCTCGCCCCGTAAATCCTCACGGACAGCGAAATACCAGTACCAATTGAACGAAGGTCTGGGATAAACAATGGTGAACCCAATGAATGTCTCCTCGTCGTAATAGGCAGTAAAGTCTAACGACATCTCCTCGACGAGGCGCATCAGATCGTGCCACGGAATCTGCTCGTCTGCAGGGAATGCCGTCTCATAAAGCCTTTTTATCTGCTCGGTAGCGTTAACTGATGTGATTTGTTGGGTTCTCATTGTATTAGGGGTATTTCCGAAATTTGTCTTTCCTTACATTTATTTAAATTGGATGGAGTTCAATATTTCATCAACATACTTAGTTGAGATTCCGTCATCATAGGATGAAAAGACACACGACTTGCCTGTTTCATTGTCGAACAAGAGATAGAATCTCCAGTACATATCCTCTCCGGCCTTATCATAATATTTACAGATGCGGTACAAGCATTTGCTCCCATTTAAGGATTGCACACCTCGATCCACGTCGTTCATAAAGACCTCCTTATGTTCCTTTTTTTTCCAAGCCTCCCAATGACGGTCAAGATTTGAGAAAGAACTATCTGCCTTGTATTCAGAACACAAGGTGGCTATACTGTAGGAAGAATCAACCTCGTTCATAAGATCATAACTATAAAGGTCTTTACCTTCTATGTCATAAGCAAGACTAGCATCACAGCTAAATTCTTTTGGAACGATGAATTTCACTTGTTCTGTTTCTGCATAATAGAGAGAATCAGCATTCTGGGATAGTCCTTCACTGGTCTCTGTTTTCTGAGAACCCGTGGTATCTACTGCTTTAAGAAGTTGAGTTACACCAATAACCCACAAGACTATAGGAATCAATATGATAGCGAACAAAACAATCCAATCCACTATGGAAACCTTTCTGAACGATTTGGGTATAACCTCTTGTACTTGACGAGAACATATCAGATACAAGAGCCACAGACCTCCTCCCAACAAACCGGAAACCGCAGCTATCTTTTCTTCTTCAGCCTGCCACGTGACGAGACCCAATAGTGATAATGCGATTATCAGTATAAGATTTGTCTTCGCCCAAAACACAGCATTTGGGTATCTATTGAGAAACGAATAGATAACATAAAGAGAGATAGCCAGGAATGCAACACCCATAAAAATATCTATGGCAGCCAAGCAATAATTGTTGTTATAATCACTCATATTAACGGCTATTAGAGAAAGCGACCTTGTCAAGCCACCAAACCCCATTACTACCGACAAGAAGAACACAAGCCAACCTGTTATTTTCGTATTGGCTTTCAACCATTCATTGGTAATGTTTTCGTTTTCACTATTATTCATGGCACAACATATTGTTTAACGTCAATCCAACAAATTTAAGTAATTGATTATTTTAAGATTAGCATTATTTTTCACATTTTCAAAGTGACAAAAATTTAAACAAACCGAAAAACAATGCGATAATGATTACAGAAGACAAAATTATTGAAATTTCATGTATAGCTGACGATTTCTGCAAAACTTTTTGATAATTTGACAAAAAAAGAATCCAATTGACTCCCAAAGGAGATACCACCTTTCCCTTAATCTACCCTACGTTTATGAAGCCTCATGAAAAAATCCGTCGAGATTGATGACACTCTCATTTTTAATTCTTACTTTTGCCGAAATTTATTGCCAATTGTTGGGCAATACCTATTTTAGGAAACTGGCATATGGAAAACTTAACAAACGTTTCTTGAGATAAAACTTATAAAAAAAACAATTTAGGGGTTTAGGCTAAATATTAATTTTCAATATTATTATGTTTAATTTTACAAAATCAGTTAAGAGATTTATCTCTTTATCTATGTTGTTGTCAGTCGCCGTCTGTACACAGGCGATTAATACGTTTACGGTTAACACAACCAGTTCAGAAAAAACAGGAAGTACAGGAAACTCGGGTTCAATTATGGACGCAGCACAAATAGTGAGTGCCGATATAGATGGACAATGGGAAATCGTATTTGATTGTGAAGGTGAAATCACGCTAAACGGACCTCTCAAATTCAGTGGTCTATCCGAATTACGAATAGTAGGCAATGATAAAATCACCTTAAATGCATATCCTGCAGTTTATCCGAAACGCTCTTTTGAATTTTACAATATTGGCGCATTCAGTATTGAAGGTGTTGACTTTAAGGTTCCCGATAAGGAGAATGAACAGAAATGTTATTTTTACGCCAATCAAGCCAAGATTGATTATTTAAACAACTGTGATTTCTATGGCGTCAATCTTATATTGACTGAAAACGTTGGTATAATCTCCAAATGTAATTTCACAAATTGCAGAGGACTCGAGTTAGGAAATGACAATAAGGAAATCACAATCAAATTGATAGAAGGTTGTATATTTTCTAATTGTTATCGTTCTTTTGAGCATGCTAGTGGAGCAAACGAATATTGGGTAACAAAAATGACAGGTTGCACCTTTTACTCTAATAATGAGAACGATAAATACATCAACTTAGTAAGTGGCGGTTACTTTAAAGAGGTAAGTGATTGTAAGTTTTATAGTAAAACTGAGTTAAGAACACTACAATTCAGACCTAACAAATGTGACGTAATCAAAAACTGCGAATTCGACAATTGCTATTACGCCCTACAAGAATGCGAGTATGATTCAATAGTTAATGTTAAGTTTAATGAATGCGTAGTTGCCCTATTAGACGTAACCGTTAATGATATATACAAGTGTGAATTCAACAACTGTGATGACGGAATCCTTGCAAGTGCAAGTAAAGAATGCAAGATAGGAACTATAAAAAATAGCACTTTCTCATGCTATAGTTATAGTATAAGTGGAAAGATACCTCTAAAGGAGATTTTTAATTGTAAATTCGAGCATATAGGAGAACTTGGGCATGCCAATATTTATCTGACATATACAGAGCCATACCCCCTTATATGGGAAAACGACTTTATAAATGATGAATCATTTATTGTATTGAGAGATTACGAAGAAGTTGCACCCGGCATACGCCGATGCCGTTTCATGTGTGAAAATCACTTGAGCCAAGCCATTTCTGGAGACCCGATTCCTGTACCCAAAATTACATCAGTAGTTGTAAAGGGAGACAAATATGCTATATCAGGAACCGCTGAACCAGGTGCCATTATTGACCTATATGAAAACAAAGGATTTCGTAAGACTACGACCAAGTATTTAAAAACACTTGATGCCGAAGATGATGGCACTTTTTACATGTCAGTCCCTATTAGCGATGTCACGTCTCCAAATTTCATTGTATCAGCAACTTATAACGGCAAAGGAACAAGTGATTTAAGCAATACAATGAGTTACACAGAGCCAACACTGGAAATCGAAGGAAAGGTAAAGGACAATACTTGTAGCACGCCAAATTCTGAGGTCAACATAACGGTTACAGGCTGGGAAGCAGAGTGTACAGCCACTCTTAACGGTAAAGCAGTAAAGCCAAGTAGAGTAAACGGCAATGTCGCCTCTTTTGTGTTCAACAATTTGGAAGGTGGAAATTACGATTTTGTTGCAGTCAACGAGAACGCTAAATTAAAAGCGACTTACGACTTCGAGTTGACAACAATAGAAGACCTCTCAAATGTTGTATTCAATTTGACTGACACACGTCAAAAATGTGCCGGCGTTGACAATGCACAAGTTCAAATTGGCTATTCAGGCATTCCTGATGGCGGATCTGCAAAGGTTACCCTAAAGGGAGACAACTATTCAAAAACTTATACAAACATAAAGGGAACAGGAAACCTACTTTACTACGATGTTCCTGTTGGCGAATACGAAGTATGGATAGAAGCAGAAAACGACGAATGTGCAGAACCTAAAAGCATGGGTAAGCTCAATGTCACTTCTCTTAAAAAGACTAAAATTGACCCTGCAGGTTTGTCTATCGATGAGAAAATAGTAAATGGAGAAGGTCGTAAAATCTTCCAATTAGTAATCAACAACTATTTGAAAGGAAACGAAGTTACTGTCTATCACGAAGGTAAGGCAATAAAAAAGGTGGTAGAACCTATAGAAACTGCAGATGCCAATCCTTCTGACAAATTAAGTCTCCACTACACCTCCGACTGCCCTGTTGACAAAGGCTTATATGACTTTGTATTCTTGGATTGGGGTAATGCGGAAGGCGGACACTACAAGGTTGAAGTCAAAGACAAGTGCGACCAAATTGTCACATTTGAATTCGACATTGATGACTGTACGCCATTGGATCTTTCTAATTTTAAGGCCCAAAGTTATGGTTACCGTCAACAATGTGCAGGCAATGATGATGGTCAAATTCAGGTTAGCTATTCTGGTAATGTTGAAGGTCAAAATTTGAAAATCACCATAAAGGGTGAAAACTTCGAAAAGGCATACACTTCAAATTATGGAGGCGGAAATTTAATTTTCTATGATGTACCTGCAGGTACATACGAAGTATTCGTAAGCCCAGAAGAAGCAGAAACTTTAACAGACTGTCCTTTTTCAACAAAGAGTCTTGGCAAAGTTACCGTCGATGAAACCAAAAAGCCATCGATGTCTATCCCTGGTTTAGTAATAGATGAAAGCAAAAATTACATCATGTTATTAATTAACAACTATCTGAACAAAGATGTAGTTGACGTCTATCGCGATGAAAAACTAGAGGCACGTTTTACTGTCGCAACAGAAGGCAATAATGAATCAAGAGACAAGGATCTTTTCTATACGGATGAGTGCGGAAAAAATGGCAACTATTTCGACTTTGTATTCTTGGAATTGAGGAACGCAGAAAGCGGACACTATAGGGTTGAAGTTAAAGACCAATGCAACCAGACTGTTGAATTCGAGTTCGACGCCAGCTTCGAGACAACCGGCCTAGATGTAACCACTAGCAACGAAGAGCTTGTAGATGTTTATAATGTTCTTGGTATTTGCATGAAGCGCGGTGTTAAACGTTCTAAAGCACTTGACGGTTTGAATCCAGGCATATATGTTGTAGGCAACGAACACGTCATTAAGTCAACAGATAAATAAGGATAATAATCATCATCCTAACAACAAAAGGTGTGTATCGGTTTAAATTCTGATACACACTTTTTGTTTTGTGATCTACCCAACAAATTGGATAGCCAAGCTGAGCACGGAAATTTCATATAACTTTTCTTATATAACTGAAAGCCGTGTTATAGAAGAAAAATGAGGTGGAAGGGATTGGCTGGAAGCCTATAGGGCAGACGAATTTCCACCAATGACATTTTGAATTAAATTTAAACAGATTCAATCCTAATGGTCTTAAAAGAAAGATCCATGCAACCTGAGCTCTTCTATTTTTCTATGAAACAATGCAATACTTTCTAAAGCTAATTCAAGGCGACATTAGTCTCAAAAATATGCGAGATGCAAATCCTACAAAAAAGAAGATGCTGGTAAGAAACTACCAGCATCTATTTTGCCTGCAAAAAAGATTGCAAACATTTGCAGGCAATGTCTGACGACAGTCAGACGATCTTTGAGCTAATGTTAACGTCACAGGCTAAGGTTAGGACAAAGGTAAAAATAAATGCACACAAGAAGAAATAAT